>CAVKBP010000120.1:0-7721 GCA_963654395.1 Ruminococcus sp. CAG:382
ACATTCCGCAGGCACAAAGTGCCGGAGGAATCGCGAGCCAAATGTCAGATTTGGCTCTGCGATAAAAGCTATTTGTGATGCCTGCGTCACAAATAGCCGTGTGAAAAATCAGATATCAATCTGATTTTTCACACTGTTGCCTCCATCAATATGAAATATTTCCGATAATCATACTAATGCTTATGCAAATGTTTTGGAACACCTTAACAAATTAATAAGTCACTAATAAATTTATGAGAGATACCGCATTAATTCTATCCTTTATAACTCAGATTATTATATATCGACGCGTCTGGCATTGTTCTCATACTCGGTCCTACAACGACAAATGTTCCATGACTATTATAATAGCTGTATCCTGACACCTGATAGACCGGCGGATTATCATACACAAAATCCGGTCCGGTTCCACCATATGGATTACCGCCACCGCCGTTAATATTATTAACCGCATTTTTCGCTGAATACCCTATATACGCCATTGCGCCAGTCAATGCAAATGGCAGCAATGTAAGCAATATTACAATCGGATACATAGCAATATTTCTCATGGCAAGATAGAACTGGCTCTTATGCGTAGTCATAATCATGCTATACATTATCACTGAAATTAATATCGCCGGTATGATTGCAATTATTACTGGAAGCTTTATGTCATAATAAACATCTGCTATAAGCGGCACTGCTTCCACCATAAACAATGCAACATAATACACAGCATTCATCACTCCTGATTTCCAGTTGTGAATCAGCCATTTTATCTTGGATGATGACTTCACAAGAAGCATGAATACTATAAATGCAACTAATAACGGCGGACACGCTATCATCAGAATGAACATTAAAATTTTCACTATGAATGTAGCATTATCAGCAAATTCCTTATCCTTAATCCGCTTGCTTTCAAACTCTTCTTTTTCCCCATCAGACAAATGATTGTATATATACTCATCAGCATTTTTCTTATTCTTTTTAATTGAGCGTATACTTGCAATTCCAATTACCAGTAAAAATACAAATGCAGACGCTGCCCCGACACCATCGGTTCCATCAGTAAAATATGGTGCAACAGCGGCAAATAAAAATGTCATAAAGAATATAATATGATATTTTATATCAGCATTTTTCCTGCCCTCCGCTATGATAGGAATAACCACTCTGTCCTGATGTGCTTCTTCCTGCCTGCTGATTGATACCTTTTTTAATTCCTGATTAGTAGCTGATACTCTTTTTCGCTTCTGCTCTATACCTGATATGCTTTTTTGCTCTTGGTTCGTATCTGCTGTACTTTTTTGCTTCTGCTCCGTACCTGATATTCTTTTCAGCTTGTTAATAAATGCTCTTCCTACTGACGACTTAAATACATCACCTTTTTTATTCACAGCCTCTAAAATCTTTCCGGCGTCCTCCGGATTATTAATGTCATATCTTTGTTTAATCTTAAGAATAACCTGCAGTTCAGCCTTCGCACGCTCATATTCCTGCTCAGTGTCAAATGTAAAATCACCTAATGAATACTTTTTCCCCTCCATATATGTACCTCTATATTTATTTATCTAAAGTACTAGCACAGTGCTTTCTAAATATCTTTTTTCTAATGCAAACATATTTTGCTCATGTGGTTATCTCACCCAAAAAGCTGCTTATCTGCCTGAATGCAAGCATTCGCAGAACACATTTTTACCTAGCTCTGAATAAGTATCAGCTCCAAGCTTATATAAATTTCACAACAGCCTCGACATCTTTTCTCTTCGGTCTTTCCGGTGGTTCCTGTCCCCTGTAGCCGACAGCAATAACCGCCACAACATTTTCACTCTCCGGAATGTCAAGCACATTCTTTAACGCCTCACCATCTCTGATACCCATTACCAGAGTATCAAGCCCCAGCTCTGCCGCCTTAAGAAGCAGATTCTCATTCTGCAGACCAAGGTCATAATACCCCCAGCCGTCACCAGCTTCATTAACCGGGCTGCCTGTATTCTTGTCAAAGCCGACCATTCCCTTTACAAATGTTGTGACTATATACGCACCGGCTCCATCCGTATTAGCCTGATTGAATTCTGGAAGACATTTTTCTCTTAATTCTTTCACTGCATTTTCAGATAAGACACAGTAATATCTGGATGTCTGCAGATTCTTCCATGAAGGCGCATAGGCTGCTGCTTTAATCAGCTCTTCAAGCTGCTCCTTAGTAACCTTCTTCTCGTGATTATAATTTCTTATGCTTCTTCTTTTTTCCATTACTTTCTGTAATTCCATGTGTTCCCTCCTTCTGCATATCGCACTCTTTGCTGTATATCATTTTACTCATCACCCGCATCAAGAATCTTGTCAAACCTAACCATAAACACAATAGTTGTAACCATTGCTGCAATTATATCGCTTATCGGCTCTGCAAAAAACACTGCAAACACCTTATTCTCTATGAATGCAGGCAGTATGAATATAAGCGGTATAAGCAGAATCAGCTTTCTTAAGCATGCCATAATCAGGCTGACTTTTGCCTGTCCCAGAGCCATGAAGCTCTGCTGGCAGCTTATCTGGAAGCCCATTGCAAATATTCCCGCCATATATATTCTAAGCGCCCACGCTGTGTAATTTACAAGTTCTTTGCTGCTTGTGAACATCCCTGCAAATACCTGTGGCACAAGCATCATAATCACCCAGCTCACACATGTGAATATTATGCACACCTTAAACTGTGTAAAAAATGCTTTCTTAACCCTGTCCTTGTTCTTTGCTCCATAATTAAAACTGATGATTGGCTGTCCACCCTGACATATTCCCTGCAAAGGCATAAGAACAAGCTGGTTTGTGCTTGTTATAATTGTCATTGCTCCTACTGCAAGGTCTCCGCCATATTTGGAAAGGCTTGAAGTAAAGCTGATTGAAAGAATACTTTCTGTAGCGAGCATTACAAATGTTGATATTCCGAGCGCCAGACATGGTCCGATTACTTTGGGATTAAGCTTGAGATTAGCTCTCTTAAGACGAAGCATAGTTTTATTACCTGTCAGAAAATGCATAATCCAGACAGCACCCACAGCCTGACTAAGCACTGTAGCAAGCGCTGCTCCACTTACCCCCATATTAAGAACAAATATAAATACAGGGTCAAGCACAATATTAATTACTGCACCTATTACTGTAGTCATCATGCTTATCTTAGCAAATCCCTGTGTTGTAATAAACAGATTCATTCCCATAACAATCAGTACAAATACGCTTCCAAGAATGTATATTCTTGCATAAGAAAGCGCATATGGCAAAGTTGCCTCACTCGCACCAAACCATCTTAAAAGCTGCGGTGCTGTGATATAGAACACAACTGTCAGAGCAACTGCACACAGCATTATAAATGTAAAGCAGTTACCGACTATTTTCTCAGCAGTATCATTATCCTTCTTTCCCATGTATATCGCTGCTCTTGGTGCACCGCCTGAACCCGCAAGCATTGCAAATGCATTTATAAGCATAAGTATTGGTGTAAAAAGTCCGACACCTGTAAGCGCATTTGCACCAATTCCCGGTATGTGCCCGATATATATACGATCTACTATGTTATACAGCAGGTTAACAACCTGCGCTACTACTGCCGGAACTGCCAGCCCTGCCAGAAGCTTTGGTATGCTTCCCTCTCCTAAGTTTTTTGTCATGTTATTCCTTCTTCAGATTCTCAAATTTTTCCTGCATTGTTGCATTACCCTTTGTAAGCTTCTTAATGCTTACCTCTTCCACCTTGCTATTAGCTATTCTTAACTGATTATCAGAGCCCAGCAGTTCCTTCTTGACCTTTTCGAGATGCTGGATTGTCTTATCAATTTCTTCAACAGCCTTATCAAAATGAGTATGTGCAATCTCATAATTCCTGCTGAAAGCATTCTTGAAATTCATGAGATTTTCTTCAAAATTAGAAATATCAATATTCTGGTTTCTGACTACTGCAAGCTCCTGCTTATATTCCATGGCATTCATAGCTGCATTTCTAAGCAATGTAATAATCGGTATGAAGCACTGTGGCCTTACGACATACATTTTTTCATACCTGTAAGACACATCAACAATTCCCGCATTGAACAACTCATTGTCACTCTCAAGCATTGACACAAGTATAGCATACTCGCAGTTTTTCTGCTTGCGATCCTTATCAAGCTCCTTATAAAAATCCTCGTTCTTATGCTTAGTTGCCGTCTCGTCCATTTCATTTTTCATTTCAAACATAATAGATATCAGCTCAACACCGTTTTCATCAGTCTCACGATATATGTAATCGCCCTTGCTTCCGCTTCTGGCATCATTATCCTTTTCAAAATATGCATTTCTAAATGCGGTCGCCCTTAACTGGTTAAACTGCGTCTCACAATGCTGCTCTAAAGTCTCCCCAATCATCTTGGTAGACATCCGGGTTTTCAAATCCTTATAATAAGCAATCTGCTCGTCCTTCTGTTCCAAAAGCAGCTTTCCCTTATCCTTCTCATGTGTCAACTGGCTTTCCAGATTTCTCTTTTCTTCTTCTACCTTCTGGACTGCCTCCATTACAGCAATTTTCTTCTTGTCCTCACTACTGTCAAGCTGCGCCTGCAGCTTCGCCGCTTTATCTGCAGTTTTTTCAAGCTGGCTTTTCAACTTCTGTATTTCTTTATCATGTGCCTCCTGACTCTTGAGCTTAATCTCGCTTTCCTTAGCTTCCATCTCAATCTTATGCGTCTCAATCATATGCGCTTTCAGCTCAGACACACGATTTTCAAGGTCCTTTTCAAATTCCTTGTCCCTTATCTGCTGTACAATTGAACTTAACTCTGTATCATCTACAGTAAATGCCTGTCCACAGTGAGGACATTTTAATTCTGCCATGTTGCGTCTCCTTTTTTGCTTATTATCATTTTAACTTCTAGAACACATATCTGATTCTGTTATTCTATCATGATTACAATCATCCTACAAATCCTTTTCTTAATTACAGATTCTCTTAATTATGTAGTTTTTCACGAAGGATAACCTATACAACGAAAATCAAATTAATGTTACAAAAAGGACAGTCTCTCGGCTGTCCTCTCCTCGTATAAGCATACATATACATAATTCTTCAAAACATCTTATATAATGTGACTGATTTACATATGATTATATATAATACGGAAACACCTCATCCATCAGATATACTCCAAAATATATCTCTTTATACGATTGCGGATTGAAATAGCCATAAATCACATTTTCTATATTAGGCTTAATACTTGTAACAAATACTTTTGTATCTTCCGGGAATTTCATTTTAAGCTCCCTGAGCACCTGATTCATAAGTCCAATCGGTACAATCAGATTCTGTGAGCCATTAAAGAACCATGGAAAAGATATGCCATCCTCTTCATCTCTGACCAGCCACAGGCTGTCTATCATACCATTGCTGATATGTACCATACTTTCTTCCCTGTAATTCTCCGGCTTTAGTGGAAGCCCTATTCCGATGTCACTTACCACATTCATTGAAAGATATCTGTTAAGCTTCTCTATAGCTTCCGCGGGAGCCTGATTAAGATGCAGGTAATTAACATTTTCGGCTTTGATTCCCTTTGGACTCTTAATCCTCGAAAGTCTCGTCACATAGCTTTTGCAGCCCGGCATATACCCTGAGATAAAACCGCATGCTGTCAGAAAACTATTCATATGCTGATTCTCGTTATAAAATGTAAGAATGATAGCATCTATTTCACCAGACGCTTCGCAACTATCCCTTAACAGCTCCAGCATGGCTCTTCCTCCACCTCTGCGTCTTGAGCTCTCATCAACGAACATCCAGTCAAGAAGCATCGTTCGTCCCTCAGGGTGTGCCATAAGTATCCCAGCCGCCCTGAGTGGATCTTCTTCTATGTACCCTATAAGCAATTCATCTTCCGGTAATTCGTCCAAAAGAATATCCGGATATAGTTCATTAAATTTTATAAGTTCTTCTACCGTCAGAACGCTGACCGCCATATTTTACCTCCTGCATTATCCATCTGCTTATAAATGCTTTCCTTTCGTACTTGTACAGCTATTCCAATAACTTGCCTGTTTTTCTGACTGCACATACCAAAAAGCTTCGCCGTAGCCCGCTACGCCTGCGTTTTTTGATATACACATTCAAAAAACATTCTTCGTTTTTGGTCCAGTTATTTATGAAACGCTGTACTAGTCTTTGATTTTCTCAGATTAGCTTCCTCTCTGTTCCACTTAATAAGATCCTGTAAACCTGCATCCTCTTTCACTACATTTTTTGCCAGATGACCATAATGAGTCCTGTAGCTTGTTGCTGTACGATAAGGATTGTCAGCCTTTATACCTGAACTCTCAATATCCAGATGATCTTGTGGATTAGTTCCGCTGACTAAATGCACCCGCAGCTTAGGATCATATTTATACAGTCTTTTCATATGAGAAATCGTGTTAAAACCACCTGCCATTAACCAGCCCGCAAAACCACATATCACACCTTGTATCTTTGAAGGAAAATTAGACGCTCCCACCTTATATGTTGTTCCTATTGCGCTGTGTAGTACCAGACCTCCAAGTCTATCCTTCTCCTTTACCAGCTTTCCGTCTTTTCTTTTAACAGCATTTCTCTCTGCCATATTGGCTGCCACCTTACTTGCCACTGGACCTCCTGCCGAATATCCATGCAATATGATATTACTGCTTTTATAGCCAAGAGTGTTCTGAACATATGACAGCATAGCTTCTCCATCTTCATACATACTGCTTTCTCCAAGACGGAAATCAATTTCCTTTCCGTTGGCATTCTCAGTTTTACTCTTTCCAAATCCTCTGTAATCCATAACAACTACTCTGCATCCGGAATCCAGATATGTTTCCTTGATCTGATCAATATATTTTGCGGCTGGTGCTCCTCCTCCGCTATAGACAAGCACTACTTTACCATTTCTCTTATCTTCTTCAGGTTCATATATATATCCGTGCAAATGTCCTTTTTGACCATTTTTCAAGTCATATTTATAATCAATTTCACTTGCATAATCTTCAGCCTCAACATCTTGAGTTCTATCTTCTTCATCACCAAGCAGCATGTCAAATACCATTTTGCCAAGTGCACCTGTTGCGCCTTTCCTTCCCGCTGAGTAAGAAGCCTTGCTGATACTTTTATATCCGGAACGGACATTTATTTCCCTTGCTTCCCGTATTTTATCAAGCTCCTTCTGTGCGGCTCTTTTTACTTTCCAGCCGCCATCTCCTTTGGCAGTCACACGCAGCTTTTGCAGCTTATCCTTTTTCATGCCATGAGCAGCAGGAAGCCTGTTCTTCAATTCATGGTTTACTCTCGGATCCTTCATCATAAGCTCTGAAATCTTTTTGGCAATCTTTTTATTTTCATCACTGTTAATTACATTATCATCCGTTTCGCTTTGCTCATAAGAGGCCAGCTTCTCCCCATATTTTTTAACGATTTTTCTTCCTTCTTTGCTTTCTTTCAATACCTCTTGCAATGTCTTCTGTGACATATATTCACCTTCCTTCGGTTTACTTCGATATCAGACTGCGGAGCAGCTCTGCGTCTCTGCACTCACGCAATTTATGTTTTCATTACTTATCATTAACTTACATTATAATCATATCATACAAATGCAGACAAAACCCGGACAAATATAATGTAATTCCATATTAATTTATCGTAACTGTTCAGAGCCAACCTCCAAAATGCTTCGCATTCGAAAGGTGTGGCGTAT
>CAVKBP010000121.1:0-7628 GCA_963654395.1 Ruminococcus sp. CAG:382
GTTACAGTTGCCTGCGCAACACCAAGGTTCATATATTCTTCACCTGTCATAATATCCTCCATTCTTGTACCTGAATTTTAACATCCGGCATATCAAATAGCAAGTTCTTGCTTTTTTAATGCAATCTTATAAAAATGTGAAGAAAATTCACAAACTTTGGTACAGTTATTAAAAATGTTATGCTATAATCAGACAACAAAGATAATAGAAAGAAGGAACAGTAATGCCAATTAAGATTCAGAGTGATTTACCAGCTAAAGCAGAACTGGAAGAAGAGAATATATTCGTCATGGACGAAAACAGGGCTATTTCACAGAATATACGACCTTTGGAGATAGTAGTTCTTAATCTTATGCCTATAAAGCAGGATACAGAGCTGCAGCTTTTAAGAGGTTTATCTAATACACCTTTACAGATTGATGTTACATTTTTACAGATGTCATCACATGTTTCAAAGAATACTTCAGCTTCGCACATCAAAAAATTTTATCAGACCTTTGAAGAAATTAAAACTAATAATTATGATGGAATGATTATCACAGGTGCTCCTGTTGAGAAGCTTGACTTTGAAGCTGTTAATTACTGGGACGAGCTTACAACGGTAATGGAATGGTCTAAGAGACATGTTACATCAACAATCCATATATGCTGGGGAGCACAGGCAGGCTTGTATTATCATTATGGTATCAGGAAAGAATTGCTTCCAAAGAAGCTGTCTGGTGTATATAAGCATAGAGTCATGAACAGAAAGGAGCCATTGGTAAGAGGCTTTGATGATGTATTTATGGCACCACATTCAAGATATACACAGGCAAGCAGACAGCAGATTCTTGATAACTCAAGGCTTAAGGTGCTTGCTGATTCAGACGAAGCAGGAATATATATTGTTCTTGGCGATGATGGCAAGGAAATATTCGTTATGGGACATCCTGAATACGACAGATTAACACTCGACCAGGAATATAAGCGTGATATTGACAAGGGAATTGAGCCAGAGCTTCCGGTTAATTATTATCCTGATGATGACTGCAACAGAAAGCCATTGCTTTCTTGGAGAAGCCATGCCAACAACCTCTATACCAACTGGCTCAATTATTATGTATATCAGATAACACCTTACGACCTCAACGAAAGTGCCGATAATTACTGCATTTAACATTTAAAATTTGCAACTATTTAGTGCCGCGCAAAGCTACATTCTGCGAATGCCTGCATTCAGGCAGATAAGCAGTTTTATATAACGGGATAATCACATGAGCAAAAAATGAACCTTGCAGAGGCGGTTCTGCAAATGAAGTTACAAAAATTCAAAGCTGAAAAAAGCTGGATAAGACACGCCCCCTGCGTCTTATCCAGCTTTTTCCAGTATGGTACAGAGTTTCATAAATAACTGTACTAATATCTACTTTATCATTTCCATGAATTCATCTATAGTAAGCACCGTAACCCCCAAAGCATTAGCTTTATCCAGCTTTGAACCTGCTGCCTCACCGGCAACAAGAAAATCTGTCTTTTTGCTGACACTTCCGGTAGCCTTACCACCATTGGAAACAATAAGCTCTTCCATATCCTTACGGCTGTAATTATCAAAGCTTCCTGTCACAACAATTGTCTTTCCTGCAAGCTTGTCCGAAGCCTCCTGCTTCTTAGGCATCTGCATATTAAGACCTGACTGCTTTAAGCTTTCAATCAGTTCTATATTCGCTTCATCATGGAAAAAGTCATATATACATTTAGCAGTTGTTGCACCAATATCCGGAATATTCTGCAGTTCTTCCTCACCTGCATTGGCAAGTGCCATAAGACTATCATAGTAGTTCATAATCTGTCTGGCTGTATTCTTGCCGACATTTCTTATTCCAAGTGCAGTGAGCAGTCTGTCAGGAGTGTTCTCCTTGGACTTTTCAATTGCAGCGAGCAATTTATCAGTATTCTTCTCTTTCCCGATAATTCCCTTTTCAACAAGCTCATCCCTGTGTTCCTTAAGAGTGTATATATCAGCATAATTGTGTATATATCCCTCTTTAATAAGGGCATCAACCAGAGTTTCGCCAAGTCCCATGATATTCATGCAGTCAAGTGAAGTGAAATATGCCACTGTTCTTGACAACTGCGCTGCACAGGAAGGATTGACACACCTGATATCTGCTGTGTCCTCCTCTCTTATAAGCGGTTCACCACACACCGGACATACCTTTGGTGCTTCAAATACATGCTCTGGCTTCTTAACACAGCCATTGAGCTTAGGAATAATCTCGCCGCTCTTAAACAGCTTATACTCTCCACCTATTCCTATATCCATCTGTGTAATATAATCCTGATTATGGAGAGTTGCCCTTGATACACTTGTTCCACACAGCCTTGCCGGCTTTCCGGTCACAGGATCATGGAATATTCCTGTAAATGTAAGCTTTCCTGTTCTTCCAACATCTACCAGAATATCATCCATGACAACTACTCTTTCCTCGGGTGGATATTTGTAAGCAATATGTCCGCTTGAATACTTGCTTCCTGCCGGAAATTCCTGTCTGAAGGCAATATGGTCAATCTTGACAACAGCACCATCAATATCATACGGAAGCTCTTCTCTCATCCTTCCTATCTCATCAATGACACCAACAACCTCTTCCTTAGTCTTACAAATCTTATGATATACAACAGGTACACCTGCTGCCTTTAACATATCCATTCCACTGCCATGGCTTTCCATAATCTCAGCCGGACCGTCCTGTACATTAAAGATAAACATTTTAAGACCTCTCTTCTTCGTAATTGAAGTATCAAGCTGTCTTAATGTTCCAGCCGCAAGATTTCTTGGATTGGCTGCTGGCTTTTTTTCAAGCCTTTCCTGTTCTTCATTATATTTTTCAAAATCCTCATGACTCATATACACTTCACCACGTAGCTCAAGTGAATCATAAGGCAGGTCAATCACCTGTAATACATCATCAATCACCCTTGCATTAGCTGTGACATCCTCGCCAGTCAGTCCGTCGCCTCTTGTCTCAGCCAGCTTAAGATGCAGCTTTCCATCCCCCTCCTTTGCATACCTTAAGCTCATGCTTAAGCCGTCTATCTTAGTCTCTACCGAAAATGTGCATTCAGGGTGCATGGCATGAACCTTATCAATCCATGCACATACTGCATCCTCTGAAAACACATCTTCAATGGATAACATGGGAACATTATGAGTTACCTTAACTCCAGCTTCTCTTTTGACAGTACCACCAATCTTCTGTGAAGGTGAATCAGATGTCACCCATTCAGGATGCTCCTTTTCAATCTCCTTAAGCCTTGTCATAAGCTTATCATATTCGTAGTCGCTTATTTCCGGCTCATCCTGATTGTAGTATCTGTCCATATGATAATCTATCGTTTTCTTTAACTTAGAATATTCCTGTAATAAATCCATAATCCGCTCCATTTCTGTCAATTTTCACACTAATCTACATTCCGCAGGCACAAAGTGCCGGAGGAATCGCGAGCCAAATGTCAGATTTGGCTCTGCGATAAAAGCTATTTGTGATGCCTGCGTCACAAATAGCCGTGTGAAAAATCAGATATCAATCTGATTTTTCACACTGTGCTCCTTATATACACTCATCAATGTATCTATATATATAAATCTTTACTTATATATCTGTGAATAAAGTGTGTTAAGCTCATTGCCACTAAGCTCTCTGTATTCGCCATTCTTTAAATCGCCCAGCTCCACATTCATAATTCTTATTCTTGTCAGCTTAGTTACATTATATCCACATTCTGCACACATTCTTCTTATCTGCCTGTTAAGTCCCTGCGTAAGAATTATCCGGAAGGTCTTATCTGCAAGCTTTTCAACAACACATTTTTTAGTTGTCCGGTCGAGCTCCTTAAGATAGATTCCACCTGACATCCTCTTTATAAATTCTTTGTTCACCGGCTTATTGACCGAAACAATATATTCCTTTTCGTGTCCGTTGACAGAACGGAGTAACCTGTCCATCATGTCTCCATCATTAGTAAGCAGAATCAGACCATCAGACTCTTTATCTAATCTGCCTACAGGATATATTCTTTCCTTATATCCGATAAAATCAACAATGTTATTCTTTCCCTGTCTGTCAGTTGTAGTACATACAATTCCTACAGGCTTATTAAAAGCTATGACTACCTGTGGCGGTGTGCTGCTGTCAATCTTTTTCCCATCAACACATATAATTGTATTGTCATCTACCATCTCGCCCATAACCGCTGTCTTTCCGTCAACCATAATACGGCCTTCCTGTATCATTCTGTCGGCTTCTCTTCTTGAACAGACTCCGTGGGCGCTTAAATATTTATTAATACGCTCTGACATGCTGCCTCCAATTCTTATCATCATGTCTGATAAGTTCTTAATCTAAATACAGATGTCCTAATTCTAACAAAAGAAAAAAATTAATTCAATTGTTGCAGATTTTGATTTAATAATGTATAGTATATAAGCATGTATTTATTATATGCTGTGTACATGTAGCTCAGCTGGATAGAGCGTTCGCCTCCGGAGCGGAAGATCGTGGGTTCGAATCCCATCATGTACATTTTGTAACCATTCAGAGCAGTTACTATTTTTACATAGTTATCAGTCTCTTAGTTCTGTTGTATTCATATACATTATCAGACAGTATTTCTTCTGCTGCCACTCCCTCGGTATTAACCTCTCTCACCATATTGACAAGCTCGGTTTTCTCGAATATTGGCAGCTTTGGAAGAAGAATCACCTCATGAATTGACGATGGCAGAATATATAAGTCTTTTCCCAGCTTCTGTGCAAAATCATACAGCACATTTTCATAAAGAATGCATGCTGCACCATTAATCTTAGTTTCGTTGGTAAGCACATACATATCTGATGGCACATAATCCTTTAAATCAACCTCTTTACCGTCCACATTGACACCACATTTGTCAAAAATAGCTGACATAGAGCTTATCCTGCTATGTAGAAGGTCAGGCGTATTCTTTAAAGCTGCCTTATACACATCATCAATAGTGACCTTCCAGTTCTTAAGGTTATTATTATATATAAGCGCGGTCGCACTCTTTCCTTCCCCATTATCAAGCAGACAGTAGAACACGACAGCAAGGTCAAGTATTCTCTTGTGCGGCACCTGCTCCAGCAGCTTCTCATTGCTCTTATAATTGACAACCTTGTAAACAATCTTATCCTGTATCGTATCGAAGCTCTTAAGAATATCTACATCAAATGTAATATTATCCCGATTTTCCCTATATATAATCTCAATCTGGCTGATAATATTCTTAACGCTCTCGCCCTGGGTATACATTTCATAAAAGCTGTCGAGATAAATAGTCGGTGCTATGTCTCTGTTCTTCTCCATAATGACAAGCCCATCCATCTCATGTCCGTTATTCTTAATAACATGATTAATTGAAATTCTTCCACCCTCTCCAGCAATATATGCTGCATTCTCCTTAATATACTCTACAAAATCCTTATACTCCATATACCTTTCCCTTTCAAAATTCCACCCCCTGCGCAAGGATTTAATAAATGTTTTGTACAGATAAAATCTTATACTTTATACAAATATTTGTCAATAATATATATAGTATTGTGGCTATTATGTCGCGAACAGTAGGGTTTATGTCGTGAACGGTAGAGAAAATGTCGTATTCGGTTGATTTTTCGTCGTCAAAAATTGTTCAACCGGATACGACATACACAAGATATAGTTTTAGGATTATTGTGGCTATGAAAGCTGCTTCAATACATCAAGAATAAGCTCCCAATTTCTTAGTGTCGAAGCAATATCTAATTTTTCTTTGACAGTGTGGATATCAATTATATCCGGACCAAATGACACACAGTCCAGTCCATCAATTTTAGCAGCCATAATTCCACACTCAACACCTGCATGCATAGTTTCCACTGCTGCTTCTTTATTGAAAAGCTTCTTATAGGAGTTACACATTATATCGCGGACTGCTGAATCCCTCTTAAATTCCCACGCCGGATATACGCCTGCAAGTTCATATGTTCCCCCTAAGAATTCCGTCATATTTCCAACCTTTGCAGTAAGGTATTCCTTTTCACTCTGTGAACTGCTTCTTATCAGGTATGTTGCTGCAAATGTGTTCTCATCCAAACCTGTAACACCAAGATTAAGTGAAGTCTGCACCAGCCCCTTAATGTCATTGCTCATCTTAATAACACCATCAGGTATAAAATTAAGCACATTTATAATCATCTGAGTAGTCTTGTCATCACATGCCGGAGTGCTGCATCCGCCTTCATTTTTTACTGTAATAGTAAGCTGCGTATCAGTTACAGAATATTCTTCTTTTAATGCATTTGCAGCTATTTCCAGAAGCCCGGCAGCCTTATCTGCTTCCTGCGTAATTATCAATGCATTTGCAAATGGAGCTATAGAATTATCCTTCTCGCCTCCCGATACGCTTACAATGTTCACATGCTCTTTAACTGCAAAAAGAAGTCTTCCCATCAGAATATTAGCATTTGCACGCTGGCATATTATGTCTGTTCCGGAATGTCCGCTTGTTAGTCCATTCACCTTTATAGAAAGCATAGTCCCTGTAATGTCCGATTTTTTCAATGGGTAAGCTGCCCTCAAGGTCGCGCCGCCGGCACAGCCTGAAAGAAATATCCCCTCTTCCTCGGAATCAATATTTAACATAATCTTTCCTTCAAGGCAGTCAGGATTAATCGCCTCTGCACCAAGCATTCCAATCTCTTCGTCAACTGTAAACACAACTTCAATCGGTGGATGACATATATCACTGCTGTCTAATATAGCAAGCGCATAAGCAACAGCAATACCGTCATCTGCGCCTAAGGTTGTCCTGTCAGCCTTTACATACCCGTCTTCTACATACAGGTCAAGCCCTTCCTTTTCCATATCCTTAATCTTATCATCAGTCTTTACAGCGACCATATCGATGTGTCCCTGCAGAATAACCGGCGCGGCTTTACTTTCACTGTTACTTGCCGGCTTCTTAATAATCACATTATAACTTTCATCCTGCTTAAACCACAGCTTTCTCTCTTTTGCAAATGCGCACAGATAATCACTTATCTGCTTCACATTGCCAGAGCCATGTGGAATTGCACATATCTGCTCGAAATATTTAAAGACAGCCTGTGGCTGTAAGTCTGCTAAAATGTTGTTGCTCATGTTTTTGCCTCCTTATGGTTTGCCTACTTTGGGTGGGTTGAGGGACGGACGGTGGGATGTGTGGCATATGGGTGAGGCTCAGGGTTCCGCCGGCTGGATACTGTGGGATTATGCGGCAGCTCCACATTCGCCTCACCCATATACCACACATCCCACCTGCCATATCCACCGCCCCATTATATGCAAATTAAGCGGTAAAAACAAGATGCGCTTCGCTGTCTTGTTTTTGCTGTACTGATGAAAATAGTTGACTAAAAAGACTGGCATTGTATTTCTACCATACCAGTCTTAATTTCTCACTTTATAACCTTTGTTTCCTTTACGGCATCACCTCCAATCTCGACCGTGATACCTTGAATTCTGCCAGCCATAAGACATCTCCTTCCCTGAATTTACGACAAAAGAAAGCACCTGCCATTTCTGACAGATGCCTCGTGGATAAATATTGTG
>CAVKBP010000122.1:0-7604 GCA_963654395.1 Ruminococcus sp. CAG:382
TGATATGTCTTGAAAAGCAGACAAGAATGGAGGACTATTATGAAGACATGGGAGAAGAATATCAGAAAGGTTGAGCCATATGTGCCGGGAGAGCAGCCTAAGGTAAAGGATGTTGTAAAGCTTAACACTAACGAGAATCCATACCCTCCGACACCTAAGGTGCTTGAGGCAGTTAATAGACTGGATATAGGTGATTTAAGGCTTTATCCGGATCCGGAGGTTACAGACCTTGTACATGCAATTGCAGCTTATTATGGGATGAATGATAATCAGATATTTGTCGGAGTCGGCTCTGATGATGTATTGTCAATGTGTTTTCTGACATTTTTTAACTCAGACAAGCCGATACTGTTCCCGAATATCTCATATTCTTTCTATAGTGTATGGGCGGACCTTTACAGGATTCCATATGAGAAGCAGCCGCTTGATAAGGATTTTAATATTATTCCGGAGGATTACTACAAGGAAAATGGCGGCGTGATATTCCCTAATCCTAATGCGCCTACAGCAGTTTATATGGAATTAGACAAGGTTGAGGATATTATTAAGCATAATCAGGATGTGGTTGTTATCGTCGATGAGGCCTATATAGATTTTGGCGGAAAGTCAGCAATCGAGCTTGTTAATAAATATGAAAATGTGCTGGTAGTACAGACATTTTCTAAGTCACGCTCAATGGCAGGCATGAGAATAGGCTACTGCTTCGGCAATCCGGCACTTATCAAGGCTCTTAATGATGTGAAATTCTCATTTAATTCATACACAATGAACAGGACTTCAATAAGCTATGGCATTGAAGCTGTCAATGATAAGGAATATTTTGAGGAATGTGTGGGTAAGATTGTTAAGACCAGAGAAAATGCAAAGGAGAGACTGTCACAGTTAGGATTTTCATTTCCTGATTCTAAAGCTAACTTTATATTTGCAACACATAGGAGTGTTACGGCTAAGGAAATATTTGAAAAGCTTAAAGAAAAGAACATATTTGTCAGATATTTTAACCAGCCGCTTATTGATAATCACTTAAGAATTACTATCGGAACTGATGAACAGATGGAGAAGCTCTATTCTGCATTGGAAGAGATAACAGGACAGGTTGAGTAATATGGGTATACCTTTTGAACAGAGGAATTTTCAGAAAGAGCTTGATAAGAAGCTTGCAGGCTTCGAAAAGGAAGGAATCGTACCAACACTGCTTTTACATAGCTGCTGCGCGCCATGCAGCAGCCATTGTATTGAGTATCTTTCTGATTATTTCCATATAACTGTATTCTATTACAATCCGAACATATCGGCTGAAGAGGAGTACAGGAAAAGAGTGGAGGAACAGAAGCGCTTCATCAGTGAATTTCCGGTAAAGTATAAGGTTTCTTTCATAGAGGGAGATTATGATACTAAGAAATTCTATGATATAGCAAAGGGGTATGAGCAGTGCAGGGAGGGCGGCGAGAGGTGCTTCCGCTGCTATGAGTTAAGACTGCGAAAGACCTGTGAGACGGCGAAGGCTGGCGGATTTGATTATTTTACGACAACGCTTACGATAAGTCCTTTAAAGAACAGCGTAAAGCTTAACGAAATTGGCTTAAGGCTGTCAGAGGAATATGGCATGTCATATCTTTTGTCTGATTTTAAGAAAAAGGAAGGGTATAAGCGTTCTATTGAGCTTTCGCATGAGTATAATCTGTACAGGCAGAATTATTGCGGATGTGTGTATTCGCGTTGATTTTTAATTGGACAATATGGTATAATCACATTAATTATGTTTGTGAAAACAAGGAGGAGATAACATGGCAAAGAAAAATGGCTTAGTAAAGGTTGTATTAGGAGTTGGTGGTGCTGCTGTAATAGGAAAGGTGACATTTGACAAGCTTAAGAAGACTAAGGAACAGTATGTAAAGGAAGAAAATGACAGCTTCGATGACGAAATCCGTAAGTATAATGCTATGGGAGAGAAGAAGGTTATCGAGGTTGAGGATGAAGTATTTGCTGGCTGTGAGCTTAAGGCTGTAGCTTCTAAGGTTGTGCTTGACCTTGGTCTTGCTGTATTTGAGAAGGATGTATATATTAATTTCTCAAGCAATGCAAGCTCTGTTACAATAATTCTTCCAGAGGGTGTCAATGCAACATGTGACATTTCAAGAAAGATTGCAGGCGTTAAGAACCTTGTTGATAATGTTGATGAGGAAGGAATCCATACAGTATATATTATCGGTAAGGCTTCCTGCAGTAATGTAGAGGTTATTCCTGTTAATTTCTATGTTGACGAGGAAGATGAAGAAAATGCAGATTCGGCTGATGAAAATGACTTTGATGATTCTGTTATATTTGACGAGAAGGACGGAGATGTTGAGGTTGAAGTCAAGGTAATCAATGAGAAGGAAGCTGAGAAGGCAACTGAAAATGAAGAGGCTTCTGCTGAAAAAGAAGAAAAAGAAGAAACAGAGACAATCGATATTGAGGAAGTGTAAGGACATAATATGAAGAAGATAATGATTGCATCGGATATACATGGCTCTGCATTCTATTGCAGAAAGCTGCTTGAAAGATATGAGGAAGAAAAGCCTGACAGACTGGTTCTTTTAGGAGATATACTCTATCATGGTCCAAGAAATGATTTGCCAAAGGATTACGCGCCTAAGGAAGTAATTGCAATGCTTAATCCTTTACGCAATGAGATTGTATGTGTAAGAGGTAACTGCGATACAGAGGTTGACCAGATGGTGCTTGATTTCAATGTACTTGCGGAGCAGGCATATCTTAACTTCAATGACAGGTCAATCGTTCTCGCACATGGACACAAGCTTGATGAGAAGAACATACCTGCATTAAAGGAGGGCGACATACTTCTTTGCGGACATACTCATGTACCTAAGTGTGAGAAGAGAGATAATTACATATACATGAATCCGGGTTCAGTTTCAATTCCGAAAGAGAATTCAGAGCACAGCTACATGATGCTTGAGGATAAGTTCTACTGGAAGAACCTTGATGGGGACGTATATATGGAATATTAAGGTTTAGGTGGACATATTTATATAAAGGAATGCCTGCTACCGGCTCTCAGCCCAGCATGGGTACTGGAACTCGTTAAGGATTGCTAATTTATCAGGTGGCATTGAAGCCTTTTTTGATTATTTGAGTTCATTCGACATCTGGACATATCCGCTGCGGTGTCTGCCTAAGGCACACTCGCGATTTATTACGAACTGTGTGGGAGTTAATGCCGCTATATACATAAAATCGGTGTGGTAAAGCTCGTTCAAGTGAAACGCGTTTGCTTTTCCACACCGTAATAAATTTTGTATATGGCGGCATTTACTCCCACTAAGTGCAGTAATCTATGAGCGAGTGTGCCTTAGGCAGACACCGCAGCGGATATGTTCATCTGGCGAATGTACACAAACTACAAGGCTTCAATGCCACTTGATAAATTGACGCAATCCTAACGAATTGTTCCAGTACCCATGCTGGGCTGAGAGCCGGTAGCAGGCATTCCTTTATATAAATATGTCCATCCTTATATTCATATTTATTTTATACATTTTTTATTGCTTTTACCGGTCTGTGTGTTACCATATGTATGTTGATGTGATTTATTTCGATATATAGAAAGGAAATGTTTTATGAACCGGTTTAGGCAGAGTTTTTCGAGATTCATGTATGGAAGATATGGCATGGATCAGCTTTCAAGATGTTTATCATATATTGTTCTTGTTTTGATTATACTTACTTTCTTTCTAAGGAATAATGTGTTATATACAGTTGCACTTGTGGGAATCGTGGTTATATATTACAGGATGTTTTCAAGGAATATATCAAAGCGGAGTGCTGAGAATGAGAAGTATATGAAGCTTCATTATAAGTTTATGAGTAAGTTCAATAAGGCAAGGGCAAGAATTAAGGACAGCAAAACTCACAGGATTTTTAAATGTCCTAGCTGTGGACAGAAGATAAGAGTTCCTAAGGGAAAAGGCAGGATAAGCATTAAGTGTCCAAAGTGCCGTATCGAATTTATTAAGAAAACATGATGTTCAATTTAATATGATAGTAATGTACTTAGTGGCTGGTGTGTATGCACCAGCCATTTTTATTTACTATAATGGTACACGTGTGCCTTTGAAGCACATTTACAGGGTATGCAGCATAAGATTATATGAAGCTATTCAAAGCCATGCAACATGGGGTGAGCAAAAAGATGAGTCATGCAACGCTGTGTTGGGCAAAAAGAGAAGCCTTGCTATGCTGTATTTGCAAATGATTCTGAGTAGTCATGATGACATAAAATCAGCCGGAGTGTAGTGTGAAAAATCAGATTGATATCTGATTTTTCACACGGCTATTTGTGACGCAGGCATCACAAATAGCTTTTATCGCAGAGCCAAATCTGACATTTGGCTCGCGATTCCTCCGGCACTTTGTGCCTGCGGAATGGAGATTAGTGTGAATCCAAGAATTGAGAATCTGTTACAGATTAGTGCGGATACAAGTGAAGATATAAGAAAGCAGATTCCTGACATGGAAGCCGGATTTGATGCTTCTGACAGGACATGGGAGGTAATTGTTAAGAGCGCTGGAAGTCTTGAACGGATTAAAAACATTTATACAAATGCTGCTTATACCCAGCTTTTATGCGGATACTGGATTGTAAGGACTACGATTGACAATATAGAAGCGCTTGCCGCAGAGCCGGAGATTATATTTATAGAAAAACCAAAGGCACTGTATTTTGAATTGTATGAGGCAAAGTCAGAAGCGTGTGTTAATCTGGCAAAAGCACCACAGACGCCATATGGTGGAGTGACCGGTAAGGGAGTGCTAGTTGCAGTAATTGATTCCGGAATTGATATAGGAAGCAGTGAATTTACTGATGATTCCGGAAAGACAAGAATTAAGACATTGTGGGACCAGACGACGGAGGCTGTGTATTCTGCCAGTGATATTGACGGTATTCTGGAGGATTACAGAAACGGAAAAGTAAAGACACTGCCGGCAGTTGACACAACCGGACATGGCAATGATGTTGCTGTTATTGCATGTGGCAGGAGTGGTGTAGCGTCTGATGCTGATATTATTATTGTGAAGCTTGGCAATTCAGGTGGAGATGCATTTATAAGGACAACGCAGATTATGAGAGGCGTGGATTTTAGTATAAGGAAAGCCATTGAATATGGTCAGCCGGTTGCGATTAATATAAGCTATGGCGGAACTTATGGCAGTCATGAGGGAAGCTCTGTATTTGAAATGTTTATAGACGACTGCTGTACAGCGTACAAATGCAGCATATGCATAGGCGCAGGTAATGAGGGCGAGGGCAGGACGCATTATTCAGGGAAGCTGATTGAAGGCGGTGTGCTGGATGCCGAGCTTGCAGTTGGTGAGTATGAGCCGCAGCTTAGTATACAGATATGGAAAAGGAACATGGATACTGCAGAAATTGAGCTTATTACACCAACAGGCGAAAGAATGCTTATAAGTGACAGGAATGCAGGGCTTGTAAAGCGTGATATTAAAAATATGCATATTGTATCAAAGGCATATGGACCGGGACCATTCTATATGGGGGAGGAAATATATGCTGCCATTGCCGCTGATGGCGGTTATATAACATCTGGGATATGGAGCATAAGATTTACAGCTTCAAATGTGCTGGAGGGTTACTTTAATATGTGGCTGCCGCCTGTTTCAACACTTGGGAGTGCAACGGGATTCCTACGGTCTTCGCCTGAGTATACATTTACTATACCGGGAACCTCTAGGCGGGCGGTATGCGTCGGTGCCAATGGCAGGGTGCCGGGGAGTGCAGCAATATTTTCAGGGCGGGGAGTCAATGTAAGAAATAGTCTTATACTGTATGCGAAGCCGGACATAACTGCGCCGGGAGTTAATATCAGTATTCCGGGCAAGCGGGAACGGTATGTCACAGGAACATCCTTTGCAGCACCTATGGTTACGGGGGCGGCGGCAATGCTGATGGAGTGGGGAATTGTAAAGGGAAAGGATCCATACATGTATGGAGAAAAGGTTAAGGCATACCTTATAAGAGGAGCTGCGAGAGTGGGGGATAAATGGCCGGATTCTGCCAGAGGGTGGGGAAGCTTATGTGTGGCGAGGAGCCTTTCTTGAGGGATTCGGCAGTGAAAAGACAGGAGGAGTTTGAGGCAATGAAGAAAAAGACGAGAAACATGCTGCTAGGTCTTGCAGCATATAAAGCAATGCACTAAAAAAAGGAACCTGCATAAAACAGATTCCTTAAATGAGGGGAAAACCCTGTCGAAGAATGGAAGTCCAGTTACTTTTCTGATAGAGAAAACGGACGATGATTACAGTCTGTTTTTCTTCATCAATCGTATAAAAGGCAAGGTAATTATTGATTATCACAAAACGAATGCCCCAGCTTGCCAGTACCGGATCATCTACCAGACGGAACTTCTGTGGCTGGTCGGTTAATGAGTCGATCTGCTTAGCCACAACATCTAACAGATTATCTGCGGCTGTGGGATTTTTGATGGTAAATTCGATGTAATCCGCAGCCTGCATAATATCGTGTTCTGCGCTGGAAGTGATATGGACATGATAGCTCATCGGCTGCGGCGGCTCCTGATATCAGCCATAGCTTCGGAAAATGGTCTTGTGTTGCCTGTGGCAATATCGTCCATTCCTTCCTTAATCTGGCTGTAAAGTTCAAAGCGGCTGGTCAGTTCTTCGTAGGCTTCAATGCTCATAACAGCAAGATCGCCTTTTCCATTCTTCGTAATGAAAACTGGTTCAGGATAATTATGACAAAATGTAGAAATTTCATTGTAATTATTCCTTAAATCAGCACTTGATTTGATTGCTGGCATAAAAACACCTCCTTGTTTGATAACAAAATTATACACAAATTTTGTTATCAAGTCAATGGATATACCAGTAGTGTTAGCAGAATAAACACAACTATTCATATGTATCTGACCGGAAAGGTCGGGAACGCAGCCCGCAGGGGGAAACTTCCAGGCGGGCGTTAAGAAAAAGAAAGCGAGGTTAGAGACATGGGTTTATTTACAGACGGATTTAAGTTACTGAAAAAGGCGAGCGAGCCTTTGTACAAGACGCCTAAATCCATTCAGGAAACCATAGAGATTATGGCGGTGGCTGAAAATGGCATTTTTGAAGTAAACAAAAATAGGTATGTCACCACAGATTTATACCTAAAGAACAGGGAGGAACAGATGAGTATAAAAATCTTAGGATTGTTCATAAAGATGTTGCACAGCTAATTTATGAAACGGATGTAAATACAATTTACAGACTGATAGAAAAAACAGGATGTAAAGAAAGCACAAAATTAATAAAACTTAACAAGTGGCGTAAAAATGTTGGGCGAGAGCCTATCAATCTAATAACGCTAAAACAATCTTTGAAATAACTGCATTAACAATAAAGAAACTCTTCCCATGGAACGCTGTGTGCAATGAAAGTTGCTTGCACGGTGTGGCTCGGGGCGAAAGGAGTGAAAGCGTCAGACCTATCGAGATTCCTGCTTAATTCCGAGTATTCTGCGAAATACTTACAGCAGCTCTGGAAGAAAGTAAGAAAGCAGGGAGGTCTTTGTACTGGAATTACGC
>CAVKBP010000123.1:0-7483 GCA_963654395.1 Ruminococcus sp. CAG:382
ATGGAATGCTTGCATTCCTATGGATGATTTTGAAATTTTATTTGGCGGATACGCCACACCGACGAAATGCGAAGCATTTTGGAGGTTGGCTCTGAACAGTTACGATAAAATAGACATAAGGGATAGACATATTCACAAAAAATGTAAAGGAGACAACATGGAAAAAAGATTATTTACTTCAGAATCAGTAACAGAAGGACATCCTGACAAAATCTGCGACCAGATTTCGGATGCCGTACTTGACGCTCTCTACGAGCAGGATCCATATTCAAGAGTTGCCTGCGAGACTCTTACTAACACAGGCTTCATTATGGTAATGGGTGAGATTACAACTAAGGCTAATATTGATATTCCTTCTATCGTAAGAAAGACTGTCACAGAGATTGGTTATGACAGCTCTGATAAAGGCTTTGATGGTAATACATGTGCAGTTATGGTTGCATTGGATAAGCAGTCTGCTGATATTGCAATGGGTGTTGATAAGGCTCTTGAAGCTAAAGAGGGAGAAATTGATGATTCAGAGGTTGGTGCCGGCGACCAGGGTATGATGTTCGGTTACGCAACTAATGAAACACCTGAATTCATGCCTTACTCTGCCGCTCTTGCACAGAAGCTCTCTAAGCAGCTTACAAATGTCCGTAAGGATGGTACTCTTTCTTACTTAAGACCAGACGGAAAAACTCAGGTTACTGTAGAATATGATGAAAATAAAAAGCCTGTAAGACTCGACGCTATCGTTGTTTCTTCACAGCACGCTCCAGAGATATCACAGGAACAGATCCGCAAGGACATCAAAAAATATGTAATTGACGCAATCGTTGATCCTGCCATGCTTGACACTGATACTAAAATATACATCAATCCTACAGGCCGTTTCGTAATCGGTGGTCCTAATGGAGATTCAGGTCTTACAGGCCGTAAGATTATTGTTGATACTTATGGTGGAGCTGCAAGACATGGCGGTGGTGCTTTCTCTGGTAAGGACTGCACTAAGGTTGACCGTTCTGCTGCATACGCTGCAAGATATGTTGCCAAGAATATTGTTGCTGCCGGACTTGCTGACAGATGTGAAATCCAGCTTTCATATGCAATCGGTGTTGCAAGACCAACATCAATCATGGTTGATACATTTGGTACAGGAAAGCTTCCTGAAGAGAAAATCGTTGAAATCATCCGCGAGAATTTTGATTTAAGACCTAACGGAATTATTAAGATGCTCGACTTAAGAAGACCTATCTACAAGCAGACTGCTGCTTATGGACACTTTGGACGCACAGACCTTAATCTCCCATGGGAGCAGCTTGACAAGGCTGATGTGCTTGCTAAGTATCTTGCATAAATTTTAAAACCCACCATGCACATATAGCATATGAAAACTATATGTGCATGGTGGGTTTTTTCACATATTTTATCAATCACTTTTCAAAGATTTTATAATTCTTATACAGTAATTACATAATGCTCCTTCAATTCATTTAACATATTATACTTAATACAGCCTTCATTCTGCAATCGTCCAACAACAATCCCCGGAGCAATTCCATTCTCTTTTGCGAATCTTTTGACACTTAAAGCCGAAAAGCTCTGTTTTTCCTGAAACATTTTAAATGCCTCTGATGGAATCAATTCATCTCTTGCCCATACATCTGCATCATGCTCATCCTGTTCTGTCGTTCCACCATTTTTTCCAACATGCCCAAGAATAATGTGTCCAAGTTCATGGAACAGACTAAACCAGAATTTATCTGCGTCCCTGCCTCTTGCCGTTAATCCAACAACAATTTTATTCCCGTCTATAAATGTAGCTCCTTGTAAAAATGATCCTTTCAAATGTGGTAAAAACACCAATGCAATGCCATTTTCTGCAAGCATTGTCTCAAGCTCCATGCAAAAATCTTCTGGCTTCTTTAAAGTCATCCTTCTTATATCTGATATAACACTTATAAGACCTTTAGTATTAATTGGCTTTGTTTCTATGTCACGCGCCTGAATTTTAGCTTCCTGCGCCCATGCCAGCAAAGCCAGATCGCTCTTATCTGTCACCGCAAGTCTTCTACATGCAATTCTTGTAATCAGTGTATTCTCTAGTAGAGATAAACTAACCACTTCAAAATACTTTCTAAGGTTAATAACTTTTTCCTTAGAATTTCTTGTCTGCGGTATCCAGCCCAATTTAGCCATCTCGCTATACGGAAATTGTTTTGCCAAAGTCTCATCAGCGTCCATAGATTTTTCCGCTGCAATCTTTATAAGTTTTTCTCTGTATATTGCTTCCAGATTATTCCAGAATCTTGCCGGCACACCAAGCACTATTTCTAATCTGACAGCCACCTCAGGAGTCAACTGAACCTCTCCATTAATGAGCTTGCTGACATGCTTCTCTGACATATCAATTCTTACAGCGAACTCCTTCTGACTCATACCACGGTCATTAAGCTGCTCTTTTATTGTCGCTCCTGGTGGCGTTGCAATTATGCTGCGACTTCTCACCATTTTGCCACCTCCCATTCATATTTACTAATGATAATCCACTATTTCCATAATATGTGCAATCTGAACCACATCACCATGTTTTTCAAAAACCAATCTGTATGGATGAACTAAATCAACTGCATACTGTCCTTTCCTATTATTGGATAGTGGATGACATCTACCGATATGACATAGAATCATCTCTTCCACCGTATCAGCAGCTCTAATCTGATCCAGACGCATATGTATTTTCTCTGACATCTCATTTCCATAGGTTCTATCGGCAGCTTTAGCATCCATACAAATGCTTTTGATTTTCTTATCTTTGAATGTAATATCCAATGAACCACCCCTCAATACTAATTTACCTCTGTGGTAAATTCATACTATCATCAATCAGTCACCATGTCAACTATTAATTTACCTCTTAGGTAAATCTTTTACACAATAAAAAAGTAATCGTTACACCGCTGCTGGAATGACGATTACTATATTATATTATACTTATTTATGCTGGAAGCAACAATTACCCTTCCACAATACTCTTAGCATGCTCCAGAGCTGCATCAATATTGGCGCAGAAATTGTCTCTTCCAATCTCATCTGCAAAGCCAGCGTGCTCCATAACTGACATAGGCTGCTCATTAACATGGGAAAGTATCATAACAGCACCATGCTTCTTGCATACTGCATGAATATTTCTTAATGAGCGGAGTGCTGTAACATCCATCGCAGGAACGCCTCGCATTCTCACAATAACAGCCTTAGAGCCTGAAACTGTATGGATGTCTAAGAATTTGTCAGCGGCTGCAAAGAACATTGGTCCGTTAATCTCATAGACAAGCGTTCCCTTAGGAACCTGCTTAAGATTAATACTGTCCGGATCGTTATTCTCATCAATATTGTCACCAATATATTTCCAGCTCTTAACCTCAGTAACATCAGCCATTCTCTTAAGGAAAAGAAGTGCTGTAAGCACAACCCCAACCTCAATCGCAACTACAAGGTCAAATACAACTGTAAGCACTGCTGTTGTAAGAAGTACAACAACATCACTCATAGGAGAAGTTTTACACAGAGAAAGCATTTCTCTCCAGCCACTCATGTTGTAAGCCACCATGAAAAGAATTGCCGCAATAGCCGGCATCGGAATCCATGCTGCATATGGCATAAGCACAACAAGAATAAGAAGAAGAGTTATAGAATGAACCATGCCCGCAACCGGAGTGCGGCCGCCATTCTTAACATTAGCTGCTGTTCTGGCAATAGCACCTGTCGCCGGAATTCCACCGAATAAAGCTGACACAAGATTACCAGCTCCCTGCGCAACAAGCTCCATATTAGGCTTATGTCTGCTTCCAATCATACCATCAGAAACAACGCATGACAAAAGTGACTCAATACCTGCAAGCACAGCAATTGTAAATGCATCCGGCAGAAGATTCTTAATCATTGTTATATTGACATCTGGAATGCTGATTCCCGGCAGCCTGCTTGAAATAGTATACAGATCCCCGATAGTCTTCGCCTTCATCCCAAGCTTAACCATAATTACAGAAACAATAACAGCAATCAGTGATGCTGGAATTTTCTCGAGCTTCTTAAACTTAGGCCACACAATAAGAATCGCAAGCGAAACAACACCCACAACAAGTGCCTGCCAGTTAAATGTGTTGATACATGTAAATACTGCCTTTAATTTATCAATCGTCTCGATAGTCTGCCCATTATAAGCCGCAAGGTCAAGACCTAAGAAATCCTTAATCTGACCTACAAGAATAGTAATAGCTATACCAAATGTAAATCCAGTTGTAATTGTATATGGAATAAATCTGATAAGATTACCAAATTTTAGAAATCCCATGATGATAAGGATAATACCTGCCATAATAGTAGCAACGATAAGACCGTCCATTCCATTCTGCGCCACGATTCCGGCAACGATAGTTGCAAATGCGGCTGTCGGTCCGGCAATCTGAACCCTGCTTCCGCCAAGAAATGAAATGACAAAGCCAGCAAATATGGCTGTATAGATACCCTGCTCAGGACCTACTCCTGACGCAAGCGCAAGCGCGATAGATAGCGGTAATGCGATAATTGCTACAATAATACCTGCAATAACATCATTAACAAATTGTTTTTTAGAATAGCCTTTCATTACTTCAAAAAGCTTTGGTACGAATTGATTCATTGTTCTCCCCTTGTGTGGTTTTACCACATTTCTCATATTTTTTATTAATGCAGGCACACCCTGCAGATATATGTAAACGCGGCATTAAAGCCGCAGATAATAAGAATAAATAAGGCTGCACACTATAATAGCTGTGCAACCTTAGTCCTGTTAAGCATGTTGTTATTTAATTAGTCACGATTAGTCTTCTGCAGAAGATGTGTCATTGATTGTAACATTATTGCATACATACTCAACTACATTCTGATAAAGTACCTGATATCCTATCTCTGCATTCATTTCATTGCCATAAGTATCAAGAATTTCCTGATAATCATTATAACCATAATATGAGGCAAGCTCTTCTCCTGTAGAATTGATTTCGTCTGCGCTTACTGTAACATCATTATCAGCAGCAATCATTGTGATAATCATTTTCTGTAAGAGGTACTGCTTTGCATAATTTTCTGCGTATTCATTAAATGCATCCAGAGAATCAAAGCTGTATGCGCTCTTAAGGTATTCTTCCTTTGATGAATATGATGAGCTATATGATTCGTACTCTGCATCTACATTGCTGTTAAGAGTGTTTAATAAATCCTCAAGCTCTTCACTTGGATAATCTGAAACATCAAGGTTTTCTGTCATCTGTGAATATGCTGTCTCAAATACTGTGCTTTCTCTATTGGATGTGGCCTGTGTCTCAAGATAGTTCTTTACATATGCCCTGAAGTCCTCAACTGTTGTAAGGCTGTCATCATCAACACCCAACTTAGATGCATTAGAAACAACCCATTCGTCATTAAGCTCTGGAACTACCGTTACATCGATTTCCTTGACTGTTACTGTGAACACAACCTGCTTTCCTGCAAGGCTTGAATCCGAATAGCTTTCTGGAAATGTACATGGAATATCTGTCTCTTCACCAACTGTAAGTCCGACAAGTCCGTTATCAAGGTCTGTAATAAATTTGCCTGAACCGATTGTATAAGAAGCATCTGTGGCTGTACCACCTGAAAATGCTGTTCCATCAAGCTTTCCGCTGTAATCAAGCTTAATTTTGTCGCCTGACTTGGTAGTACCTGTTGTCTGTGCTTCTGTAGTTGCAGTAGCTTCAAGTATGCTCTGTACATATTCCTCAACATCTTCATCTGTTATTATATAATCAGATTCAGCGAGGTCTACTGACATTCCCTTCCATTCCGGAACTGTAACATATGTCTTATATATCTCTGCATTAGATGTTATTGTTGCTGCGTATTCATCAGCATTTATCTCTGTGTTGACTGTCGAAGGTGTCTTATCCGCTTCCTTCTTCTTAGAATCACATGCCACTAAAGATGCTGCAAGCGCACCAACAAGTAACACGCTGAATAATTTCTTTTTCATAGACTTCCTCTCTTCTATATATTTAAACATTAGCTGCTTAAAAGCAAGCCTTATATTTATAGCACATCCATTTTAAAAATAAAAGTAATTTCACACTAATTTCACTTTTTTATACTGCATTAAACTGTTATAATCTCAATGTACCGAAACATTTGGGAGGATGCCGCCTGACAACGGCAATTATTCTATGAAAAAATTTAATAATTTAAAACGCTTTTCTTATCCGACTATCTTGATAGTTATGAGTAGTTTCGTGCTTACTGCCTGTCAGAAACCCGCGGTTACACTGACAACGCCGGAGTCGGTGAATGGATTTAAGTTAAACACATTTGTACAGATTGACTCTTACACCAGCGTTTCTAAAGATACGCTTAACGACGCGCTGAAGCTGTGTGACTACTACGAAAACATTTTTTCAAGGACTAAGGAAGACAGCGAGTTGGCAAAGGTCAATTCTAACCAGACGACAGACATATCTAAGGATTTGTATGATTTAATCAGCGCCGGGCTTGAATATGCAGCCTTAAGCAATGGCGCATTTGACATAACAATCGGAAGTGTTTCGAGCCTGTGGGACTTCACCTCTGAATCGCCGAAGGTTCCGGACAGCGATAAAATCACCGAAGCGCTCACGCATGTCGGTTATGACCAGATAAATGTGGCTGACAACGGCGACGGTACTTATTCAATAAGCAAGCCTGATGATGTAATATTAGACCTCGGCGCTGTTGCAAAGGGGTATATTGCTGACAGGATTAAGGATTTTCTTGAGGAAAATGGAGTAAAGCGTGCTATAATCAATCTTGGTGGCAATGTTTTGTGCATCGGTAAGAAAACTAATTCGGATAACTTTGGAATTGGCGTAAGGAAGCCATTTGCAGCCAATAATAAGGTGCTTGTTGCACTCTCTGTAGATGATTCTTCTGTTGTGTCATCCGGCAACTATGAGCGGTATTTCTATGCTGATGACGGCACATTTTACCATCACATACTTAACCCGGCTACAGGCTATTCTTACGACAACGACCTGTCAGATGTCACTATTTTATCTACGGACTCGCTCACCGGGGACTGCTTAAGCACCACCTGCTTCTGTCTGGGGCTTGACGAGGGCATGAAGCTTATCGAAAGCCTTGATGGAATTGAAGCCATATTTGTCACCAATGAAGGTGATATCTACTATTCAAGCGGCGCGAGGAGTTATGTGAAGGGGTGATATATCTGCTGTCAGTGCTGTTGCCTGTGACGCATCTACTGCTATGTTGGTGCAGAAGGATTTTCTTATATGCTGTACTAGCAACTGCTCAGAGCCAGCCAATAAAGTAATCATTACACACCTGATTCATGAAATTTTACTTAGCTCTGAACAATTACATATTAAAATGGAATGGAGATTAATGTGAAAAATCAGATTGATATCTGATTTTTCACACGGCTATTTGTGACGCAGGC
>CAVKBP010000124.1:0-6945 GCA_963654395.1 Ruminococcus sp. CAG:382
ATCATACATTCCACAGCAGGCAGTGGATGAGGCTGTGCAGAGGGGCTTTGCGGTATTTGCAGCACCATGGGAGACAAAGCTTTCAAGAGTTATAGGGAGCGTTTCCCTGCTGGTGTCGAATGACAGGCTTGAAGAGAGCATGCACAGTGAATTCCTGGACAGGCTGCTGTCGGGCGAGATTAATTATGACGATAATGTGTTCCGTGAGATGATTAAAAAATATGGACTTCTGGACAAGAACATAGTTGTTGTAACAGATTATAGATTTAACAGGAAATATACGAATACCGAAAACCAGTCATATTATAACGACCATGTGATGAGGGAAATGATACATATTTTCAGGCGGTATTTTGACAAGATTAATTATCTTAACCAGTATAACCGACAGGCATTTGTTATTGGTGTCAGTGATTCCAGCGAAAAAGACATCATCAGCAGGATACATCAGATATATGATACATTTATGAAAGAAAACCAGTCTGTGTGTGTGCGGATTGGAATAGGCGGTATTTCGCACGAGCCGGAGGAGCTTAAAAAGAGCTTTAATCAGGCGCGGGTTGCAAGGAAGGCAGTTAATAAGTCCGGGGTATTGTACTATAAGGAGCTGGGAATATATCAGTTGTTATTTTATATAGACGATACCTCAAGGATAGAGGAGTATGTCAAATGTGTCATAAAGCCGCTTCTTGATTATGATGAGAAAAATGAGCAGAACCTTGTCGATACATTAAGGGAATATCTGGTGTGCGGACAGAATGTTTCACAAGCGGCGCAGAGGCTCTATATTCATAGAAATACAATGATAAAGAGGATTGAAAAAATTGAGAGCCTGCTTGGTTACTCAATAAAAGATGCTGAAATATACAATCAGCTTTATAATGTTATGAAGATAATGGATTTATTTTTAAGAAAATAAAGTACAGCAAATGTAGTGTGCAGAGTGCGTAAGATATCGCACAAAAAACATGCAATGTGCACATTGAAATGAAAAATTCTAAATAGTATCATTCAGACATTGAGAGACAACGGCGTCCTGATATTAAGGACAACTTGTCTCTTTTTGTTTGTCATAAGGTGCTTACGCCGGCAGGAGCATTGTGATTAAACATATTTATAATATTTAAGGAGATGAATTATTATGGAAAATGAAAAGTCACCATTGACTGTAGGCATTAATCAGAAAATGTCGGTCGGAGAACTTTTGTTATTCGCAGTACAGCATCTTATGGGAATAACATTTTTACTTGCCGTACCGGGAATTATTGGTGCTGCGTGCGGACTTACATCTGCTGGTATAGGCTACATGGTCCAGTCATGCTTTATAACAGCAGGTCTTGTGACAATCCTTCAGTCAGTATTTATATTAAAGCTTCCTGCTGTCCATGGTCCTACGGCGGTATTCATGTCAGCGATACTTACAACAGGTGCAGCATATGGTCTTGGAACAGCGTACGGTTCAATGTTAATAGCAGGTATAGTGGTTGCGGTCTTATCAATTCCTATTGGAAAAATCGGTGTTATTGGTAAGCTCACCAAGATACTTACTTCACCACTTGTCTTCGGTACATTGATGTTAATAATTGGTACACAGCTTGCAGAGATTGCTATTCCAGGCTGCTTTGGTACATCAGGAACAGCATATTATCCATGGGTAAATCTTGTTTCAGCAGTTATCACAATAATAGTTGCTGCAGGATTCATGCTTTTCGGAAAGAAAGGTCTTATGAAGCGGGGCGCTCTTTTATGGGCAATCATAATAGGCACAATTTTCTATGCAATATTCGGACATATAGATTTCAGTTCAGTTGCACAGGCAAAGATTGTAGGGCTTCCTAAGCTTATGCCATATGGCTTCAGTGTTAATATCGGTGTTGTAATTCTTATGCTTCTTGCATACCTTCATTCAGTGTCTGAGGCACTTGGAATGTACAGCCTTATTGCCGGATGGGATAACCAGCAGGTAGATGAGCACAGGGCTAATGGCGGTATATTCGGACTTGCAGTTGGTAATATCGTAGGTACAATCGTTGGAGGCTGCCCTACAACAACATATCCTGAAAATGTAGGTATTATAAGAGCAACTGGTGTGGGAAGCCGTTATGCAACACTTGTAATGGGCGTTATCGCAATATTACTTGGCTTCTTCCCTAAGCTTGGTATGCTGATTGCTGTAATTCCGTCACCTGTGTTAAATGGAGCAACAGTAATTCTTTTCGGTATGATTGCCTTTAGTGGAGTACAGCATCTTAAGGATGTCAAGTGGGATGATATGAATGTAATTACAGCCTCTGTTCCATACATAATTGCAATAGGCTGTATGTTCTTACCAACAGATTTTACAGCAATGCTTCCATCAGCAGTACAGAGCATTGTTACACAGCCAATGCTGGTAGGCATCATTATGCTTATAATATTAAATCTTGTAAATAATACCGCACTTCGTCCGTTATTTGAAAAGACAGAGCAGTAAACAGATGTAAAGGAGATAATGATTATGAAAGCTTATTTTGATAATGTGAGAAAAGATGTTCCAGAGAACATCCATGATATATTCCTCGAAAAGGAAGGAACAGCAGTTATAACTATAGATATGCATGAAGGACATCTCTCAACAGATCCGGACTGCCCATGCCCATCTCCAAGAGGCAGACAGATAATAGAACCGCTTAATAAATTCATGGAAGAAGCAAGGGCACTGAATATCCCTGTTATCCATGTCCGTTCTGTTTTAAGGAAGGGCGGCGTTGATGAAAAGCTTAACCCATCAGCATGGAGACTGGTATTCCCTATCACAGTAGGCGAAATTCCTAATATTGCAGAGCATGCGATTGAGGGTACTAAGTGGAACAAATTCTCTATTGATGTTCATGATGAGGATTTAATCGTAAGCACTAAGAAGAGATTAAGTGCATTTTATCCGACAGACCTTGAAATGCTTCTTAGAAATATCGGAATTAAGAGAATTGTCCTTACAGGCTGCATTAAGAATTATATCTCTTCATCTTGGTCTTGTGGTTGATTCGAAAGACCTTCTTGAAGACTGGAAAAGCCAGATGTAAATATGAAGAAAATTAGTATATTAATGGCAGCCGTTGTTATGTCTGTATTCTTCCTGACAGGATGTCAGGGCAGCCATACAACTGGTGTTACCGAGGGCGTAAAGGTTGACAAAGCGGACATAAAGATTGGCTTCGTGCATTATTCAGATCCAAGCGACCAGGGCTATACATATGCGCATGACTGTTCAACCTGGAAGATGGCAGATGCCTTAGGAATAGACAGGTCGCAGATTATCAATAAATATAATGTCCCTGATACTGCAGAGGCGGCGACAGCCTTCCGCGAGCTTGCCGAGGATGGCTGCCAGATTATATTCTCAACATCACATGGTCATGAGGATTATCTTTTAGAGGCTGCTTTCGAGTATCCGGATGTGATATTCTGCCATTTCAGCGGAGTCAAGGCAGAATCGAGTGGTCTGTCAAATGTGCATAATTATTTTGGTGATATCGCGCAGGTACGGTATCTGTCCGGTGTGGTAGCAGGACTTGTCACGAAAACTAATAAGATAGGATATGTATGTGCCATGGATTACACAGAGGTGAATAACGGACTTGATGCATATTACCTTGGTGCTAAAAGTGTCAATCCTGACATAGATGTCAGTGCTGCATATCTTAATGTGTGGTATTCGCCAGCACTGGAGGGACAGGCAACGAAGTCACTCATAGATTCAGGCTGTGATGTCATAAGCCACCATGCAGATTCGACGGCAGGAGCCACAACATGTCAGGAAAATGGCGCATTTTTCATACCATACAACAGTGATATGAGCGGAGCAGCACCTGATGCGGTTCTAACCTCGGTAAGATGGGATACATCATCATATCTTATAATGGCAGTACAGAATATACTTGATGGAACGCCCTCAAAGATTCCAACTGACTATACGGGAACTCTGGAGAATGGGATGATTTATCTGGCAGATATTAACTATTCGCTGCTTGATTCAGACACTGCCGCGAAGGTTAAAAATGCGGTTGAGACTGCTAAAGAAGGCTTTATAGACGGCACAAAGCATGTATTTACCGGACCACTCTATAATCAGAGCGGCAAGGAGCTGGTAAAGGCAGGAGAGGTATATATTGAATCAAAATCATCACCCACATTTGGAGAAGTTCTGCAGGGAATTAATATCAGAAAGTAAAAATGTCGCTGTGTATGGAAAGGCGGAATAACTATGAATGCAGTATTAGAGACAAAAGATTTGAGCAAATCATTTGGTGCGGTAAAGGTAAACGATAAGATAAATCTAAAGCTTCATTCTGGTGAAATCATGGCAATACTTGGTGAGAACGGTTCGGGAAAGACTACTCTTATCAATATGCTTGGTGGAATTTATTCGCCTGACAGCGGTTCAATCTATTACAGGGATAAGAAGGTAGAAATACATTCGCCAAGGGATGCTGACAGGCTTGGAATCGGCATTGTTCATCAGCATTTCAAATTAATATCTTCAATGGATGTAACAGAGAATATTGAAATTGCACTAACCCATACAGAATATAGCAGTAAAGCGGCTCTGCGAAAGAAAATAACAGAGACTGCCCAGAGATATGGATTTAATGTTGAGCCGGATAAAAAAATATGCGACATGTCTGTCTCAGAAAAACAGACGGTAGAAATAATAAAAGCAATTATCAAAGGTGCATCTATTCTTATACTTGATGAGCCGACGGCGGTGCTTACACCACAGGAGAGCAGCAGCCTTTTTAAGTTACTCCGTTCAATGAAAGCAGATGGAAAATCCATAATAATTATCACCCACAAATTACATGAGGTGCTTGATATTTCAGACAGTGTATATATTATGCGCAAGGGACGTCATATTGATACATTGGAAACCAGCAAAACAGATGAAAATGAGCTTGCCTGTAAGATGGTTGGAAAACAGGTGTCACTTATGATTGAGAGAACCCGGAATGAGAATAATAAGAGGGTTCTCTCAGTAGATAATATAAGCTGCATCTGTGATGATAAAACAGAAGGCTTAAGAGACATTTCATTCGATGTGAAATCAGGAGAAATACTTGGAGTTGCCGGAATATCAGGATGTGGACAGAGAGAGCTGTGCGAGTGCCTGTATGGAATCCGCAGGGTTACATCTGGAAAAATAATTTATCACACAGATAAGGATTATGACATAACTAATAAGAAGCCCGGATGGAGAAGAAAAATGCGGGCTGGAATCGGGTTCGTGCCCGAGGACAGGCTTGGCATGGGACTTATTGCTTCGGCAGACATCATTGATAACATGATGTTAAAAAACTATAAGGATGAAGCCGGACCTGTTCTATACAGGAAGAGAGCCACTGATAAAGCGAAAATGCTTATAAAGAAATTAGGGATTGCGGATGCCGGAATACATATTCCAGTAAGAATGTTATCAGGAGGCAATGTCCAGAAGGTTCTTTTAGGAAGAGAGATAGAAGCAGGCTGCGATTTGCTTATAGTGTCATATCCGGTGAGAGGGCTTGATATCAATTCGTCATATATGATTTATAAGCTTCTTGATGAGGAAAGGAAAAAGGGAAAAGCCATTATATTCGTAGGCGAGGATCTGGATGTATTGATGGCGCTTTCAGATAGAATTATGGTCATGGCAGATTATACGGCAGCAGGAATAGTTGATGCCAGAAAAACATCAAAGGATTATATAGGTTCGTTAATGACATCTACGAGGTGAAAATGTGATGGCAGATAATAGAAAGATACGAGAAAGAAAACAAAGCTATATAAGAGTGACAAGGAGAGCCTGCATATCCAATGTACGCCAGTTGATTATACGCATAGCTGCATTTTTGATGTCATTACTTGTTGTCAGCATTCTGCTTGTATGTATGCATTATAATCCAGTAAGCGTGTTCATAGTGATGTTAAAGGGCGCATTTGGAAAAGAATTTCTTATAAGGGAAACTGTAAAGGGAACGATTCCGCTTGTTATTACAGCCACAGGTCTTTCACTGGCATTCAGGATGAGATTCTGGAATATAGGCGGTGAGGGGCAGATTCTTATTGGCGGAATAGCAGCTACAGCGGTGTCATTTCTGTTAGGAAAATCAGTTCCGCAGGTGATTCTTTTGGTGCTTATGGCAGCGGCAGCAATCATAGTGTCAGGCGTGTATGGCATGATACCTGCCATATTCAAGGCGAAATTCAATACCAATGAAACTCTTCTTACGCTTATGTTCAATTACATTGCGGCACGGCTTATAGTAATGCTTCAGAACACGCGGAGCTGGCAGGATTCAGCTAATAACTTTCCTAAGATAAGGCTGCTGGATTTTTACAGCAGGCTGCCGAGGGTGTTCGGCGTGCATATCGGATGGATAATTGCACTTGTAATCCTTGCCCTGTATTATGTGTATATCAGATATACCAAGCACGGATATGAAATCAAGATTGTGGGAGACTCAACGGAAACAGCAAGGTATGCTGGTATCAATGCTGCAAATGTAATGATAAGGACGATGTTTTTATCAGCCGCTCTGTGCGGAATTGCAGGCTTCTTACAGGTGGCAGGTGCTGACGGAACACTGTCAGAATCAACAGCCGGTGGAGTCGGCTTCACTGCAATTATGGTTGCGTGGATGTCTGACATGAAGCCAGTGAGAATGCTGTTAATGTCAGCATTTATCGCTATTCTTAACAGAGGCGCCGGAAACCTTGCCACTGTGTATCTTATCCCATCATCATTTGCCAATATAATGATAGGTATTATTCTGCTTTTTATGTTAGGCTGTGAGTTCTTTATTAAATACAGAGTATCATTTCCTTTTCTTTCAATGAGAAGCCGGATGGCACAGAATACCGGAGGAGGCAGCTATGATAGTTAATTTTCTTATGGCGGCAGTACTTGCCGGAGCACCGCTTATTCTTGCT
>CAVKBP010000124.1:6955-7480 GCA_963654395.1 Ruminococcus sp. CAG:382
TACAGAAAAATCAGGAAATATTAATCTTGGAGTGGAAGGAACAATGTATATTGGCGCAGTAGCTTCTCTTGCAGGTGCGGTTGTGGCAGAAAAGCTTGGGATATCAGGCTTTGCGGCGGCAGTAGCAGCATTTGTAACAGGAGCATTAAGCGGCATGATTACATCGGCACTGTTCGGTTTCATGACGGTGTCGCTAAGAGTCAACCAGAATGTTGTCGGACTTATTATTACCATTATGGGAACTGGCATAGGCAACTTCTTCGGTGAGCTTATGGGGCAGGGCGCAGGCGGCTATATCAGTGTAACCGATGCTACCAAATCCGTATTCTCCGGAATTAATATTCCGGTATTATCTTCAATTCCTGTTATTGGCAGACTGCTGTTTTCATACAATGTGATGGTATATTTTTCGGTTATACTGGCAGTTGCCGCATATTGCTTTATAAGGAAGACACATACCGGATTAAAGCTGACTGCGGTGGGCGAAAATCCTTCAACAGCAGATGCGGCAGGTATCAGCGTAAC
>CAVKBP010000125.1:0-7394 GCA_963654395.1 Ruminococcus sp. CAG:382
GTCAATATGGCGGTTATTTAATTTTTGATGTAATTGCTGATTATAGACATATCATGTGTTTTCCCCAAAAAGCCGAGGCGAAGCACGCCAGTGCCAGCCCCACCACACCTAGCCACAAGGAGAGGGAAGTTGACCGGTAGAAAAAAGCCCAGCCGTGTATATATCTAAAATCAAAACCGTATGGAGACGCCGGCACTTGGTAAGCTGGGAGAGCTGCCACGGAGTGGCAGCTAATCCCAGCGAACCTAGTACCGCTGCGTCGGAATCCGAGCGGAAGCGGGTTTTGATTTTAGATATATACACGGCTGGGCGTCCTACCGGGGCACACCTCCCCTCTACAGCATAACCCCCGACTTCTCCTTACTTCTCTCTATCATATGATTCAGCTTCTCAAATGGCTTCTGTAAGAACAATCCAATTATAAGTGAAACGACTATATATATCGAAAGAAATGCGAGGTTTTTAATGTAATCGAACCGGTACATTCCTGCGATGCATTCCCTTAATGCGTCCATTGAATATGGGAAGAGCAGGAATTTGTATATTATGCGGTAGGCATTAGGAAGTACTTCTATAGGGAAGGTACCACCTGAGCCGGCAACCTGTATAACGAGGAGGACAATTCCAAGCGCTTCACCGATATTGCCAAATGCAACCGTAAGGCTGTACATAAAGAAGGTGAATACAAAGCTTGAAAATGCACATGCTACCCAGTAAAGGAATGGGTGGTAACACTGGATTCCTATATAAAGAAGATTTCCAAGTGTTATAAGCAGTGCCTGAAGCTGTCCTACAGCAAAGAAGATGAAATATCTTCCGAAGAACTTTTCATATCTTCTTGCATCTGATGGAATATCAGGAGCAGGATGTACAGGTGTATGCATGATGGCAACAAGTATAAGTCCACCAAACCACAGTGCAAGTATTGTATAGAATGGTGAGGCAGATGTACCATAGCTTTTAACTGAATATATCTGTTCAGTTGTTATGTTGACAGGTGCAGAGAGGAAGTCTCCCAAGGTGTTGGCATCTGCATTTAACATCTCTGATAATAAACCATAGGTATCCTGTTCAGTGATAGTATTTAATGTATTAATTGCGTTATCAAGCTTAGTCTCAAGGTCATCAAGCAGAGTCTGTGTCTGTGTCAGCGAGCCTGAGGTCATGCTTATTGCAGCAGAGAGATTGGCAACATCCACATTCATGTCTGTATAAATGCTTGTAAGTGAGCTTACAATGCTCTGAATCTGCGACATCTGGTCTGAGAGTGCAGTTGACAGCTCATTTAACGAATCTGCTGAATTGCCGCTTACAAGCGACTGCAGCGTTATCAACTGCTGCTGTTGTAACTGAAGCTGTGTATATATCTGTGGCACAGTGCTTGTTGAGCTGCTGCTTATTGATGATGTAAGGTCAGTAATTGCAAGCATTGAATTAAGAATTACATCATATGTTGAAAGCGTATTCCTTGCAGTTGTAAGCCTGTTGGTAATTGCGTCCATAAGAGAGCCGGTTTCCTTGTCAGCGTCCTTGATGGCTGAGTCGCCTGTGCCGGCAATTGTAGTCACAATAGTATCAATAAATGTCTGGTTTACCTGCTGCTGGACTGCATTTTTTGCCTTGTCAGTTATCTTAGGCGCAATGGCATTGGCTTTCTGGTTGCAGTAATATTTTATCTGGGGATGCTCCATTGAATCGCTTAAAAAGCTGATAAGGTTTTTAGAGAAATCCTCAGGTACAACGAGTGCAGCATAGTAATCGCCACTATATACGCCATTAATTGCGTCATCAGTAGTATCAACAAACTGCCAGCCGATTGTATTATTGGTCTTAAGTGACTCAATAATTGTGTCACCAACATTCAGCTCTGTTCCCTCAAGAGAAGTTCCCTTATCAACAGATACAACAGCAACCTTAATCCTGCTGGTGGAAGCCTGTCCATAAGGATCCCAGTTGGACAGGATATTAAACCATGAATAAAGCGCAGGAATAACAGTAAGACCTATAATTACACATATTGCAATTACATTTGTCCTTATGTGGTTAAGGTCAGCCCTGATAATTCTAAATATATTTTTCATAACTGTACCTCACTTAAAAATGCTTTGATATTTTCCGCAATAGAAGCATCTGACTGCTTTTCCTGAATTTCGATATTCAGTTCATTGAGCTTTCTTGCAAGCTTGTCATCAACATAATCTGTAACTATAAGATAAGCACAGAATATAAAAAGTGAGATAACCCAGAGCAGAAGATATACAACCTTTGCAGTATCCATGGTAAACATAAGCACCATGAATATGAGAGGAATAATCATCATACATCTTAAGCACATTTTCTTCCTGTGCTGGTTCTTAGCGTGCATATTTTCAGCAAATGCGGTGATTTCCGCTAAGACAACATCAAGGTCAAGATTCCTGTGAGCCTCATTGCTGCTGCTTTCAGAAGCAGTACCGGCTTTATCAGGAATTTCATCTATAAAATCATCGTTAGACATAAATCAATATCTCCTTTACATAAAATGTGTCTCTTTCATACGGCGTTCAAAGAACTCGCGTACATCAAGAAGTGACTTTCTGATACCAAGCCCGAGAATAAGGGAAATAACAGCGTAAGCACATAATTTAACAAGATATGCGGCATAATCACACTGGTATAATCCGCTTATTGCCTCCCTCATGGCATTAATTGCATAAGGGAATGGGAAGTAAAGGTATACATTCTGGAAGAATTCAGGAAGCAGCTCTATCGGGTAAGTACCGCCCGAACCGGCAATCTGTAACACAATCATAACAACGGCTATAGCTTTTCCTAAGTCACCAAATGTAAGGACAAGCGTGTATATGAACAATGTAAATACAAAGCTTGCTATTGCGGCTGCAAGCCACAGCATGAATGGGTGGGTGCAGTCGATTTTTAAAAGGTACAAATCTCCAAGAACAACTACCAGAGCCTGAAGCTGTCCCATTGCAAGGAAGAGCAGCGCGCGTCCCATATATTTCTGGTGTTCTGTTGCATTCTTGAATTCATCATCCTCATAGTCGACTTTTACCTTCATAAGGGCTACTAATACAATTCCTCCAACCCAGAGAGCAAGCGTTGTATAGAATGGTGTAACACTTGTTCCGTAGTTAGTCTGCATATATACATATACTTCCTCAACCTGTACAGGCTCTGAAAGGAATGATGCAATTGACTGTGCATCCGAGTTGATGAAATCCATTATCAGCTTGTATGTAGATGAATCACTGATATCTCCAATTGAGCCGGTTATAACATCAAGCTTGCTGTTAAGTGAATCAAGTAATGTCCTTGTGCTTCCAAGCGTTGTGTTGATATTGAGTGATATTTCGCTCATTCCAAGAAGCATCTGTGTTATTCCGTTAATGCTGTTCCCAGAACTGCTTATGCTGGAAGCAAGGCTGCTTACGGCATTCTTCATAGATGATTCCAGAAGATTAACATTTGTCCTGATAGTAGTCTTCATAACAACCTGGCTGTTCTGTATTTCAGAACGGCACTGATCAACAACAGATTTTATAAGCTGATACTTTACCTGAAGAGTTTCAGGAGAGTCAGTTATAGTGTCTGCGCATTGCTTTATAAGGTTATAAGCTACATCCTCCATAGCATTTACTGATGCAAGGGCAGACTTCAAAGCACTGATAACAGACGCATCAATACCCTCAACCTTACTTAAAGAATCAATGGCATCCTCAAGTGCCTTGTTCTGATTGATGAGTTCTTTAAGCTTATCGTTGGCATTGTTAAGCTCAACACCAGCCTGTCCGGCATCTGTGATGGCTGACTGTGCCGCGTTATCAACGGAAGTAAGTGCAGCATCTGCAAGGTCATTCATGGCTTTTAGCTGTGTGTCAATCTTGTCATATATATCGTTAGTTACATTGTCAAGCGTCTTGTTGGCGATGTCTGCAACATCAGTAGTTCCAGTGAGAACATCCTGTATCTGTGGCATTACCTCCTCAAGCGCTGCGAGATTGTCGGCAAGATCTGAATTGCTCTTGATAAACATTTCCAGCATTGTGTCATAAGAGCTTATATTATCTGATACACTCTGCAGATCCTGAACTGTTCTTTCAATAATTGCTGGATCGTTGGCAGCGATTTCATTAAGTCCCTTCATTATTGTCTGCGCACACACATCAATGAATTCAGAATTGATTGTGTTCTGGAGTGTGCTTTTTCCTGTGTCTGTAATCTTGGAAGCAACAGCATTTTTCTTGGAATTCTCATAATATGTAACTGTTGGTGGATTAAGACCATTTTCAAGGAAATCATACAGGCTCCGTGAAAAGTCATTACCAATTATAATGACTGCGTAATACTTTCCGGCATAGAGCTTGTCTATTGCCTCGTCCTTGGTTTCAGGGAAACGCCAGCCCAGCTTGTCATTGGAATGAAGCTGTTCAACAATCTGGTTTCCCATGTTGATGGTAGAATCTTCTGATTCAGAGTAGCCCTCATCCTCAGAAACAATAGCAATCTGGACGGATGCGGTGTTAGCGTACGGATCCCAGTTGGAATAAATGTTAAACCATGCATAAAGCGATGGAATTAGGCAAAGACCAAGCGCAATTGCCAGAGCCAGAATATTCCTGCTAAGACCCTTCAAATCTCTTTTAAAAATCTTAAAAATCATAACTTTCCTCTATTCTCTTGTTTTCATTTTTAATTCATATGTATTTTACTTAAGAAACCTGTGAAAATCAATACAGATAGGACAATTCAGATATATTTAATAAATGAGGCTGCAGATTTAAAAGCATTTGACGGAAATAGAATAGAAGTGTATATATAATCTGTGAAGAGCAGGCAGGAATGGAGGATTCCTCCGGCACTTTGTGCCTGCGGAATGGAGATTAATATGAAGATACAATCAGTAGCAGTACTTGGAGCAGGAGCGGTCGGCTCTTATGTGATATGGGGGCTTGCAGAAAAGAAGGATATCAGCTTAAGCATAATTGCAAAGGGCGCACGGGCAGAAAGGCTTAAAAAAGAAGGCTGCCTGATTAATGGAAGGACATATCGTCCGGCAGTTCTGTCACCAGAGGAGGTAAAGGGCGTTGACCTTCTCGTTGTATCATTAAAGTACGGCGCACTCACTGCTGCACTGGATGATATTAAGGAAGCTGTCGGTGAGAATACAATTGTCATGAGCCTTATGAATGGTGTTGACAGCGAAGAAATAATATCTACTAAAGTAGATAAAAGCCATATCATTTATTCACTTATAAAGGTGGCATCACACCGCGAGGGAAAGGGATATGTGTTTAATCCGGATACTACAATAGGAATTATATATGGTGAGGAAGCCGCGCCATTTGAGAGTGAGAGAGCTGTGGCAATTAAAGAATTATTTGACGGAACAGGGCTTAATTACAGAATGACTGACTGCATCAAGGAAGAAATGTGGAGTAAATTCAGACTCAATATCAGTAACAATCTTCCGCAGGCTGTTATCGGCGCAGGCGTTGGCTGTTATACAGACAGCGAGCATATGAAGACAATCAGCACAGGACTTCGCATGGAGGTTGAAGCGGTTGCACTTGCAAAGGGTATTGATATGAGTAAATGTGCCGGCTCATCAGGACATGGAAGCGCTGTTCCACCAACAGCAAGATACTCAACCCTGCAGGACATAGACGCCGGCAGACACACAGAGATAGACATGTTCTCCGGCGCAATGATGCGCATGGGAAAAGAGCTTGGAATTCCTACACCTTATAACGAGTACACATATCATATCATCAAGGCGCTTGAAGAGAAGAATGATGGATTGTTTGATTATGATGAGAACAGCAAGGCTGTGACTTATGCGAAGTAGGGAAGACTATTGAAGTTTTATAAGTCAGAGACATATAAGACACTGCAGGAAACAGAAAATGGATTATGGGCAGAATCAGCAGGATATATCGCAGACAGATATTATGAAGAGGTTGAAGCTGCTCAGTAGCATAGAGAAAAATGATTGATGATTTTTTACACAATAATTCATATAACAACCTACCAGATTGCAAATGATATTGCAATTGGTAGGTTGTTTTTTGTTTGTAAGTGATATCTCGGATTTTCGGTGTTATATTCATGCTGCTATTAAGATTTATGATAAATAATCTCAATAATTCTCATTGACATATACCCTGCGAGGGTATATTATAAATCACATGATTGCTATATACCCTGCTGGGGTATGCAACAATCACAAGAGATGATTGTAATTATGAGTTTATTACGCCAAATATAAGAATCAGCGAGGAGGAATCAAAGAGTCATGGAAAAGGAATGCTGCTGTCATAAGACAAAGGAACGCGACGCCAAGGAATATAAAGACCTCTGTAACAGACTTAACAGAATTGAAGGTCAGATAAGAGGAATTAAGGGAATGGTCGAGAAGGACGCATACTGTATTGACATTCTTAATCAGGTATCGGCAGCCCAGTCGGCGCTTAATGGATTTACGAAGGTGCTTCTGGATAATCATATCAGGAGCTGCGTTGTCCGCGATATTAAAGAGGGCAAGGACGATACGGTAGAAGAGCTGGTTAAGACAATCGGAAAGTTCATGCGCTAGAAGAACATGTAGTTATTTATTAAACGCTTAGATTTGTTAAATAGATTTAAGTAGAAATGCAAGCTGGAATTTTCTGCCTGTGTATGGACAGAAGAATAAGAATTTGCATAGAAAAGCATAGAAAAGGAGATGTTATATATGGGAACAGCTATAATAATAGTCGTATTGGCAATAATAGTAGTGATTGCAGTTATAAGCAGCGTCAGGCATATGAAAGGTGAGGGTGGCTGCTGTGGCGGCGGTGGAGATACTGTTGCAGAAGAGACAAAAGTGCTTGAAAATCCAGTGATTGCAGTAAAGACTGTGGATATTGAAGGCATGCATTGTGAGAACTGCAAAAACAGTATCGAGAGGTCTGTCAATAAGCTTGAGGGTGCTTCATGCCATGTTAATCTTAAAAAGAAGCAGGCTACAATCGAGGTTGACAGGGAAATTGACGACGCAGATATAAGAATTGCAATCGAGAGACTTGATTTCAAAGTTATGGGAATAACGACTAACCGTAAAGAGTCGTAGTGTGAAAAATCAGATTGATATCTGATTTTTCACACGGCTATTTGTGACGCAGGCATCACAAATAGCTTTTATCGCAGAGCCAAATCTGACATTTGGCTCGCGATTCCTCCGGCACTTTGTGCCTGCGGAATGGAGATTAGTGTGAAAATGTGATTTTTCACGCGCAGGATTGGTGTCTTAGCGCACATGACACAAGTAAATCTAGTACAGCGATTTCTGAATAATTATCCCAATAACTTGCCTGTTTTTCTGACTGCACATACCAAAAAGCCTCGCCGTAGCCCGC
>CAVKBP010000126.1:0-7323 GCA_963654395.1 Ruminococcus sp. CAG:382
ATCGCTGATATACTGTCTTTAATACTTGCCGCATTACTATGCTTAAAATCATACAGAAAGATTAAGAACCAAGAAACAACAAATTAGATTATCTTGTATTATTGAAAGATAACAGTACGGATTGTATAATATGAAGCGGTTAACCATAGAAGACGACCAGCAAAGAGTGAAAGGCATAGAACGAAAGGACATCAGCTTTAATGGAAATACGAAGAGCAGAGGTTACTGATATAGATGATATAGCTAAGATTTACGAAAAAATTCACGACGAAGAAGAGCAGGGATTAACAACAACTGGCTGGATACGAAATGTTTATCCAATAAAAAAGACGGCAGAAGATGCGCTAAGCAGAGAAGATTTGTTTGTGATGACAGATGAAAATAAAGTCGTGGCGGCAGCCGTTATCAATCAGATTCAGGTTGATGAATATAAGTATGCAAAGTGGAAATGTCCGGCTAAGGATGATGAAATTATGGTGCTGCATTGTCTGGCGGTAGCCCCATTTCATAAGAATAAAGGCTATGGCAAAGCATTTGTGGCATATTATGAAAAATATGCTGAAGAGCATGGCTGCGTTGCACTTCGTATGGATACGAATGCGAAAAATGCAAGGGCAAGAAACCTGTATCAGCGCTTAGGATATGAGGAAGCAGGTATTGTAAAGGCTGTGTTCAACGGCATTCCTGATGTGCAGCTAGTGTGTCTGGAAAAATGTCTTAGGAATCGATACGGAGGAAATATAGGAACTGGAAGCATTGTCACAAAGGATATTCCGTCAAATGTAATAGCAGTCGGTAATCCTTGCAGGGTTATACGGAATATTACCGATAAAGATAAGACAGATTATTTAGAGAGAATTGGCGGACATAAGGCGTAGGAAGAAAAAGAAACAGAAAAACAGAGAAATATAGAATTTAATGAAACCGGCGTGAACTTAAGGCGTGTGAAAAATGAAAGGTTTTTCACTCGCCCTTTTTTTAACACCTCTCTTGTTTTGACAAATTTTGCATATGTGAGCATATATAATTCCAGATGTAAGCAGACATTCTGCTTCGCAAAACTAGGAGGTGAAATCCCCTCTCCTCGCGTAGAGCTCGGATTTTGCACCGCAAAACAAGGAGGTGAAATCCCCTCTCCTCGCGTAGGGCTCGGATTTTGCTTCGCAAAACTAGGAGGTGAAATCCCCTCTCCTCGCATGGGGCTCGGATTTTGCTCCGCAAAACAAGGAGGTGATAGGCGGTACGGTTATATATGCAGATGTTCTGTTTGGAATTAATTTCGTGGCAAACCTGTGTGTGCTTCTTATAACAGACTGGATTTTTAAATTTTCTGCCAGAATATCCAGGATGGTTATTTCTGCCACTTTAGGAGCTGTATGGGCTGTTGCATGCGTGTGTATTCCACTTAGATTTGCACTGCTTGAAAAGTTCACTACATATGGTCCGGTGACATTAGTCATGGCAATGATAATGCTTTCGGGGAACAAGGACTTTAAGCAGAAAACATCAAAACAATTAAAGCTTTATATGAGGAATCTGTTGAAAGCAGGTATGGGAATGATACTCACTGCACTCTTTGCAGGTGGGATAATGCATTGGTTAAAGTACACATTTGCAGGGTATTTTATTAAAAATGTAATTCTGTCTGACAGGGAGCTGGTAATCTTTCTTGCTGTGACGGCTGTAACTGTCGTCATTGTGCTTGGGACACTTAAAACTGTCAGGATAAAAGACAGCCTGAAAAGACATATTGTAATCAGTGTTGCAGGACAGGAATTTAAAATGGATGCAATAATTGATACCGGCAATGGTCTTATCGATTATGTTGGAAAAAGACCTGTTACAGTGGTTGAAAGGACATGCTTTAGCGATATTCTCAGTGATATAGATAACCTACAAAAGCTTGGCTACCATCTGATTCCATACAACAGTGTGGGAAAATCAGGCGGGATGATGGAAATCATAACAGCAGATTATATACATATATACGATGGGAAGAATGTGATTACAAGGAGGAATGCAGCTATAGGCATGTCTTCCGGGGAAATAAATGTAAATGGAGACTACCATGCACTTTTAGGAAGGAACATGGCAGGTTAGGACAGTGATTTAAAGAAAATAAAAAGGATGGATAGAAATATGGTAGTAAAGGTTGCGATGGCGGATCATTTTCAATTCAAGGTAATGCCTTCTATAAAGAACTTCTGTTTATTTAAGCAGGGAGATGTACATTATATCGGCGGATCAGATATATTGCCTGCACCGCTTGGAACGGACGAGGAACAGGAGGCAATAGAATCGCTAGGAACCGCTTCGGATTCGGAAGCCAAGCAGTTATTAATAGAGCATAACCTGCGGCTTGTTGTATATATTGCAAAGAAATTCGACAATACAGGAGTTGGCGTTGAGGATTTGATATCGATTGGAACAATCGGGCTTATCAAGGCAATTAATTCATATGATAAGGATAAAAATATAAAGCTTGCAACATATGCATCAAGGTGTATAGAGAATGAAATTCTTATGTATCTTAGAAGGAACAGCAAGATAAAAGCGGAGGTTTCAATAGATGAGCCGCTTAATGTTGACTGGGATGGAAATGAGCTTCTTCTGTCAGATATTATCGGAACGGATGAGGATATCATATACAGGGATATTGAAACAGAGGTTGAATGTAAAATGTTAAAAAGAGCCATAAATCAGCTTCCGGAGCGTGAGAGAATAATAGTTGATTTAAGATTTGGCTTAAGCTCAGAGGATGGTGAGGAAAAGACACAGAAAGAGGTCGCAGATATGTTAGGGATTTCACAATCATATATTTCAAGGCTTGAAAAGAAAATAATGCGTCAGTTAAGAAAAGAAATGGTCAAAAGTTGTTGACATTTGCCGCTTCTTTATGGACAATAGTACAGGAAATACTAGTGTGAAAATCAAAGATTTTTTACACGCAGGAATGGATGATTATAATGAAAAGTCACAGGACATTTAGAATAGATAAAATATTTGGTCTGGCTACGCTTATCTGCGTGCTTGTGATAGCTTATATGGTCTATAACGATTATTTTAAGATAAGCAGCACAAGCTCCAGTCCGGAAAAACAGGCTGAGGCGGCAGCAACAGCCAGTGGTGGGGGGAAAACCAGTGAAACAGAGGGAACACAGGCATCCAGGACAACGAAGAATATAACTATATGTATCGACGCGGCTAAAGGCGGAAAAGAGACAGGCGTTACAGCCAGTGGAAAGAGTGAGAAGAATATAACTCTCGACATGGCTTTGGCTGTTAAAGAAAATCTTGAAACACAAGGTATAAATGTAGTTCTTACAAGAAGCTCTGATAAAGATGTGACAGATAAAGAAAGAACTGATATCTGCACTAATGCATCAGCGATTCTAATCGTTTCTTTAAGAATGAATTCATATAATGGCGATACTTCAGTGACAGGTGCAGAAGGCTATATTCATACGACCAAGCCTACTGATGCCGCAGAATTATCAAGAAAGATTCTTTCGAGCTTAGAAAAATCAGCAGGCATTAAGAACCGTGGAGTAAAGACGGGTACGGCGGCGGATGCCAAGGATAATTATTATATTAATGCCCATTGCAAATGTACCAGTGCCATAATAGATATGGGATTTATTACCAACGCGTCAGACTTAAAGAAAGTAACGACTGAGAAAGACAAGACAGCACAGGCCATTGCAGATGGTATAACAGATTATTTGAAACAGGCGGGGTTATATTAATGGCAGATATTAATCAGAAGAACATAAGAAATTTTTGTATTATTGCACATATTGATCATGGCAAGTCAACACTTGCCGACAGAATTATTGAAAAAACCGGACTTCTTACTTCAAGAGAGATGCAGGAGCAGATTCTTGATAACATGGATCTTGAAAGAGAAAGAGGAATCACAATTAAAGCGCAGACAGTAAGAACTGTATATAAGGCTTCGGATGGACAGGAGTATATATTTAATCTTATCGATACTCCGGGACATGTTGACTTTAATTATGAGGTTTCAAGGGCACTTGCGGCATGTGATGGCGCAATACTTGTAGTGGATGCTGCACAGGGAATAGAAGCGCAGACACTTGCCAATGTATATCTTGCGCTGGACCATGACCTGGATGTATTTCCTGTTATTAATAAGATTGACCTTCCTAGTGCAGAGCCACAGAGGGTTATCGATGAGATTGAGGATGTCATAGGAATAGAGGCGCAGGATGCACCTCTTATATCTGCCAAGAACGGAATTAATATTGAAGAGGTTCTGGAACAGATTGTAACTAAGATTCCTGCTCCGTCAGGAGATCCGGAAGCACCGCTTTCAGCACTTATATTTGATTCGTTATATGATGCATATAAGGGTGTCATTATATTTGTAAGAATCAAAGAAGGTACTGTTAAGAAGGGTACTAAGATAAGGATGATGGCAACAGGTGCTGTGGAAGAGGTTGTCGAGGTAGGATATTTCGGTGCAGGACGATTTATTCCGTGTGATGAGCTTACAGCAGGAATGGTTGGCTATATCACAGCGAGCATCAAGAATGTAAGGGATACAAGAGTTGGTGATACTGTTACTGACAATGACAGACCTTGCGAGAAGCCGCTTCCGGGTTATAAGAAGGTTAATCCGATGGTTTATTGTGGATTATATCCGGCAGATGGTGCGAAATATCAGGACTTAAGGGATGCGCTTGAAAAGCTGCAGCTCAATGACGCAGCTCTCCAGTTTGAGCCGGAGACATCTATTGCACTTGGTTTTGGTTTCAGATGCGGATTCTTGGGACTTCTTCACTTAGAGATTATACAGGAGAGACTGGAAAGAGAATATAATCTTGACCTTGTAACTACAGCTCCGGGCGTTATATATAAGGTTCACAAGACTAATGGCGAGGTGATTGACCTTACTAATCCGTCTAATATGCCAGATCCATCTGAAATTGACTATATGGAAGAGCCTATGGTAAGCGCTGAGATTATGGTTACAACTGAATTCGTCGGACCTATTATGAAGCTATGTCAGGAAAGACGAGGCATATACAATGGCATGGAATATATTGAGCAGACAAGGGCGCTGCTTAAGTATGACCTTCCGCTTAATGAGATTATATATGATTTCTTTGACGCACTTAAATCACGCTCAAGAGGATATGCTTCATTTGACTATGAGATGAAGGGCTATGAGCGTTCAAAGCTTGTCAAGCTTGATATTCTCATTAATAAGGAAGAGGTCGACGCGCTTTCATTTATCGTATTTGCCGGAAATGCTGAAGAGAGAGGCCGTAAGATGTGCGAGAAGCTAAAGCTGGAGATTCCAAGACAGCAGTTTGAAATTCCTATACAGGCGGCTATCGGAAGCAAGGTAATTGCCCGCGAGACTGTCAAGGCATTAAGAAAAGATGTGCTTGCAAAATGTTATGGCGGTGATATCTCAAGAAAGAAAAAGCTTCTTGAGAAGCAGAAGGAAGGAAAGAAGCGTATGCGCCAGATTGGAAATGTAGAGATTCCGCAGAAGGCGTTCATGAGCGTATTAAAATTAGATGATGAATAAAGCATATGAAAAAGGGATATATATACATATCCCTTTTTGTGTACATAAATGTATATATTGTGATTTCCTGTCTGCTCCGGCTGCTGAGGATGTCAAATATGCCTATACCAAGGCTCTTATTAACGAAATCAGAAATATGGCAGATAAGTGGATAAATGATAATCAGATAAATGGCAATCAAAAAAATGCCAATCAGAAAAATGCCAATCAGAAAAATGATAACCAGATAAATAATAATCAGATAAATAATAATCAGACGAGGGATAAGATAACATCTATATTCTTTGGTGGTGGAACTCCGTCTGTCCTGCCGGATGGCTGCATAGCTGACATATTATCGGCTGTCAGGAAATGCTTTGACATTGCGGAGGATGCCGAGATAACAATGGAATGCAATCCGGGAACAGTCAGTGAGGGCAGGCTTTCAGAATACAGGGCAGCAGGTGTGAACAGGTTAAGCTTTGGCTTGCAGTCTGCTGATAACAACGAATTAAAAATGCTTGGGCGGATACATACATTTGAACAGTTCGTGGAAAGCTTTCAGCTTGCAAGAAATGCAGGCTTTACCAATATTAATGTTGACCTTATGTCAGCCATTCCGGGACAGACTGAAAGCTCACTTGAGGATACATTTGACAAGGTGATTGCATTAAGACCGGAGCATATATCGGTGTACAGCCTTATTCTTGAAGATGGCACTTATCTTGCTGATAATATTGATAAGTTTCCACCGGTTCCGGATGAGGACGAGGACAGGCGCATGTATCATAAAACAAAGCAGAAGCTGCACAGTGCAGGCTATGAGCGCTATGAAATCTCTAATTACAGCCGGGCAGGGTACGAATGCAGGCATAATCTGCTGTACTGGAACAGGGGTGAGTATTATGGCTTTGGCTGTTCGGCGGCAGGCTTTATTGGTAACCGGCGGTATTCTGATATAAGGGATGTCAGGAAATATATAGAACTCAATGGTGATATAGAAAAGCTGCAGGAGAATATAGAGATTCTTACTAAAGAGGATGCAATGGAAGAATTCATGTTCCTTGGGCTTAGAAAGACGGCAGGAGTAGATGTGAGAGACTTTCATGACAGATTCAAAGTGCCAATTGGGAAGGTCTATGACAAAGAGATAGAGCGCAATATTAATAAAGGGCTTCTTGTAAGGCAGGGGGATATGTTAAGGCTTACGGAATATGGCATGGATATATGCAATACTGTGATGAGTGACTTTATAATATGACAAAACAGCAAGTCAGGACACTGTATATTTTGTTTCAAAATCAAAGAAAACAGCAGAAGATAAAGAATATGAACTTCAGAAGGTTGCAGATGATTTGTATGTGTATAGCACATTGGCATTTGTAGGGAAGAATGCATCTGGAAAGACAACGGCAGTTGAATTATTAGATGCCTGCTATTCGATTTTAGAAGGATTCAGATTGGAAGGTAAGAATTATTCTTACGATAATGTTACTTTGTTGATGGATTTTTATCATAATGGTGATATATGTGCAGAAGCATAGCAGGGAATTAGTATTGACATAACTAGTCAACAAATGTACTATAAATTCAGTTTATAAGTATGTAAAGATAAGCAGGGAGGAAAGCTTAAGAAGCTTATATAAAAGAAAATGTATTATATAGTATGCCTGTTGATGACACCAGGGGTTAAGATAAGCTATTACATTGCGATGCAGCTTATTGATAATGGCGGCAATAAGAAGAAAAACGGTATATTGCTTATGCTGGCAAGCTATATTATA
>CAVKBP010000127.1:0-7277 GCA_963654395.1 Ruminococcus sp. CAG:382
TACTTTTATCAGAAGAATCAACGCGGGCAGTAATGGTTGTCTGTGCCATATGAATCATCTCCTTTCTGTGTTCGCTCTGCATATATTATAACCTTATTGTATGCAAATAGCAATATGCTGTAGCACAATTCACATATTTTTAATTTTTGAAAAAGGAGGGAAATCGTATGGCTGGCAGAATACAAGGTATCACGGTTGGTATTGCCGAGATTGAAGAAAACAACTGGGCACTTACTCCAAGCAAATATATTGAATTCATCGACCATGACCTTGAGATAGACTATGAGAAAGAAATGCGTTTCCTTTTAGCTTTGATGAATTTTCAGAGTTTATGGTGGATATTCCTTATACAGATGATGAGGAAAAGACGTAGTTTTTAACCAAGATGCTCAAAATGCAGATGGATATTGTGCCGTAGAATAATATCATAAGAACGAATATCATGTACTCGTGGAGGAAATACTATGAACGATATGATAAGAATAGGCGACGAATATATTAAATGGTTAGAAATAGTTAAGGACAGATTTAAGGGAACGCAGATAAAAGCGGCAATCAAAGTAAACGATGAAATGCTCCGATTTTACTGGTCACTAGGCAGAGACATTGTCGAGATGCAGGCTGAGAGTAAATGTGGAGTGCATTTTTCGAAACTTTAAGTGAAGACTTAAAGAAAATGTTTCCGGGAGCAAAGGGATTCTCGACAACAAATCTTAGATACTTGAAGAGATACTATGATATGTTTGGAGAAATTCTGCCCCAAGTTGGGGCAGAAATATATGCCATTCCTTAATAGATAATGGATTTATATAAATCAAACAATCCCGCTCAAATTCCCCCCGAAACATAACAGTTCGGAGCGGCTATTTTTGTGTTTTATCTTTGCCTAGGGAATACCCTAGACCAAAGCTGCTTAAGCTGAAGCTTACTGCTGCTATTAATTAAAGCACCTTAGATAAGAATTCCTTCAGCCTGTCGCTCTGAGGATTTTCAAAGAATTCTTCAGGAGTGCCTTCTTCCTTGATGACTCCATCGTAGAAGAACATGCACCTGCTGGCGACTTCTCTTGCAAATCCCATCTCGTGGGTAACGACAATCATTGTCATTCCAGATGCGGCAAGCTCTTTCATGATTGCGAGAACTTCGCCAACCATCTCTGGATCGAGAGCTGATGTCGGCTCGTCGAAAAGCATTATTTCCGGATTCATGGCAAGTGCCCTTGCGATTGCAACTCGCTGCTGCTGGCCACCGCTTAACTGGTTAGGGTAAGCATTTGCTTTGTCAGAAAGACCTACTCTTGTGAGAAGCTCATCAGCTTTCTTATCAGCCTCTTCCCTGCTCATAAGTCCTAATCTCGTTGGTGCAAGTGTGAGGTTTCTTTTGATTGTCATATTAGGGAAGAGATTAAAATGCTGGAAAACCATTCCGATTTTTTCTCTTAATTTATCAAGGTTAATTTTCTTGTCTGTAAGGTCGTTACCATGGAAAAGCACATGTCCTGCTGTTGGAGTTTCCAGAAGATTAAGGGAACGAAGGAAGGTTGATTTACCACAGCCGGAAGGCCCGATAATTGCTATCACTTCTCCCTTGTGTATTGAAGTAGTAATTGATTCCAATACAACATGCTTGCCATATGCTTTCCGTAAGCCCTTAGTTTCAAGTATGATTTCGTTAGTATTATCGTTCATTGCTTCTTAACCTCCTCTCAAGCTTCTTAACAAGTCTAGACAGACCTCTTACCATAATAAGATAAACAAGTGCTACACCGATAAGTGGAAGCAGTGGATCATATGTAATGCTCCGGATAATATCGCCGCCTCTTGTAAGGTCGGTAAGACCGATGTAACCACTGATTGATGTTTCCTTCAGCAGAACAATGTACTCGTTGGCAAGAGCAGGAAGTACATTCTTAAATGCCTGAGGAAGAATTACACACATCATGGTTGTCCTGTGTGAAAGTCCGAGACTTCTTGCAGCTTCAAACTGTCCGTTATCAATAGACATGATACCTGAACGGAAAATCTCGGCAACATAAGCGCCGGAATTAAATCCGAATGCCAGTATGGCAACAAAAAGCTTATCTATCTGCACAGAGCCAAATATTATGTAATAAATAATAAGCAACTGCACCATTGTTGGTGTTCCTCTGATTACAGTAAGATAAATGTTGCAAATGAGGTTAGGAAACCACAGATGTCCGGTTTTATCATAGGTAGAGCGGATAACTGCAACAAGGAAGCCGATAATAACACCCATAAGTGCTGCAAAAAATGCAATGATTATGGTGTTCAGCAATCCCTTAAAAATGTATGTGTATCTTGAATCTGTAAGGAAATCAGTTTTAAATTTTTCAGCAAGATTAACATTTGTTGAAGAAGCATTATCATCCCTTACAACAATTACCTGCTTAGAGGTTGTATAAGTAGTTGTGAAATCGATATTTTTCTTACGCTCATCAGTAACAGTCATGCCAGCCATACCGAAATCAGCCTTGCCAGAAGATACGGCAGTGATAATTGAATCAAATTCCATATCCTCAATCTTTAAATTCATGCCGAGGTAATCAGCAATAGCCTGTGCGATATCAGCGTCAATACCGGTAATTTTTCCACCGTCATAGTATTCATAGGGCTTGAAGTAAGCATTTGTAGCCATAACAAGGGTTCCGTTGGTACGGCTTACTCCGTCGGGTGACTGATATCCTGAAAATGTAGCATTATCACCAACGTAATCATCAAGAATTGTCTGGATAGTTCCGTTTGCCATAAGCACTTCAATAGCTTCGTTGAGCTTTGCGGTAAGTGAGTTTCCCTTGGCAACACAGATGGCGTAATCCTCATTAGCAAATTCTTCATCAAGAATTGTGAGGTCTGGGTTGGCTTTAACAAATGCTGAGGCAGGCTGTTCATCAATAACTACCGCATCAGCTTTGCCCTGCTTTAAAGCCTGTATAGCGTCAGTACCTTTATTATATCTTGATACGGTTGTGCCAGAGCCGTCGGTTTCGTAATCACTTACGAGAGTATCACCTGTTGTTCCTAACTGCACGCCGATATTCTTTCCAGCGAGATCATCTACTGAAAATACAGTGTTCTTAAGCTTCTTTCCCTGACAGGAAGTGAGAAGAACAGAAGAGAACAAAAGAGTGAGGACTGAAAAAACCAGAAGGAATTTCGCCCTGTTCTTTTTTAATTTCATTAGTAACTCCTTTCTATGCGAACTGTGTGCGTACGGACGCAGCAAATTGAATATAGCCAGCGACAAAGCACATTTTCCTGTTGCTGATTATATTCAATTCACTGCTGTGTATATAACAGTTCAATATAATTTGATTTGTTAATTATACACGCATAGTAGGAGGATTAGCAATTAAAATTTTGAGGTGGAAGAAATTGTGAGGGAGGAGTACGCGGAGGTGCGGATTTTGAAGTGGTGGTGAGGTGGTGGTGAAGTGGTGGTGAAGCGATGGGAAAATATGGGAACAGCCGCCCAAAGCTGGCGGCTGTTCCCACAGATGAAGATTGTTAGCTGTTATTGCCACACACGCCGCTGCAGGCTCCGGCGCATGCGCTCTGTGAGGTATGGCTGCCGCAGTTTAAGCAGGCGGTGCTGTTGGTGTTAAGTGTGCTGGTGCAGTCGTTCATGCAGGGCTGTGAGCAGTCTTTCTTTAGATTGCCCTCACATGAAGGCGGGCTTAAGTCGAGAGGCTTGATGGCTCTGTCTAAGAGGTTTCCGCATACGAATTTGATGCAGTCAGATTCATCACCGGAAACTATGCTGCCCTTAGGCGTTGAGATTTTACCGGCACTTGGCACGCGGTAGCCGCAGAAGTAGAGACTCTGCAGGATGAGGGTGAGTCCTACAGTAACCTCGTCGTCTGTAGTGTCAAGCCCTAAAAGCTTAGGTATTGCGTAGAGATTGAGTCCCTGTGTCACAATATTGTCAGAGGATAAAAAGCCTATGCTGTTAAGTGCAGGTGTGTAAACAGGCGGATCTGCATTGTCTGAATTGTAGGAAACTCCATATGGAGCAAATATTTCAAGTGTGACAGAGGATGGGTTGGTGTCTTCATCATAGGTTGCGGCAGTGGTTGAAGCCGGAAGATAGTCTGCTGTAGGTGTGAGGGTTGCCAAAGCCCGGCAGGACTCGTCATAAAGTGTCACTGCAAATGTTACAGTAAGGTTGGTAAGCTTCACAGAGTAGCAGTTAGGTCTTCCGGCAATCTGGGTAATTGCTACATTGTCATCACCATAGGTATAGGCTATATCTATAACGCTGACTGATGCGTTGGTGGCTGTCGGGTAGGTCGTTGAAATATCTGTGCCGACAGCAAATGTGGTACACAGATTGATGCCTATCTCATCATAGATAAGAGGAGCAAGAACGCTGAGCTCATCCGGCGAACCGCATATAGGATTCGTGCACACATCAAAGCAGCCATTAGGCAGGTTCTGCACAATATTACTTACAATGCGGGTAGAACCACATTTGCTGCATTTACATTTAGCCATTGTCTTTTCCTTCTTCGTTTCTTTAATACATTATATGTTCTATCAGGCTTTAAGTGACCATATAATGATAGAAAAACAGGAGTGTCCATTTATGTCAAATGTATATTCAGCCGGCAATGACAGGCGGCTTATAATCTATAGCATATCACGATATATATTTTTAAGAACCGCGTACATAGACGGCATAGAACGCCCGATAATGCTTGTGTCAGACTATCTTGACGGGCTTTCGGATGTGGTGCTTGGAGACACAATTTACTATACATACCAGAACCAGAGCAAAGATATTCTTGTTAAAAATGTGATGAAAAATGAAGCATTTTTCCATATACAAAGCAGCAAAAATCCGGATATGCAATGTCCGCGGCTTGTGGCACATAATGGAAGGCTGCTGCTTTTTTACATGGTGACGAATCCGCTTACTGGCAGGAAGTCACTGCGCGCTGTCTATCCACTGGAAAATGGCGCCAGCCCCGACCTTCCGTCTGATTGTGAAAATGTCGATATGTATGAAATATTTAGTGTTATGGGAAAAGCATTTTTATATGCAGACAGATTCTATGAGATAACAGCGGACGGCAGGTTCATCCCATGGCAGGATACAGTCAAGCTGATGAAAAATGAGGAAAAAATCGCCGAGTATGAAAACAGGCTTAATACATATATGCAGGAAAACAGGCAGGCGCTTCAGACTATAAGCCAGCTGGAGGCGACGATAGAGAGCGCCAGCGCGCAGTATAACGAGCTGATGGAGACAGCAATTGCGTACAGGGACGAGGCAATAAAGTGGCGGAGCAAGTTTATGTGAACATAATAATCTCCATTCTTGCTCGTTTTTCACACTATCTCCGCTATTTTATTGCAGGGTACATAAAATACGAAGTTTCCATAAATATTTATTGAAATATCCTGTCATAATTGCGATAATAATACACATGGAGGAAATTATGGATAAAAGAAAATTAAACAGACGGAGCTTTTTATTATTAATATTTGTGCTGGTGGCGTGTTTTGCTGGTGGACGCTCCATATTAGGATTCATAGCACTGCTGACAGGCTATGGAATTGCGACTACGGAGGTGTCTGCATTTGCTGCATCTGAAATGTATATGATGTTTCTTATATTTCTCGTGTGCATAATTGTAAGCATTGTCATGAACTGCTTAAGCCGCGCGAGGGTAAGCCATACATTTTTTGCTATCCGCAATACAGTACTGGTTGTGGCGCTAGTGCTTGGCAATATGTCACTGCCGAATATAACAATTATGAGTATGATTATTATGTCTAAGTATATAGGCGATACAATGATGTATGAATATGCATTAAGCTCGCCGCTTGTCGTAGCAGCATTAAGACAGCCATATCTTTTCTACACATATATGGTGGCAGAGGCGCTTATGATAATCCTTGCATGCGTGACAGCGTATAAGTATATAATGGACAAGAGAAAGAATTATGATATGTATGTATAAGTGTGTCTGCTGTGCTGGATTTGGCAGCAGGCGCTTTTTTCGCGGGTTGAGATGAGGAGAATTTAAGATGAAGGTAATGACACCATGTTATTATAAGGATTTCCGGTGCATTGCAGGAGCCTGTACAGATACATGCTGTGCAGGGTGGGATGTTGATGTTGATAAGGATTCTTACAGATACTACAAAACAGTAAAAGGTGCTTTTGGGAAGCGCCTGAAAAGTGTGATGGTGCCGTCGCAGGACGGAGAATGCACATTTACACTGAAGGAGGGAGGACGGTGTCCGTTCCTCAATGATGATAATTTGTGTGATTTATATATAGAACTTGGGGAGGACAAGCTGTGTGAAACATGTGCGGAGTTTCCGAGATTTATTAATGATTATGGCAATATAAGAGAGATTGGCATAGCGCCCTCGTGTAAGACCGCAGGCGAGCTGATGTTTTCTTATAAGGATGAGCTGGCATTTGATACGGCAGAGGATGACAGCCTTACACCAGCGCCTAACGATATAGATGCATATACCTATATGCAGCTCCGGCAGGCAAGAGTAGTGGCTTTCGGTATAATATCAGACAGGGATATAAGTATATTTGAAAGGCTGATGCTTTATCTTGATTATGCAAAGCGTATCCAGAAGCATCTTTACGCGGAAAGAGACGAGCTTATATCCGGTGTTGCCAAGCGGTTCTGTGGGTTCGATTACAGGGAGCAACTGCTTGCCAAGCTAAAGCAAAGAGGGATTGAGACAACTGCCAAGCTGCAATATGATGATATGAAGCAGCCTGCAAAATCACAAGCTGTAGATACAAAGCAGCCTGTCCAATCAGACAGCAGTGGTATAAAGCCACTTGATGTATCAGATAGGGAGAGTTATGGGCTGCATGGCAAAAGGCTGATAAAAGGCCTGCGGCATTTCTTTGACGATTTCAAGGGAATGGAGGTAATCAATCCCGACTGGAATATTCATGTTGCGAGGGTGAGGAAGTTTCTTGACGGACTGACGGATGATAACGAGCTGGCAGTGGTGATGAAGGATTACCATGCGGGAAGTGAAGCATTTGCACATGAGTATGAGCAGCTTGCAATGTACTATGTATATAGATATATGCTTGATGCGGTAAATGATTATGATGTCCTTCTTAAGGCTAAGAATGCGGTTATAGGCATACTTGCAGTGGATGTCATGGCAGCAGCGAACCGGGCGGATGGATGTACGCCGGATTTTACAATGCGCGTTGATATAGCGCATTTGTATTCAAGACAGTTTGAACACTCATATTACAATTATGAA
>CAVKBP010000128.1:0-7246 GCA_963654395.1 Ruminococcus sp. CAG:382
AGCGACCATGCACTTCCGGTGGATTATGATGAGGTTACGGTTTCAAGAAGAGTGTACCGTTCGGGCGAAAGTGAATATCTTATCAATGGCAGTTCATGCCGTCTTAAGGATGTTACCGAAATGTTTTATGATACAGGTATCGGTAAAGAAGGATATTCTATTATCGGACAGGGACAGATTGATAAGATTCTTTCTGGAAAGCCGGATGAGAGGCGTGAGCTTTTTGATGAAGCTGCCGGAATTGTTAAGTTTAAGAGAAGAAAAGCGACTGCTATTAAGAAGCTTGAAAATGAACGAGCTAATCTTGTCCGCGTCAATGATATTTTATCAGAACTTGAAAAGCAGGTAGGACCATTACAGGTTCAGTCTGAGAAGGCTAAGCAATATCTTGATTATAAGGCTGACCTTAAAAAATATGATGTCAATGCATTTCTTTTAGAATCGGACAGGATAAGTAAAGATTTAGAGGAGCTGACTGGGAAAATCGGCATTGCAGATAACGATCTTTCTAATTCCAGAAGTGAATACGAAAGCACCAAGGCTGAATATGAAGAGGCAGAGGAGCAGTTGACTAAGGTTAATTCTGATATTGATAATGTCAATTCACTTTTGTCCAATACAGAGCTTGAAAGCCAGAGACTGGGCGGCGAAATTAATGTTATCACTGAACAGATAAACAGATTCACTGATAACGAGAAGCATTACACCGACAGAATTGCGGCTATTGATAAGGATAAGGCTGCAAAGCAGACAAATGTGGATGATTTCAAGCAGCAGCTTGAGGAACTGTCTATATCTGTAGATGAATTTGAAAATAATCTCAAGGCAAAGCAGGAGGCTGCTGATGCTATAAAGCAGGATATTGACGGTGTTTCAGCCCAGATTGAAAGCCGGCAGAATGATATCTATGACAGGCTTAATGCAAAATCCTCTATTAATGCGGAGAACCAGAAGTTTGCCACAATGCTTGAGCAGCTTAATATAAGAAAGGCTGAGCTTAACAGTCATCTTATTAAAGATAAGAGTGATGAAGCTGAACAGAATATTAAGATTAATGATATCAGCAAAAGGCTAGAGGCTGCACAGAAGAATGCTGTAGAGATAGCTGAAAGGATAGCTGCCAATAATGCAGAGGTAACAGCTATCAAGACTGAAAATGCTGACCTTAATGCACAGCAGGATAAGGTTATACAGAATTACCACAGGGAAAAGTCGAGGCTGGAATCTCTTGTTAATATCACTGAAAGATATGATGGTTATGGCAACAGTATCCGTAAGATTATGGAATTAAAGGACAGCAATCCCGGAATTCTTGGTGTTATTGCAGATATTATCAAGGTTGAGAAAAAGTATGAAACTGCAATTGAAACAGCCTTAGGCGGAACAATACAGAATATTGTCACAGACAAGGAAGCCACTGCCAAGGAACTGATTACATATCTTAAGCAGAATAAATTGGGACGAGCTACATTTTTACCACTCAACGCAATATCGGTAAGAAATACTCTTGAGAAGGAGCCATGCATTAAAGAAAATGGCGTTATTGGTATAGCGAGCAGTCTTGTAAGGGTTTCTTTTGAATATGAGAATCTTGCGAAGTATCTTTTAGGAAGAATTCTTGTGGTTGATAACATTGATAATGCGCTTCTTATTGCCAGAAAATATAAGCACAGCTTAAGGATTGTAACGCTTGAGGGTGAACAGCTCAATCCTGGCGGTTCAATGACAGGTGGTGCTTTTAAGAATTCAAGCAATCTCTTAGGAAGAAGAAGAGAGATTGAGGAGCTTAAGAAATCTGTATCAGAGCTTAGCAAAGCCTCAACCGAGCTTAAGGCTAAGATATCTGATAACAGGTCGAGGATTGCAGCCATAAGAGAGCGTATTGATGAGGATAACAGGGCTAACAGGGAAGCATCCTTATCTGTCAACACAGAGCAGATGAAGCTTAGTCAGGCAAAGCAGAAACTGACTGAAATCAGAATTACATATGACAAGGATAAAGCAGAGACTAAAGATGTAGACAGACAGATTAAGGAAATTGATGAGAATAAGAATCAGGTCAGCGGCAGCTTAAGTGCACTTGAAATCCAGAACGAAAGCACAAGGAAAGAGATTGAAGAGCTCAATAAGCAGCTTGAAGCGAAAAAGGCAGAGCTTGATAAGGCTGATGATGATATTGAAAATCTTAAAATCAGATTCAGTTCTGTGGAGCAGAAAACAACATTTATTCAGGAGAACATAACAAGACTTAATTCTGAAATTGAGGCTCTGGAGCTTGAAGAAAATGATATAAGACAGAAAAAAGAATCTATATCATCAGATGTTGAAGATAAGAATGCACAGATTGAAAGACTGAGAAATGATATTCACAAGTCAAAGAATCAGATAGAGGAGTGCAACGCTAAGCTTGAGTCTCTGCGTAAGGACAGGGATATTATTAATGCAAGCCATAAGACATTTTTTGATAAGCGCGAGAAGATTAATGAACAGATAGTGCTTCTCGAAAAAGAAAGCATGCGACTGCATAACCAGCAGGAAAAGTTAGAGGAAGAGAATGACTCTATCGTTGATTATATGTGGAATGAATATGAGCTTACCTACAGCTATGCAGCAGAATTAAGAAGCGAGGAGCTTACTGATATTGCTGACATTAAGAAGCAGATTAATATCCTTAAGGCAGATATTAAAAAGCTCGGTGTGGTTAATGTAAATGCGATTGAGGAATATAAGGAAGTAAGTGAAAGATATAACTTCTTAAAGACTCAGCATGATGATATGATTAAAGCTGAGGAAGCTCTTGTGCAGGTAATTGATGAGCTTGATAACGGAATGAGAATCCAGTTCAAGGAGAAATTCGAGGAAATCAGGGTTGAATTCGATAAGGTGTTCAAGGAATTGTTCGGTGGCGGACGAGGCACAATACAGCTTGTTGAGGACGAGGATATTCTTGAGGCGGGCATTCTTATTATTTCACAGCCGCCGGGAAAGAAGCTTCAGAACATGATGCAGCTATCGGGTGGTGAAAAGGCTCTTACTGCTATTGCACTTCTTTTTGCAATCCAGAATCTTAAGCCGTCACCGTTCTGTCTGCTTGACGAAATTGAGGCCGCCCTTGATGACTCTAATGTAGGAAGATATGCTAATTATCTTCATAAGCTTACAAAGCATACACAGTTTATCGTTATCACACACAGGCGTGGAACAATGGCTGCCGCTGACAGGCTGTATGGTATAACCATGCAGGAGAAGGGCGTTTCTGCACTTGTTTCAGTAGACCTTATAGCTAATGATCTTGATAAGAAGAAGGAGTAAATATGGGATTTTTTAGTAAGTTAAAAGAAGGATTAACCAAGACCAGGGACAACATTGTTTCAGGCATTGATTCTGTTTTCACTGGATTTTCATCTATTGATGATGACTTCTATGATGAGCTTGAAGAAACTCTTGTTATGGGAGATATCGGAGTGGCTGCCACAGAGGCGATTCTTGAGGATCTTAAAAGCAAGGTTAAGGAAAACAGAGTTAAGAATCCGGCAGACTGTAAGCAGCTTCTTATTGACAGTATTAAAGAGAAAATGAATCTCGGTGAGAATGCATATGAATTTGAAAACCGCAAGTCTATAGTTATGCTTATAGGTGTCAATGGTGTAGGAAAGACTACCTCTGTAGGAAAGCTTGCCGGACTTCTCAAGGCACAGAATAAGAAGGTTATTATGGCGGCTGCTGATACTTTCAGGGCTGCAGCTATTGAACAGCTTACTGAGTGGTCGGAAAGAACCGGCGCTGATATTATTGCACAGAGTGAAGGCTCTGATCCGGCGGCAGTCATTTACGATTCAATTGCTGCATGCAGGGCAAGAAATGCGGATGTGCTTTTATGCGATACAGCAGGCCGTCTCCAGAATAAGAAGAATCTTATGGAAGAGCTCCGTAAGATTGACAGAGTTATAGAAAGAGAGTATTCTGAAGCGTACAGGGAAAATCTCATCGTTCTTGACGCAACAACTGGTCAGAATGCACTTTCCCAGCTTAAGGAATTTAATGATGTAACTAATATCACAGGTATAATTCTTACCAAGATGGATGGAACTGCCAAGGGTGGTATTGCCGTAGCTATCCAGGCGGAATTCGGCATACCTGTTAAATATATTGGTGTTGGCGAGAAAGTGGAAGATTTACAGAAATTTGATTCCGACACATTTGTTAATGCATTGTTTGATGTAGATAATGATACTGATGAAGAAGATTAATGAATTTAGAATTAGGATTGGAGATTAAGGTTATGGAAGAATTAACATTGAAAAGCTTTGAAGAGGCTGCTGAAAAGGTAAAGGAGGCAACACTTCCTACTAATCTGGTATACAGCGAATATTTCAGTAACCAGACTGGCAACAGGGTATATCTTAAGCCAGAAAATATGCAGTATACAGGCGCATATAAGGTAAGAGGTGCATATTATAAAATCAGCACTATGTCAGAGGAAGCAAGACAGAAGGGACTTATTACAGCTTCTGCCGGAAATCATGCACAGGGTGTAGCCTTTGCAGCCAAGAAATATGGTGTTAAGGCAACTGTTGTTATGCCTACAACAACACCACTTATCAAGGTGAACAGAACTAAAGGATACGGTGCAGAGGTTATTCTTTATGGTAATGTATACGACGAAGCATGTGAATATGCAATGAAGCTTGCAGAGGAGAAGGAGCTTACATTTGTTCATCCATTTGATGATTTAGATGTTGCAACAGGTCAGGGTTCTATCGCAATGGAGATTATTAAAGAGCTTCCAACTGTTGATTATATCCTTGTTCCTATCGGAGGCGGCGGACTTGCAACAGGTGTATCTACACTTGCAAAGCTTCTTAATCCTAACATCAAGGTTATTGGTGTAGAGCCTGCTGGTGCTAACTGTCTTCAGGAATCCATCAAGGCAGGAAAGGTTGTTACACTTCCTACTGTAAGTACTATTGCAGATGGTACAGCAGTTAAGACTCCGGGAAGCAAGCTGTTCCCATACCTTCAGAAGAATCTTGATGATATAATCACAGTTCCGGATGAAGACTTAATTGTTGCATTTCTTGATATGGTAGAGAATCATAAGATGATAGTTGAGAATTCTGGTCTTCTTACGGTTGCAGCCTTAAAGCAGCTTAATGTAAAGGATAAGAAGATTGTTTCAATCCTTTCAGGTGGTAATATGGATGTTATTACAATGTCCTCTGTAGTACAGCAGGGACTTGTCCAGAGAAGCAGAATCTTTACTGTTTCAGTACTTCTTCCAGATAAGCCGGGTGAGCTTGTAAGAGTTGCTTCTATCATTGCAGAGGCTAACGGTAATGTAATCAAGCTTGAGCATAACCAGTTCGTAAGCATTAACAGAAAGGCAACTGTTGAGCTTAGAATTACGATTGAAGCTTTCGGACATGAACACAAGAATGAGATTGTAGACAAGCTTGAGGCAGCCGGCTTAAGACCTAGAATTGTCAAGGTTAACATTTAATAATAATATCTGCGGCAGAGGGGAGTTTATGAGAAAATATTCTTTCAAAAGATATGCAGGAATTACAATGGCATTATTTGGGGCAGCGGCGCTGTCCCTATTGCTTTTTTTTGCACTTTTCCGGATTGATGCAATCCACAAAACATTTTCACATATATGCAGGACGCTTATGCCTTTTATAATCGGTGGAGCGCTGGCATATATTATATGTCCGATATGTAACCTTTTTGAAAACCTGTACAACAAGGCTTTCAAATTCATTAAAAATGAAAAGAAAAAGAGGAAGCTGTCTAATAATCTGAGTGTGTTTACAGGGCTTCTTATAGCGCTGCTGTTTATATATTTTATGATAATAGTTATTATTCCTAATCTTGTAAACAGCGTTGTAAAGCTTATTCAGATAATTCCGGACAATGTAAATAAGGTTATTGATTTCGTACAGAAATTTCTTAATGAGAACGAAACCCTTATGAAATATTCAGAGGATATCATTGATAAAACATATAAGTTTATTAACGACTGGCTTGGCAATGAATTTCTTGGATATGCACAGGGAATTGCCACAGGTGTCTCTAATGGTGTGGTTAATATTATTGTCGTTCTTTTTAATGTCCTTATCGGCTTTATTGTTGCAGCGTATCTTCTTACATCAAGAAAAAAGCTTGCAAAGCAGGGACAGATGGTGGTCTACAGTATATTTAAGAAAGAGCGTGCTGACAGTGTGATGGAAGAGATTAAGTACACTGATAAGGTATTCAGCGGCTTTGTTAACGGCAAGATTCTGGATGCTCTTGTTATTGCACTTGTGTGCTTTATCGGACTTAAGATATTTACAATATGTAATCCGGGCAGCGAAATGATGAGTGAAATTCTTATTGCCTTCATCGTCGGAATATTTAATGTTATTCCTTTTTTTGGCTGGTACATAGCATGGTTTATCGGGGCTTTACTGTGTCTTATTGTCAATCCGATGCAATGTCTGTTCTTTGTGATATTTAATTTTATATTACAGCAGATTGACGGCAATATTATAGGACCGAAGATTCTTGGCAATACTACAGGCATATCAAGCTTCTGGGTTCTGTTTTCAATACTGCTTTTCGGTGACATATGGGGATTTGTTGGAATGCTTCTGGGTGTTCCGATATTTGCAGTCATTTATCATCTTATTAAGAAATGGGTATTTAAAAGACTTAAGATTAACGGAATGGAAAATTTAAGTGAAGAATATGAGGCTGAATATCCGCCGAATGAGCGCGAAAAGAAGCTTGAAAGCTGAATAGATACGCCACACCGACTAAATGCGAAGCATTTTGGAGGTTGGCTCTGAACAATTACACTGATTTATAATTTTTTGTAAGTGTCAAGTAAAAATGCTTGACACTTAATTTTTTTTCTGATATTATACTCAAGGCTTATGAGTTAATAAAGCTTATGAGATATTAGTTTTTGGCAGGTATTATGGAAAAAATTGTTGAACAGAATCTTTTATATGATTTTTATGGAGAATTACTTAATGATCATCAGAAGAAGATATATGAAGATGCTATTTACAACGATTTGACTCTCGGTGAGATTGCAGATGAATATGGCATCTCAAGACAGGGAGTACATGATCTGATTAAGAGAGTTACGAAGACACTTAATGGATATGAGGCTAAGCTTCATCTTATACAGAAGTTCCTTGAGACTAAGGAAAAGGTATCTAAGATTGATTCGCTGGCTGATGATTACATGGAGAGTAAG
>CAVKBP010000129.1:0-7117 GCA_963654395.1 Ruminococcus sp. CAG:382
GTATTGTTTTGTGTTGTAGTTTCTGTTGTAGTATCCTGCTTTGTTGATTCTTCTGCTGTTGTCTCTTCCTCTGTAAGCTTGTCGATAGATTTGCTAAATTCTACCTTGTCAGTTTCAGTTCCACAAGTAAGTGTAATATCTGCCTTAACACTGCCTGCTTCTTTCTGTGTTGCATTTTTCTTAGTAAGATCACCGACTAATGCCGTCACATCTGTTATTCCTGCTTCGCTTAATGCAGAATCCACCACTTTCTGGACATCAGCTTTAGTAATTGCATTAGTAGCTGTTATGCCTTCTAGTGCTTTTTCTACAACTGTCTTAGCTTCTGCCACCTTTGCAGCATCTGTTTTGAGATTGTTGGATGTAAATGCTTTAATACGCCAGTTTCCCCATGGTGATACATCATATTTACCATATCCATAATAAAGACTGTTCTTATCTACATTATAGTTATCACTAACCTTCTGCTCCCATATATATGGAGAGCTTTCATCACTTGGATCTTTTGAAGTAGAAACTGCATATTCAAATTCAAATCCTGTCTTATCTGTCTTTACAACTACTGCATAAATACTGCCCGGCTTAAGAATAACTTCATTCTCCAGCGGAACTGTGTAATATCCGGCATATGTTGTGCTTCCAGTCTGAGTTGTACTTAAGGTTCCACTTGCTGGATTAGTCTTATCAGTCATGTCTGTATATATTTCAACAGTGTACTTAACATCAACTGTCTTCATAAATGACAGTGAAACAGCCTTTAATGTTTCAGACTCTACCCCATCTTTTTCTTTTACATTAAAAACATTAGCTACCTGTGTATAATTCTGATCAATGCTTGTTTCCAATCCGCCATCTAACTGATAGTTGTTATCAAAACTATCTTCAGCATTAAAATCATATACCCAAGCTGCATCTGTTAATGAATTCGTCTCATATGACATCCAAAAATATCCAAAGTTGTTCTCACCCCAGCTATTTCTTACAAGCCATGCTCCTCTGTTATCTGGCTTATTGCCATCTACAAAATTGTCTGTTGAATAATCATCATCCCAACCTACAACCATGACAGCATGTCCACCATCCCCATTACTGCTGATTGTATCTTTTTTGTCATTATACGACATATTAATATAATTCGCGCCATTCTGATAATGTGTATACATAACACCTACAGCACCATGCTTCATTATCTCCTCTTTCACTTTATCCGGCTGCGTCTTAATATTAATTCTATATGCGTTCTGCAGATGTGCAACATTATTACCATATGCATACAACGAATCTATTCCATTAGTTATAGAATTAGCTGCATTTCCATATGGTACAGTTGTCTCATTGACTGCTCCAACCCACTGGCTGAGTCTTCTAATAGCATACTCATAATTTCCACCTGCATTAAGATAGTCATAAGTTGCATTCTCATTATGATATATAGCATTATCTCCATCTGTTCCACCTAATGGATCAACTACAGAATTATATGTAAAATATGCTAACTGTAATTCACTTAAATCCACACTGGAATCCTTAGTACCATCGTTGATAAGATCAAACTCTGCAAGTCCCATACTAGAAAATGCCCAGCATGTTCCATACGGATTCTGATTTCTTAGTGACGGATACTTTTTCTTAAATTCATCCATATTCTCAGGATATGTTGAAGGAATAATGTCATCTGCAAGCATTGCTATATCAGAATAATATTCTGGAACATTATTATCCAAATCACTAGCGATATATCCGCCTGTGTACATAGCTGTACTTTCTGAAGGTGCATTCTTCCCATTCTTGTCCGCTGCCCATGAATTATACCCAAATGTACTCATAGCCAGCACTGCGCTCAATCCGACCGCAAAAGCTTTTTTAATTTTCATACGCTCCCACCTCATATTTTTCGTTTGTTACTGGTGAATTGTATCACACATTTATTACATTTGTATAGCCTTTTTTCGACTTATCATAATCTGTAAATCACTTTTTCTTAACTATACAGCGTTTCTTGAAAAATGAAATGCCATAGCAAAGAATCTGATCGTAGTCATCCTCATACTCCTTTGCATACATTTTATCATCAATCTGCTGCAATGCCCTGTCACACTCACTTTCCAGATTTCCCAGAACCTTAGTATATTTTGCTTCAAATATTGCAACGCGGGCATTGATTGAATCATATACAACAACATCACTGCGGCCTTCCCCATGCTCCTTATTAGAATCTACCATATATCCGGCACCTGTGAAAATGCCTGCAAGAAATGCATGATAGAAATCTTCCCTGTAATCGTGATAGCTGATTGTACGACGAAGCAGCTTATTCATTTCTTTAGTAATGCCCTCGCTGTTACCATTCCAGACCGCGTCAAATAAAGCATTCCGGTTCCACTTTTTCATACTGTCATCAAACCATTTAATAACAGTTGTCTCAAAAATTTCTTTAATTTCCGCATTTGGAATCATAAGAGCTGCCATACAATCCGGCAGTTCACCCTTATAATCATCTTCTCTGGCACAGGTCAGATATCCTGTCAGATATAATGTGCTCCATAGATTATCTTCCGATGAATGCAGATAATCATAAGTGAGGTTATCGTCTATACGCTGGACAATGCAGCCTCCCTGCATCAGGGTTTCAAGCTTGTTGGTTATTGTACTGCCTGCATAATCAATAAATGAGCGGATGATAGCATTATCACTGGTATTCTTCCAATAGCTGACAGGCTTAGCATTTGGATTGCGCTGTAACTCCAGTATATAATTCATGACATCCCATGGGCAATATACATCAAAGCCACCGAAATGATAACCATCATACCATTTCCTGATATTGTCAGCCTGCTCCGTCAGACTGGTAGCTTTCAACAGTTGGTCAACCTCACTCTGCACAAAGCCAAAGTATTCATTCAAGCTGGAGTTCGCTATTGTATCCGATACAAAGTTATTAGTCCCTGTAAATATACTTTCTTTTGCTATCTTAAGGCAGCCTGTGACAACTGCAAATTGAAGTGCCTGATTATCCTTCAGAGCCTGCAGCAGCCCCTTCATTATATCCAGCATTTCATCATAATAACCATTCTTGTCAGCCTTCGCTACAGGTACATCATATTCATCTATAAGAAGAACCACTTTCTTATTGTAATGCCTATTAAGCAAATGTGTTAAAAATTGAATCGATCTCAGCACATCAGTTTTTTCCGCTTTCCGCTCACTTATCTGCTGAAAAAGAATTTTTTCCTGTGCTCTTATTTCCGGACTATCCAGAAGGTATGCATGAGTCTGATATAACAGCGCAATTTCATAGACAAGCTGCTGATATGCCTCCATAAAATCCAGACCATCTATCTGCCTGAATGAAATAGAAAGCGTTGGATACTGATTCATCCATTCAGTACATAACTCCTGATTCTCTGATATTTTTAATCCTTCAAAAAGATTCCCGCTGTCCTTGCGGATATCAAAGAAACTTTCCAGCATGTTCATACCCAGAGTCTTACCGAAACGCCTTGGCCGTGTGATAAGCGTTACTTTAGCCTTTTCATTCAAAATATCCTCAATTAAGCCAGATTTATCAATATAGTAAAAATCACCATTTCTGATTTCTTCAAAATCTGAAATGCCAACTGGAATATTAACCTTTTTCATCTATAATCATCCTTTCCTATTGGTACTATATCAGCATATCGGTATTTTTTAGATGTGTCAATCAATCCTCTTTTTCAAAATAATGAATAATCAACTGGTTCATTGAATCATATGTATTCCAGTCATCCTTTTTAGCCCCAACTCCAGCCTGCACAAGAAGATATTTTATAATATTCATTATATCGTCTGCTGATTTTCCTGATTTTTCTACAAACCATTCAGCAGTAACAGATACAATCTGGTGTGCTGCCAGATTACGGACACATTGCTCTACATACACGATATCTTCTACTTTCTGCTTCAATATCTCATCCTGACTCTTAGCTTTAATAATATGAGCCAGAGCATGTGAATACACCGGTCCTTCTCTGAAGCCGCCTTTTTCTTCATATGCTTTATCCAAAATATTATATAAACCATTTGCCTGAAGCTTGCCAGTATTCCAGATTTTATTGCCATCTTTTCTAATATTACAAGACTTATTAATATCAATATTAAGCTTCAGCTTCAGAATCTGTTCAAGAACATCCACAATTAGCGGAGTTATGCCTCTTATAAAATCTGAATACTCCTTCTTTTCAAGTTTGATTTGAATTGCACATGCATACTCAAAAAGCTTTAACTTGTTAGAATCCTTCACTGGATATATATCATATTGTCTGTCCCTCATAAGCTTTGATATTTCACTCGTATTTAATTTCAGTCTGTTGTTAGCTATGTTAAGAAGCGTATAGGCATCACTGCTTATATCTGCCTGTAATTCCTGCGCCAGTTCAAATGCGGCATCATAATCATATTTCATTATGAATTTTTTAATCATGTCAATCTTAAGAAGCTTCATAAGATTCAAGCATCTTACCTCTTCACAGCGGTTCTCGCTGTCCGGTTCATTATCCGAATCCAGCTCCCAGTTAGCTTCCACATCATAATCCGTTCTGTCTTCATGCTCCTCATTCATGCGCTTCTTAGGTGAGCTGACTTGTATAGGTAAAAATGTGTATTCTGCCAGTGTAGCAAGAATTAATAATGCACTTTTCATAGCCGGAGTGCCAGATGCCATATTTACTATAAGCTCGTCATCCGGTGCCATTGTATCACTTATCTTCCTAATCTCGTGTCTAAATAAATCATAATATATATCATATTTCTGGACATCTACAAAATCCTCTTTCTCAATTACACGAATGTTGAATTGATGATTGATAGCTTCTCCTAATAATTCAATAGTTCTAACATATCTGTTATCTAATCTATGCTTTTCGATTATTTCTTTAGACATATACAACACAACCTCATCCGGTTTGTAATGTCTGCATATATGTAGCATCGAACCATCATGTAAATATTTAATTGGATCAGTTCCGCCAATTGGTGAAAATAAAATCTTCTTTCCCATAATCCGTCTCTTTCTATATTATTATAATATCCTCATCATTGTAATCCTCGGTTGTCCCCCATGTCACAACATTTCCTTTGCCATTAATCTTGTACAGCCTGACACTGTCCACCGTTTCATCGATATAACGGGGAATCTCCGATTGCAGCTTTACTAATTTGCTCTTAGTTATTACAGCTTCAAATGCTGATTTCTGAATTCTGAAGCCATATCCCAATAACAGATTAGCAAATTTAGTTCTGCATTTATTGCTTGATATATCATATATTACCAGAACAAATACTTTATCACTAGTTATTTCATCATCAATATTAAAATAATAATCCTCATCCATAAGCAATTACCTCTATGTACGCAATCATCTGATTAATATCGGATGATACATTGACGCATCTTCATTCTCCATTGCCTTAACAAGCTGATTAACCTGTAACAACATGGCATGCCGGAAATCAACCGGATAATCAATATAATCCAGATATCTGACATCAGTCTGCAGCTTTCTTTCCAGCTTCTTTATAAGTATTCCAACGCCTTTCTTATTAAGATAACAGCCGGGTTCATCCAGATTATTGTCAAATTCATCCTTTGAAATCTCATTGCCATTAATAATACTCATAACAGTCGCATCCACTATAACTGCACGCCATTCTTCCATAAGGTCACTGGCAAGCGTTGGGTGATTTTCTGCATCCCGATGCATAAATCCAAAATAAGGATTCAATCCTTTTTCTTCAATTTTACCATATATCTCATTCATCAGCACCGAATATCCCAGTCCTATCATAGAATTAAATTCGTCTAAAGGTGGTCGTCTGCTTCGTCCATGAAATACAAATTCATCCTTAATACATTTTGACAAGCCATCAAAATAATACTTTGCACTCTGCCCTTCATAACCCATTATCTCATATACGCTTTCACAGTTATCTAATTTACTTCTGCATATGGACATCATATTATGAATATCCTTCAATGCTACATTGCTGCTCCTCTCGTATCTTCTTAATACAACCTCCTGATTCTTAATCTTGGCTGATATAATCCGCTTAGATAATTGTAACGCAAAATCAGTATCATATAAAGCACATTGCATTCTCTGCCTTTCTGTCTTGACATGTCCTGTTGAATGCAATCTGCCAAAATACCGTCCCCCTTTTGAAAAGAAAGACACATTAATCCCCTGCATGAGACACTGTTCCATACAATAGGTGGTTAATTGTGACCGTCCCATAATTACAATCCCCTCTAATGACTCTATAGGCAGGTATTGTTTCATGCCATCTTTATACTTAGCAACACACCTGTTTCCCTCAATGCTTACTACCACACCATCATCATTAACATAAAGGTAACTCATATTCTTCCCCTTTCTAATGCCCTAGAAGTACTTTCTGTCTATTTTATCAAATTTATAAATGCGTAAAATCAATCGCCTTTTCGTCCCCATTAGGGGGTATCTATCTTCTTATTGGTGTTCGGATATTTTCAGCTAAGACAATAGTGTAGTTTCCGTCCCCTCATGGGGTTATCTATCTTCTTATGATGATGATAACTACAACATGATTTTGAATGTATGGTTTCCGTCCCCTCATGGGGTTATCTATCTTCTTATCATGATATGAAATTATATACAGTTGATTATATGAAAGTTTCCGTCCCCTCATGGGGTTATCTATCTTCTTATCAGTATATTGATAAATACATTGACGATGTCATTAATTGTTTCCGTCCCCTCATGGGGTTATCTATCTTCTTATAAAAATGAAAATATATACAATGAATTATTTGGAAAGTTTCCGTCCCCTCATGGGGTTATCTATCTTCTTATGGTAATCAACCAGTATCAATTGATACTGTGATTGAATGTTTCCGTCCCCTCATGGGGTTATCTATCTTCTTATAATGAAATTGCAGTTGTAAACAATGAAACAAAACTGGGTTTCCGTCCCCTCATGGGGTTATCTATCTTCTTATACGGTAATCAACCAGTATCAATTGATACTGTCATTGATGTGTTTCCGTCCCCTCATGGGGTTATCTATCTTCTTATAATAAAAACAATGAAATAACAGTTGTAAA
>CAVKBP010000130.1:0-7035 GCA_963654395.1 Ruminococcus sp. CAG:382
CAGCATATGAGAAATCAGACAAGTCAATATGGCGGTTATTTAATTTTCGCTGTACTAGCCCCAAAACAGGCAGGTTATTGGGATAGTTATTTGGAAATCGCTGTACCACAGGATATGTTCCTGCACACAGGCTCTAAAAGCCCTGAAAACGGGCAGGAATGGAGAATGGTATATGAGAAAGAGAACGAGATTAATATTCTTAGCCTATTCTGCACTGGTGATTTTTATGTCATCAGCCTGTATATATATGTCACAGATGATTAAAAACAGATGCAGTGATACTTCCACAGAGATTAATGTTTATAAAAATGTCTATATAACTAATGTAGAAGATGATATGATAACAGCCAATATGTATGGCAGTGTGAGAAGCTTTAAGAGTGGGAAAATAGCGGAAGATGTTACCGGCTGCCTGTGTGATATCACTGTCGAGAATGGTGGGATTGTTGAAGTAAACACCAAGACGGATGTTGTAAGTGGCAAGGTGCTGTCTGTCTCAGAGGATAATGTTGAGATAGAGGGTTATGGCGCTGTTAAGCTTGACGAGGACTTCATTATGTATGAAAAAGAGAATTCTCTGACAAGTAATTACAGCAGCATTATTGTAGGCTATGCATTGCAGGATTTTATTGTTGCGGATGGTGAAGTGTGCGGGGCAATTAAGAATAAAGTGCTGCAGGCTGATAATATAAGAGTGATTATTAAGACAAGCGGGTTTAAGGATATATTTTTTGATGAAACAGTATTTTGTGCAGATTCCGGAATGATTGTAGAATATGGAGAAGAATCGTATGAGACAGCGCCGGGGGAGGCGGTTGTATTTAATCAGGATACGGAAGCCTTTAATGAGGGCAGAATCAGGCTTGTTCCGAAATCAGGAGAGATACAGTTTCAGTCAGTAAACAGAGGTGTTGGAACACCCTCATATGGCGGAACTATAGAGGTTTCGCGTTATGATGATGGGATTGTTGTTGTAAATGAGATTGGGATAGAGGATTATCTTAAAAAGGTTGTTCCAAGTGAGATGCCGTCAGGCTTTAATATTGAAGCATTGAAATGTCAGGCGGTATGTGCAAGAAGCTATGCTTATACAGAGCTTTCCAATAATTATTACAGCTCATATGGAGCACATATTGATGATTCGATACAGTTCCAGGTGTACAATAATTCGCCGCGCGCAGACTCAGCAGATGAGGCTGTAGATGCCACAGCAGGGCAGGTTCTGTCATATAATGGAGAAGTGGTAAAAACATATTATTATTCGACCTCATGTGGAAGCACGACAGATGTTACACTGTGGGGAAATACTACGGAAAACTATCCGTATTTCGTTGCAGAATGTGTAGGAGGCATAGACAGGGGGCTTACGCTTACAATAGAATCTGAATTCAATACATTTATAAAGAGTGAAAATGAAGCTGACTACGATTACGACTGTACCTTGTACAGATGGAGCATGGAGGAGTCGGTTAAAGAGATAAGTGAAGGCTTTGCGCGTTCTACAGGCAGGAATGTAGGCAATATAACAGATATAGAAGTGCTTGAGCGGGCTAATGGCGGCGCGGCAGTTAAGGTCAGGGTGACAGGCGATAAAGGGGAAGCTGTGATAGACAGTGAATCTGCGATAAGAGGTGCATTTGGAAATGCAGAGATTGATATGAATACTAAGTCAGGGACAGCCAGATATGCTAATCTTCCAAGTACCTTCTGTGTGTTTGAAAAGGTGATGGAGGGAGACAGGCTGACAGGCTTTAAGATAACCGGAGGCGGCTATGGGCATGGAATCGGCATGAGCCAGAATGCTGCCAATAAAATGGCAGAATCCATGACTTATGCGCAGATACTGGAATTCTTCTATAGGGGCACAACGCTTACTCTGATTTCTTCCCGAAATAATGCCTGAATATCTTTTCATCATTGACAAAATAATTGATTTCAGCACCGATGAATATGATAATCATGCAGAAATACATCCAGATCAGAGCCACAATAATATTGGCGATGCTTCCATACATGTAAGAAAAATTCGGTGAGTGATCCACATATAGTGAATACAGGGCAGTGAAAAGATACCAGCCCACAGCCGAGAAAAAAGCTCCCGGAATTTCTTTATAAAACTTCCTGCCTCTTCTTGATACAAGTGAGAATGCAATTGTAAAGAACAAGGTAAGTACTCCCGGAAACAGAAAATGCTTATTATTAAACAGTTCCCTGAATACCGTTACTAAATTAGTAAGCTGGGGCACATACTGCATGGTAAAATCTATAATATTACTGCCAAATACCATGAGAATAAGGCTGGCAATAATAAGTGCCATGAATATGAGCGCATATATGCTTGCCCGTACTCTCTGGAAAAGCCAGTTGTTCTGATTATTTTTTCTGTATATCTGCTTCAATCCCCGGACTATTGCCATGAAGCCCTTGCCGGCAGCCCATATAATACCTATTGCTGTAATGAGGGTGAGTGCTGTGGTAGAATTATCGTATATATCATTAATCATCACCTGGACAATCGGCTGAAGCTGTGTTGGAAGAATCCCATACAGAATCGTTAAAAGGTCTTTTTTAGAAACAGGCAGAAACCTGATTAAGCTTAGAAGACCTATAAAGAATGGGAAAAAACTCAGCATGAGATAGTAACATGCTGAGGAAGCGTAGTCGCCAATACGGTCGTCTGTGATTTTCTGGATAATTCTTTTAACAAATAATATAAAATTCAGCATGCTTATTCCTATAATCCTTAATTAATGAGGGTTACTGCAAAGAGCCAGAAGCCAAATGCTTTGCCCTTAAACAGTTACCATATCATTATATGTTATTTTTTAGAATTTAGCAATTACTTGCAAACATCAGTTATTTTATGTAAAATGTGATTCGTGTAATTGCGCACAGTAAATAAAGTGAGGCAGATATGGGAATTAGTGTTAAGCTTCAGGTGTTTGAAGGACCTTTAGATCTTCTTTTACATTTGATTGATAAGAATAAAGTTAGTATATATGATATTCCGATTGCAATGATTACAGACCAGTATATGGAATATGTTGAACAATTGAAGAAGGAAGACCTCAATGTGGTAAGTGAATTCCTTGTCATGGCGGCGACACTTCTGGATATCAAATCAAGAATGCTGCTTCCTAAGGAAGTTGACGAGGAAGGCAATGAGGAGGATCCGAGAGCAGAGCTTGTCAAGAAGCTGTTAGAATATAAGCTTTTCAAGGCGATGGCACAGGAATTAAAGGATAAGCATACTGACGCCGGGAGAACATATTTTAAGAAGCAGGACATTCCAGAGGAAGTGGCGGCATATACACCTCCTGTTGATTTAAATGAGGTTATAGGAGATACGACACTTACACGCCTTAACAGAATATTTACTGATGTAATGAAGCGTAAGGAGGATAAGATTGATCCAGTACGAAGCAAGTTCGGAAAGATTGAGAAGGAAGAAGTAACCATGAGTGAAAAGCTCGTGGATATCAAAGCATTTATGATGGAACACGAAAGCTTCAGCTTCAGGGAGCTGTTATGGAATAATCCGTCAAAGGTTGCTGTTATAGTTACATTTTTAGTTGTGTTAGAGCTTATTAAGACAGGATTTGTAGAGGCTAAGCAGGAAAGCCCGGAGGATGATATATTTATAAGGGTGGTAAGGGATCCTGAGCTTATTGAAGATATAACAGAGGAGTAGTGCAATGAATTTAGAACAGATGGAGGGCATAATTGAGGCGGTGCTTTTTACCATGGGAGAGTCCGTGGAGGTGGGCAAGCTGGCAGATGCCATTGAACAGGATGTTAATACGACCACTAAGATAGTTCATAACCTTATGGATAAATATGAATCAGAGGACAGGGGAATAAGGATTATTGAGCTTGAAAACAGCTTCCAGTTGTGCACGAAGCAGGAGTATTATGATGCGCTTATAAGAGTGTGCAGCCAGCCCAGGAGATATACGCTGACAGAGGCGGCACTTGAAACTCTGTCAATAATAGCATATAAGCAGCCTGTGACTAAGATTGAGATAGAGAATATCAGAGGTGTTAATTCTGACAGGGCAGTGAGCAAGTTAGTTGAGCTTGGACTTGTAAAGGAAGTGGGGCGGCTGGATGCGCCGGGAAGACCAATGCTTTTCGGAACTACGGAGGACTTCTTAAGGTCGTTCGGTGTGCAGTCAATAGATGAGCTTCCGGTAATCAGTGAGGATATGATTGAGCAGTATAAGGAAGAGGCAGAGTTAGAGATTGCCAGCGAAAGCTTTGATGCGGACGATTCGGATTCAGATAGTTCAGGTGAGCAGATAACATTAGGCATATAGATTAGATATAGAAAGGAAGCAGCAGTTATGGAAAGAAAGAATGCATGGAAGAAATATTCAGAAGAAGATAAGAAAAATGTTATGGCATTTGCAGATGAATACAGAACATTTATATCAGAATGCAAGACAGAAAGAGAATGTGTAAAGAAGGCTGTTGGGCTTGCTAAGAAAGCCGGATACAGGGATTTAGCGGATGTTATTGCAGCCAATGAGACTTTAAAGGCTGGTGATAAGGTATATGCTGTCAATATGAAGAAGGCTATTGTGCTTTTTAATATCGGAAATGAGCCGGTAAGTGCAGGTATGAATATACTTGGTGCACATATTGATTCGCCTAGACTTGACATCAAACAGAATCCTATGTATGAGGACTCTGGGCTGGTGCTTTTAGATACCCACTATTATGGTGGAATCAAGAAATACCAGTGGGTAGCAATTCCTCTTGCACTTCATGGCGTTGTTGCATTAAAGAATGGTGAATGCGTTGAGGTTGTAATCGGAGAAGACGCTGATGATGCTGTTGTCGGAGTGTCAGACCTTCTTATACATCTTGCTTCAAAGCAGATGGAAAAGAAAGGCAGCCTTGTAGTTGAGGGCGAGGATTTAGATATCCTTATTGGAAGCATGCCGGCAGCCACAGACAGCGAAAGCAGGGACGGTGAGAGCAAAGCTGCTGACAAGGAAGAAAAGAAGGAAAAGGAAGCTGTAAAGAAGAATATCCTTGCAATTCTTAAAGAAAAATATGGAATTGAGGAAGAGGATTTCTTATCAGCAGAGCTTGAAGCAGTTCCGGCAGGACCGGCAAGAGATTATGGTCTTGACAGAAGTATGATTATGGGATACGGACATGATGACAGAGTGTGTGCTTATCCATCACTTATTGCACTTCTTAATACACCACAGGTTACAAGAACCGGCGTGTGCATTCTTGTTGATAAGGAGGAGATTGGAAGTGTCGGTGCAACAGGAATGCATTCGAGATTCTTTGAAAATATGGTGGCAGAGGTTATGGACAGATGTGGTGACTATTCAGAGCTTAAGCTAAGAAGAGCGCTTGCTAATTCTTATATGTTATCATCAGATGTAAGTGCAGCATATGATCCTAATTATGCATCAGTATTTGAAAAGAAAAATGCGGCTTTCTTCGGAAAGGGCATGGTGTTTAACAAGTACACAGGCTCAAGAGGAAAGAGCGGATCTAATGATGCCTCTGCTGAATTCATTGGAAAGCTAAGAATGGTTATGGATGATTCAGATGTGTATTTCCAGATGGCAGAGCTTGGAAAGGTAGACGCAGGCGGCGGTGGAACTATCGCATATATCTTAGCTAACCTTGATATGAATGTAATTGACAGCGGAATCGCTGTACAGAATATGCATGCACCTTTCGAGGTTATAAGCAAGGCAGACCTTTATGAGACATTAAAGGGCTATGAAGCATTTTTGAAGATGTAAGGCTATTCAGAGCCATGCAGAGCTGCGTCCTGCTAATACTTGCTTTCAGGCGGATAAGCAGTTTTATATGGCGAAGTAACCACATGAGAAAAAGCACGCAGAGGCGGGTTTGCTAATGGAGTTTTGGATAGTTATAAAAATATATGAAAGGAACTTAGTGTGAAAAATCAAAGATTTTTCACACGCAGGATTTGTGCTTGCGCACAAACCTGAGATGCCTTGAAAAGCAGGCAAAAATGGAGGGTTACTATGAAGTGGAATAAATATTCAATCCAGACAACTACAGAAGCGGTTGATATGATAAGCAGTGCGCTTAATGATATTGGGATAGAAGGAATTGAGATTGAGGACAATGTACAGCTTACCAAGGAAGAAGCTAAGTCTATGTTCGTGGATTTCATTCCGGATCTGCCACCTGATGATGGCAGGGCTAAGGTTAATTTCTATCTTGACAGCGAGGAAGATGATGGCTCTATGCTTGAAAAGGTCAAGGCAGAGCTTGAAGATTTAAGAACATTTATTGATATCGGTGAGGGAACAATCACAGAATCAGAGACAGAGGACAAGGACTGGATTAATAACTGGAAGCAGTACTGGCATACATTTACAATAGGAGACTTATATATTAAGCCTACATGGGAGCCGGAGACGGAGGAGATGAAGGGACATGCGGTACTAAGCATTGATCCGGGAACTGCTTTTGGAACTGGTTCGCATGAGACTACTAGAATGGTTATAAAGCAGCTCCAGAAGTATGTCAAGTCTGGTGATGAGATCTTAGATGTCGGATGTGGAAGTGGTATTTTATCGGTAGTTGCATTAAAATATGGCGCAAAGCATGCATTTGGAACAGACCTTGATCCTAATGCGATTATTGCGTCAGAAGAAAATGCAGAGCAGAATAATATAGACAAGAAGCAGCTTGAGGTTATCGAGGGCAATATCATTGATGATAAGGCTGTCAAGGACGCGTGCGGATATGAGTGCTACGACATTGTATGTGCCAATATTCTCGCTGATGTGTTAGAGCCGCTTTCAACATGCATACATGAGCATATGAAGCATGGCGCTTACTTCATTACATCAGGTATCATTGATACCAAGGAAAATGAAGTGGCAGAGGCGTTTAAGAAGAATCCTGAGTTAGAGATAGTTGAGATTAACCACGATGGCGAGTGGGTTAATATCACAGCGAGAAGGAAGTAGTGCAAAAAATCAGATTGATATCTGATTTTTCACACGGCTATTTGTGACGCAGGCATCA
>CAVKBP010000131.1:0-7034 GCA_963654395.1 Ruminococcus sp. CAG:382
AAAATAGGATTAGGAATCATTAACATGACTTCTAATCCTTAATAGAGTTATCCACTGAAAAATTTTTTAAATTTTGGCATTTTGCACAAAAGCCTACACATGGGGTGTGAACTGTAACCTTTTTTCATTTTATTTTCAGGGCTGTTTCCATTTGTCTTACTTTTGTCTCACTCGTATGATATAATTCTGATAACAGTTCGGAGATAATGATTTTAATAAGAATTGTTACAATTATTTTTAATATATAACATGGCACTTTGTGCCTGCGGAATGGAGGATTATTATGCCAGATAAGGATGTTGTTAATGCTGTTGAGGAAGAATTTGGTGTTGAAGGCTTTGCACATAAGGTGCAGCTTGAGCAGGAAATGGAAGACTTTAAAAATGACAGAAAAAATGGTGTTACCTATAAGTATAACGAACAGATAAAAAGGCTTGAGGAGGAACAGGATGAATTAGAAAAAAGAAAACAGGCAATTATAAAAAAGACAGATGAATTGAAAGATAAGAATAAAAAGTATTTCAGGAAAATTGAAACTGCTAACGCAGATAAAATCAGTATTTCTAAAACTATAGAAGATAAGATACTTGGCCACACTAATTGGGAAGAGGCTGTTGATAGGGTAAATGCTGATTATAAACAGCTTGAAGAAAGCTTTCAAACATTCCGCAGTACCGGCAGACCGAACACATCAAAAGCATATGAGGATATGCTTGGAGCTATTGATGATTTCAGAACAATGTTTTCAAAAGCAGATAGAGATAAAATAGGATACAAATCTAATAAAACTATATTGACAGATAATTTAAATAAAACATTACAATTAGTGAATGATTACATATTGAAGAAGACTGACGAAGGATATCCAAGCAAATGGAAGTCATGGGGCATTGGCAATACCAGATTAGCCGCAGCACAAGCCGCAGCACAGAGTATAAAGGACATGATTAAGGATATCAACAAAGTACCTCTGTATGAGGACTTTAATAAGGATAAATATATTGAAGAACAAAATGAAAAGATACGTGAACAGGATGAAAAGATTCGTGAGCTGCAGGGAAAAATTGAGGAAAATAAAAATAAGATAAACGAGCTTAATGCAGAAAAAGATGAATGTCAAAAAACATTTGATAATAATAATACGAAGATACAGAGGTTAAAAATTGAGGATGCAGATATATCTTTAAAGGATGTCATTAATAGATATAGAGAAAATCAGAGAGCGAGAAGAATTAATGCAGTAAAGAAGCTCAATGAACATAATAAGATTAAAGCGGAGCAGAAGAAACAGACAGAGCAGCAGAAAGCATGGCAGAAGGAGGATGAAACTCTTAAAAATCTCAAAGAAGAATATAAAATATACGAAATGGCTGAAAAGAGAAGCGTAGATTTCAAAAGAAAAGCAATAAAATTATCTGATGCATTGAATGGTATCAGGAATAATCTTGAAAAATACAGAAACCTGCGTCCAGAGGCTGAAAAGATATCAGAAGGTCTTAATGACAAGATAGCAACATTCTCTAACTATTATGAGGGCTTAATTGACCAATATGAAGGTTCTTCAATGGGAGAATTTACAACTGCTGCAGATAAGCTGAGTGCTCTTAATGATAAATTCCAGAAGATGGATGATGATTATTCAAAGCTGGATAAGAAAACAAGAAAATCAATAAGAGATTCCATGGATGAGGCTTATAATGCTGTAAATGAATATATGAAAAAGCTTAATCCTAATGATAAGGTTGACAGATATCAGAGTGAAATGATGACAGATGTTATAGACTGCATTAAAGATATCAGTACTGATATGGTAAATTATCATAATAAGGTTGTGGAATTTAAAAAGACCCGTGATAATATTGCAAAACAGGAAGCAAGGGAGATGGATATTGAAGAAATGATTAAGGATAATAATGAAATTATCAAAAAATGTGAGGAATATGTTAATAAAAATAAAGCATCACATAAAAAGATGGGTGAGCAGATTAAGGAGCTTGAGGCTAAGATTAAAAACAGAAAGCTTTCAGGCAGTAATATGAATAAAAGCCAGGTCAAGGCGCATACAATGTAAAAATGCTTAGTGGAAGCTGGCTTTATGGGTGAGTCTATCAATAGCGGAATAAGGCTTGGACAGATGTGTAAGCTTAGCAGAGATGTTGTTGCAGGACTTCCTGTTATATCAATGCTTGGTGACTGCGAGATTTTTATTGAGAATTATAAGGGGATACTTGAGTATACGAGTGAGTATCTCAAGATATCCACAAGACTTGGCAATATCAAAGTGAGTGGAAGCAATCTTTTAATATACCATATGAATCAGGACGAAATTCTTCTTAAGGGATGTATTGGCAAAGTTTCTCTAAAAGGAGAGGCTGATGCAAAGAATACATAATTATATTGTCGTTGAAATATCCGGCTGGGAGCGCGAAAGATTTATTAATCTGTGCTGCCGGCGGGATATTTATTTTTATAACTGCAGGTGTGTTAAGGATACAATCAGGGCGTGCATAACAAGACAGGATTATTTCCGCACAAAGGAATTAAGAAGAAAATGTCATGTACATATTAAGGTTTTAGAAAAGCATGATGTACGATATATTCTAGCCAGATACAGAAGAAATTATTCGATAATTGCCGGCTTTGCCACTGCATTTATTCTGATGCTCATTGTGAGCAGCTTCGTGTGGAACATTGAATTCGATGGAAATTACATATATACAGATGAGATGATGATTAGATTTCTTATGGAGCATGGTGTTGAAACTGGCGATAAGGTTAAGAATATAGACACTGAAAGCATTGAGAAAGCGATTAAGGATGAACTGCCGCAGGTTACCTGGGTTAATGCAAGGATTGAGGGAAATATACTTAGAATCAGCATTGATGAGTCGAAGGCTGATGAGCTGGATAATGCAATTGCTGGCGGGAATATTACAGCAGGTTATTCAGGCATAGTTGAATATATCGTAACCAGAAGCGGAACGCCAAGAGTTGCCGTTGGCGACGAGGTTTCACAGGGGGATATTCTTGTTGAGGATACTGTGTATGTTGCGGATGATTACGAGGCGAATATTCAGGAGTTTAAGACGCAGGCAGATGCAGATATTCTGATAAGGACACAGCTCACCTTTGATAAGGAGCTGGAAGCGGTATATGCAGATAAAATATATACCGGCCGCAAGATGACGACTTATATTATAAATGTAGATAAATATGAAATATCTATCGGTTTGCCACGACATTTAAAGGAATGTGACAGGGTTGTCAATAATGAGAATTTAACACTTGGTAATCTGGCGCTTCCAGTGTCTGTACAGAGGGTTGTGCTTAAGGAGTATACTGAAAATGTGAAGGAATACAGTGAGGCAGAAGCGCAGGCTATTCTTAAGGAAAGGGTAGAGCGTTTTATAAAGCATTTGAAAGAAAATAATGTGCAAATATATGATTATCATGTTAATATAGAAAGGAGCGGGGATAAGTATGCTGCACACGCTGATATAGATGCGGCAGTTCCTGCGGATTTTGAAATTAGAAAGGTGGAAACATCTGATGAGTGAAGTGGAGAGTCTTATTAATATACCGGCAGAGCATTGCTCCAATATATTCGGGCAGTTTGATGAATATGCCAAGGTTATTGAGAAAACGCTTAAGGTTACGATTATTGTAAGAGACAGCTCTGTAAAGGTGCTTGGTGCGGACGCGGCGGTTAAGAGAGCTGCCGATGTGCTTAATTATCTGTATGAGCTTTCTAAGAGGGGCAGCCAGATTACAAGACAGAATGTTGATTATTCTATTGCGCAGTCCTTTGAGGAAAAGACTGAGGAGCTGATTGAGATTGATTCAGATACTGTGTGCAGGACAATTGCAGGAAGACCTATCAAGCCGAAGACATTCGGGCAGAAGGAATATGTTGATTCGATAAGAGACAAGATGATTGTGTTCGGTGTCGGACCGGCTGGAACAGGCAAGACATACCTTGCAATGGCTATGGCTATCAACGCATTTAAAAATAATGAGGTTAATAAAATTATTCTTACAAGACCGGCGATTGAGGCTGGTGAAAAGCTGGGCTTCCTGCCCGGTGATTTACAGAGCAAGGTTGATCCGTATCTCAGGCCATTATATGATGCGCTTTTCCAGATTATGGGTGCTGAGAGCTTTAATGCCAATATGGAGAAAGGGCTTATCGAGGTTGCACCGCTTGCATATATGAGAGGACGAACACTTGATAACGCATTTATAATACTTGATGAGGCGCAGAACACTACACCGGCACAGATGAAGATGTTCCTTACAAGAATCGGATTCGGTTCAAAGGTTGTTGTCACTGGTGATATGACGCAGAAGGATCTGCCAAAGGATACAGTGTCGGGACTTGAGGTTGCGATGAAGGTGCTGTCCAAGGTGGATGAAATAGCATTTATAAAGCTTACTAATAAAGATGTGGTAAGACATCCGCTTGTGCAGAAAATCGTCAAGGCATACGAGGATTACGAAGAAAATCAGGCTAAGGCTGCCAAGAGAAGAGAGGCTCGCAGAGGCAGCCAGACAGGAAGGAAAAAGGATTGATATGACTATTAATATAGAATACGAGGCTGAGGAAAGACTTGATCTGGATTATGAAAAGATAATTACTGAGGTTGTCAACGAGGCAGTTGATTATGAAAAATGTCCTTATGAGGCAGAGGTTAATGTGACTATTGTTGACAGTGACACAATTCATGAGATTAATAAGGAGTACAGGAATATTGATGCTGCAACAGATGTGCTTTCATTCCCGGGTGTTAATTATGCTGCTCCGTCGGATTTCGATGCGATTGAGGATGAGTTAGAAAACAATGCCGAGGATTATTTTAATCCGGATACAGGAGAGCTTCTTCTTGGAGATATTGTCCTGTGTGTCCAGAAAATCAAGGAGCAGGCTGACAAATATGGACATTCTGAAAAAAGAGAGCTTGCTTTTCTTACTGCACACAGCATGATGCATCTTTTCGGTTACGACCATATGACACCGGAGGAGAGTGCGGTTATGGAAGCCAAGCAGAATGAGGTGCTTGAAAGACTGGGGATTACCCGTTAGTTAAGAGGTGAAGGTATATGACAGACAGAGAGCTTATTGATAAAGCAAAGGAAGCACTTAAATATTCGTATTCGCCATATTCGCATTTTGCGGTAGGTGCAGCACTTTTATGTTCTGATGGACAGGTGTTCACAGGCTGTAATATTGAAAATGCTTCTTATGGAGCTGCCAACTGTGCAGAAAGAACTGCTATATTTAAGGCAGTCAGTGAGGGCGTAAAGGATTTTGACGCTATTGCTATAGTGTGCTCCGGCAGCCAGCCGGCTTATCCCTGTGGAATATGCAGACAGGTTATGTCCGAATTTTTCAATCCTGATACAAGGGTAATTGTAGAGGATGGGGATATGCTTAAGACATATAGCTTTAAGGAGCTTCTGCCAGAGAGCTTTTCGTTATAGTATAATATAGCCGGTTTTCGTTAATACTTTCCTGTAAGGAGAACTTATGGGAGGGAGTATTGATGAATAGAAAAATGTCCTGGCTATATGCCTTGATTACGGCTGTGGCTGTAATAGCTGCCGCATTTGCAATAATATTACCTGTTGTGACAGACGATAAGAAAGCTTCTGATAAACATTTTAAAAATGAAATAAGCACACAGGTGACAGATGCAGAGGAAAGCAAAGCGTACAGGTATGTATTAAGGCATGAAGAGGGAGCTTTAAGGATATACAGATATATTGCGGATGAAGGACAGGAGTTGTTTTATGATTATGCGGACATTGACATTGGTTCACTTCCGGATAACTTAAGAGAAAGGCTCGATGAGGGAATATATTTTGATGGAGAAAAAGAGCTGTATGATTTCTTGCAGACATACAGCAGTTAGAAAGGAATTACATTTACATGGTTAAGATTATTTCAGACAGTACAAGTGATTTAACAAAGGAGCTTATAGACAGATATGATATATCGGTTATCCCACTTCATATTCTTTTAGGAAATGATGAGTACAGGGATGGGATTGATATTACACCTGATAAGATATATGAATGGGCAGATGAGAATAAGACAACGCCTAAGACATCTGCTGTGTCTATTGATGACACAATTGAGGTATTTAAGAGGGTTTTAGATGAGGGCAGGGATATTGTAGCATTTGCAATATCAGAGGATATGTCTACTACAGCCAATGTGTTCAGGCTTGCAGCAAGGGAGCTTGAGGCAGAGGAAAGAGTGCATGTGATTGATTCTGAAAGCCTGTCAACTGGTATAGGACACTTAGTTATCGAGGCGGCAGTTATGGCACAGAGCGGCAGGAGTGCTGCTGATATCGAGAAGAATATACTGGAATTAAGACCGGGAGTCAGGGCAAGCTTCGTGGTTGATACACTCACTTATCTTCACAGGGGCGGACGCTGCAGCGGACTTGCTGCCATGGCTGGCGGTGTACTTAAGCTTCATCCAAGAATCGAGGTCAACAACGGAAAGATGAATCCTGGCAAAAAATACAGAGGACGCATGAAGGGAGTTGTTCTTGATTATGTTAAGGATATGGAAGAGGAGCTTAAGAAGGCTAAGAAGGACAGAGTATTTATTACGCATTCCGGCTGTGACAGAGAGATAGTTGATTCGGTCAGGGCTTATCTTGACGGGCTTGGTGTCTTTGATGAGATTCTTGAGACAAGGGCTGGCGGTGTGATTTCTTCACATTGTGGTCCGGGAACGCTGGGAGTGCTTTTTATTGCGGGAGACAGATAGGAGTCAATTATACTTGTCGATTTCTTTCAAGAGCACAGAGAGGAGATTGTGGAAGTGAGTATATATGATTATGAAGAGGATAAAGTAAGAAAAACATTAGCGGATGAAGCGCGTGAAGAGGGAGTGGCGGAAGGCGAACAAGCTAAAGTAATCACTCTGATTATAAAGAAAGTAAAAAAGTCTAAGGCTCTTTCGACAATAGCTTCTGAGCTTGAGGAAGAAGAGTCAGATATTAAGCCAATCTATGATGCTG
>CAVKBP010000132.1:0-6935 GCA_963654395.1 Ruminococcus sp. CAG:382
ACAAAAACCGCCTTGTGTATCACATGGAAGAAGGCCGTATCTACATTGCGCATTGTCGTGGACATTATGGCGACAAATAGTTTGAAAGAGTCACTGCAAAAGTGGCTCTTTTCTTTTTCTTTTAGAATAAATCAAAATCTCCCTGTACTGGAATCCTGCAGAAATCCTCAGCACAAGTTGAGCGGCTGTTTTTTCAAATCCCCACAAGCATAAGGAAAGTCAGCCGTACAGAGCTGTGCCGGAAGTGGCGGGTATCTGGTGTCCATAGGTGTCTGCCCAAATATTCATATGTCGTGTGAAAGTTAATGCCGCAATCTGCTAAAGATTGGGGCTTGTAATCTCGTTCAAGCGAAGCGCGTTTGATTACAAGCCCCATAAAAAGCTCAGCAGATTGCGGCATTTAGTTTCACTAGACATATGAATCCTGAGGGCAGGCACCTATGGACACCAGATACCCGCCACCTCCGGCACAGCCTGTACGGCGTCCGTCGCATCACACCTCCTTCGAGTAGTCAACCTTCAAAAGACACAGCCCCTTAGCCGGCGCAGTTGCACCAGCAAGACTTCTGTTCCCCGCCTCAAGAAGCTCATACATACTCTCCGGCGTTCTCTTCCCCTGTCCGACCTCAAGAAGCGTGCCACTCAATATCCTTACCATATACTGTAGAAACCCACTTCCATGATAAGTCAGGTTAAGAAACGAACCCTTAAGCGATACATCAATAGAATAAATCTCTCTGACTGTAGATTTCTTCATCTTAGGATTACCACAGAATGACGCAAAATCATGCTCTCCTGTAAGTATATCTGCCGCCCTCTTCATGGCTTCAACATCTAACCTGCCATCAATTATATTAACATATTTCCTGTTAAATACAGGCTTCTTATCCCCAACATAACATGTATAGCAGTAAGTTTTCCCCTGTGCATTATAACGGCTGTGGAATCTGTCAGATGCAACGCGCACCTCCTGTACACAGATGTCCTCTGGAAGGTACCTGTTTAAGTAACTACATATCTCATCTTCCTTCATCTTAGTTTCCATATGGGCGTTAGCAACCATTCCCTTTGCATGTACTCCGGCATCAGTCCTGCCTGCACCTATAACCTCAACCTCTCTGCCTGTCATGGCAGAAAGCACTGCTTCCAACTTGCCCTGTATTGTCATATCCGTAGAAGGCTGATGTTCCCAGCCATAATATCTGGTTCCATCATAAGTAATTATCATCTTATAATTTTTCATACATATCTCCGATTCGTAATTCTGATTTCATATTCCCATTCAGAGCCAGCCCCTGATACATAATTTCATTAACAGCCAGACCAAAAACACAAAGTTTTTTGAATGTGCATATCAAAAACACAGGAGCAGGCTGCAGCAAGGCTTTCAGGCATGTACTTAGCTGCATCACCGCGCCAGATTCTGCTTCATTCCATCAAGGAAATCATATATCTCATCCATAAATGCTTTACCGTAGCGCTCATATTTATTTTCACCAACTCCACTTACCGACAGCATTTCTTCCTCGGTAAACGGCACCTTAAGGCACATATCTATAAGCGTCCTGTCCGAGAATATTATATATGGCGGCATTCCAACCGACACAGCAATCTGCTTTCTTAGCTCGCGCAGTCTGTTAAACAGCATGACACCTCTTTCATTAAGAGCATCCTCCGGTTTCTTAGACTTAGGCGTTGCATAAGCAGATTTGGCGGCAGCCGCAGACTGCTTCATCCTGTCTGCCACCATAGCAGCACTCTTTGATACAGGCGCGCTGAAACGGTTAGCCGGATTCATATATGCCTCATCAGCTTCCTTTTCTGCCTCATCCACAACACAGTTAGAACAGTTGTGGCAGTTGTATCTTCCGCCCTCCGGATTATCCGGTCTTTCACCGAAATATTTAAGAATATACTCCCGCAGGCAGCTTCCTGTCTTGCAATAATCAACCATTGCATTGAGCCTTCTCTTATCGAGAATCATAAGCCTTGCCTGCTCCTGTTCATCAATATCAGGATTCGGCTCCCTGTGCTCTATAAAGAACTTGTTAATCATTATATCCTGTGGCGAATAAAGCAGCACACATTCGGAATCCTCACCGTCTCTTCCGGCGCGCCCTGCCTCCTGATAATAATTCTCTATGCACTGCGGCATATTATAATGAATTACGAATCTTACATTGGACTTGTCTATTCCCATTCCAAATGCGTTGGTAGCCACAACCACAGGCTTGATATCATATATGAATGAGTCCTGATTCTCCTTTCTTTCTTCTGCTGAAAGTCCTGCATGGTACTTAGTTACAGAAAGTCCGTTGGCATTGAGCATATCATAGACCTTCTCAACATTTTTCCTTGTGGCACAGTATATAATGCCGCTGTCCTGTCTGTGACTAACAAGATAGTCAAGTATATAAGAATCCTTGTCCTTAATATGCTTTACCTTGAAAGTCAGGTTGCTCCTGTCAAAGCCAGTCGTAAGAATAACTGGATTTTCCAGAGACAGAATCTGCAGGATATCATCTCTTACCTTACTTGTTGCGGTAGCTGTAAATGCGCTTATTACCGGCCGTCTTGCCAGCTTTTTTACGAATGACAGTATATTCAGGTAGCTTGGTCTGAAATCCTGTCCCCACTGTGATATACAATGTGCCTCATCCACTGTAATCATAGATATCTCAACATGTGCTGCAAAGTCCAGAAAGCCCCATGTCTCCAGTCTTTCAGGCGCTACATATATAATCTTGTACCGTCCCTGCTTGGCAAATGCAAGAGCCTTAGTTATCTGGTTATCTGTCAGCGAGCTGTTAATATAGGCGGCATGTACACCTGCCTGGTTAAGCGCTCCCACCTGATCCTTCATAAGTGATATAAGTGGTGACACAACAAGAGTAATGCCGGACATTAACAATGCCGGCACCTGATAACACAATGATTTTCCTGCTCCTGTAGGCATAATTCCTAACACATCCCTGCCGGCAAGAATAGCATCCACTAACTTCTCCTGCCCCGGACGGAAAGAATCATAACCAAAATAATGCTTTAAAATTCCATATTTATCCATAATTCACCCATTTTTAAGTTCCTTTTTACTCTCATACATTCTCTTGTCAGCCCTGCTTCTGGTATCCTCAAAATCCTTATCAGTCTTTATGTCATATTCTGCATAACCGCATGCAATCTGCACCTTAAGACCGCTGATTCCAAGCTCTTTCTCTGCCTGATCCTCCAGTTCTCTTAATTCTCTCACATGCCTTCCGATATCAAAGCCTTTCTTTCCCAGATTAATTACAGTGCAGAATTCATCGCCACCTATACGGTAACATATTCCATGTCTGCCAAATACCTCTTTAATAATCGTCGCAGCGCTCTGTATATATGCATCTCCTGCCGCATGTCCAAGATTATCATTACACCATTTCAGGTTATTAAGGTCAAATGTAGCAATAGCATATCCGTAATAGTCTGTAGTCTCATTTTTCCATTTTTCAAATGCTGACCTGTTATAGACACCTGTCATAATATCTGTAACAGCCATTTCTTTATAAAAATCAGCCTTCTGTCCTTCCCTGATTTTTTCAAATGCTTCTGAAATATTCTCATAAGCAAGAAGAATAATAAATACAAGAATTCCAAGCTTTCCAATTACATCTGTCTGCTGCATTCCCTTATAATATGCAACAAGGTCAGCCAGCATAGAAATACCAAGCGCGCATATGCCTATAATATTAGACTTTACCTTTCTGTCAAAGCCTTTATCCTGTATCCGCTTAACTAAGATAGCACAGAAATAAATAAGTGCCACCACAAGCATTGCATGTATAAGATACACGCTCTTCTTAAATTCCAGCAGCCCAGTCATATGCAATACAAGCAGCAATATATCAAGCACAGTTATTATAGCGCATACAATATTGCTTACAAGGCTCTTTGTAATCTGAAAGAAATTCTTCTCTGCCTGTATAAGAGGTACTGGAATCATCATAAGAAGTATATAACCTATAAGCGAGCCTAACTTTCTGTCCTCTACAAGAAGCATTATAAGATTAGTTTCATTAAGTGCCCATGCACCTATAATCACTGAAAATATACCGAAATAAAAAAGTGCCTGTGTCTGTACAAGCTTCTTTCTGCAGACAATCCACAGATTAATCATTCCAAGCCCAATCATTATTATAAATGAGCTAAAAGCCGCAGACAGCAGTGAATTCTTTACTATTTCTTTTACAATTGCAGTTTCATCACCATATTCAAATGTTGTACCCTTTAGCTTCAGTCCATCATAGACATTAGTAAGTCTTACGACAACATCTGTTGTGTAAGATGGTATGTTGACTATCGTGTAATTCGTTCCGGTCGTCGTTCCATACACAGACTTGTGCGCCTTTACATAATAGATAAGACTGTCTCCGGCATACACCTCAACAGCCTGATGTCTGCTAAGAAACGCAAGTGCCATATTATCCCCTGCACTCGCATTAAGCTTAATATAATATTCAATTGTGCCATTCCCAGTATATCTTATATCCTCTGGCTCTATATACATTCTAGCATTTCTGTCTGCCGGTGCTTTCTTATCAACAGTGCTGAATATAAAGCCTGACACCATAAATAACAGAAACCCACAGAGGATAACGCAATATACCATCCGGTTAATCAGTTTAACTTTTTCCATAAATAAACAATCACACTTTTATTCCATATTTCCTGCAGATATCATTAAGACAGCATCTGTCACAATGCGGCGTAGTTCTTGCCGTACACACTTCTCTTCCATGGTCTACGAATCTGTGGCATAATCCACTTCCCTCTTCCGGCGGAATTATCTTCCACAGCGCCATCTCAACCCTTTTAGGATCCTTTTCATCCTTGACAAGCCCGATTCTGTTGCAAAGCCTTATACAGTGTGTATCTGTGACAATCGCCGGCTTTCCGAACACATCTCCCATAATAAGGTTGGCGCTCTTTCTTCCGACTCCCGGAAGCTTTAACAGCTCTTCCATGCTGTCAGGCACCTTGTCATCAAACTGTTCATGAAGCATACGCATACATGCACATATATCCTTAGCCTTGCTCTTTCCAAGCCCGCATGGTCTTACAATTTCTTCAATATCTTCCGGAGCTACTGCAGCAAGGGAGGCTATATCAGGATACTTCTCATACAGCCCCTTAACCACAACATTTACTCTTGCATCAGTGCACTGTGCCGCAAGCCTTACACTGACAAGCAGCTTCCAGGCAGCGTCTACCTCAAGACTGCATCTGGAATCCGGATATTCTTCCTTTAATCTTTTGATAACCTCTAAAGCAAGTTCCTTCTTAGTCATAGCTTAAGCATCTTTCTTCTTATAACCGGCAATTCCGAATATCGCAAGCAGCAATACACAGGCGAATATCATCCAGCCAACAAGATAGCCTGTTCCCATTGGTTTAAATGTATCATAATATCCTTTAAGATATACAACTACTATAATAGCCGGTAATATGTAACTCATATAAAAACCTAGCCAGTCTGGAAGCTTAGGTCCTTTACCCTCATTAGCTTCTTTTCTGAAGCCTTCCCAGCCCCAGCCATTCTTTCTTGTACAGAATAATACGAATATCATGCTTCCAAGAGGAAGAAGATTATATGAAACGAGGAAATCCTCTAAATCCATAATTGAGCTTCCTGCGCCTAGTGGCTGGAATCCAGCAAGCTTGTTAAAGCCGAATACAGCCGGAAGTGAAAGCAGAATCATCAATACAATATTACCTGCAACAACATTTTTTCTTGAATAACCCTTAAGGTCAATATAGAAAGCAATAATATTTTCAAATACGGCAATTACAGTTGATAAAGCCGCAAATGACATGAATATGAAGAATGCTGTTCCCCATATTCTTCCACCAGCCATATTATTAAATATGTTAGGCAGAGTTATAAATAACAGCGATGGACCTGAACCCGGCGCAACACCATAAGCGAAGCATGCAGGAATAATGATAAAGCCTGCCATAAGCGCAACAAATGTATCAAGGATAATAATATTGACCGCCTCTCCACCGATTGTCCTTTCCTTCTTTAGGTAGCTTCCGAATATCTCCATTGCACCGATACCTACGCTAAGCGTAAAGAATGCATGTGTCATGGCATCGAATATAACAGGTCCTAAGCCTCTAGATTTAATTGAATCAAGGTTAGGCACCATATAGAACTTAACACCCTCTGATGCATTAGGAAGCACAAGTGAATGGACAGCAAGTACAATTATAAGGATCAGAAGAAGTACCATCATAATCTTAGTAATCTTCTCAACACCCTTCTGTAATCCAAGCGCACACACGCCAAATGAAAGCAATACTGCAGCAATCATCCATATTGTCATTGTTCCCGGCTGTGACAGCATATCACTGAATGCGCCTGAAACGCCATCAGTGTCTAAGCCTGCTAAGTCACCGCTTGCCTCACGCCATGCATAATAAAGCATCCAGCCTGCAACCATAGTATAGAAAGCCATAAGCGCATAGCTTCCGACTACTGATACCCATTTGAAATAATGCCACTTGCTTCCCTTAGCCTCTAACTCTTCAAATGCCCTTGCAGCGCCTTTTCCGCTTCCCCGTCCTATAGTGAACTCTGCACACATAATAGGAAATCCAAGAATTGCAAGGAACACAAGATAGATAAGCACGAATGCCGCACCACCATTCTGACCGCATATGTATGGGAACTTCCACACATTGCCAAGTCCTACCGCGCAGCCAGCCGACACTAAGATAAAGCCGAGACGCGAACCGAATTTTTCTCTCTCTTTCAAAACATAACCTCCATCATAATTTTATCGTAACTGTTCAGAGCCAACCTCCAAAATGCTTCGCATTTCGTCGGTGTGGCGTATCCGCCAAATAAAATTTCAAAATCATCCATAGGAATGCAAGCATTCCATGTCTGATTT
>CAVKBP010000133.1:0-6807 GCA_963654395.1 Ruminococcus sp. CAG:382
GGGTATATTAAGAGCTGCGTCCATCACTCTTTCCTCTGGACACATGTCACAGGGAGCCAGCACAATTACCCAGCAGTTAATTAAAAATAATGTATTTAATGCTTACAACGAATCTGATATTGAAAAGATTAAGCGTAAGGTTCAGGAACAGTACCTTGCAATCAAGCTCGAAACAATTATGTCGAAGGATTCAATACTTGAGAACTATCTTAATACCATTAATCTTGGTAATGGTTATTATGGTGTGCAGGCTGCTGCACAGGGATATTTTAACAAGGATGTATCCGAGCTTACCTTGAGCGAGTGTGCAGTTATTGCTTCCATTACAAAAAGCCCTACCGGTCTTAATCCGATAAGACATGCAGACAGAAATAAAGAGCGTCAGAACCAGGTTCTTCTTAACATGAAGGAACAGGGATACATTTCCGCGGAAGAATATGACGAGGCTGTCACAGATGATGTATATGCAAGGCTTGAGGGAATTGAGCTTGCCGGTACATCCACAACTACATATTCATATTTTGTTGATGAGCTTATCAGCCAGCTCACATCCGACCTTATGACACAGAAGGGTTATACAGAAGCACAGGCAACAAGCCTTATATACCGCGGCGGACTTCAGGTTTATTCAACACAGGATACCATGATGCAGCAGGTCGCCGATGATGTAATTAATGATCCGGACAATTATAATGATAATACACATTTTTCAATCAACTATGCTTTAACCATCAAGCAGACAGATGGAACATTTTCGTATTATTCACATAATTCGATGTCTAACTGGTACACAAAGACTCTTGGCGACAGCAGCTTCAGCCTTACGCTGACAGACGAGGATGCCGCAAGGGATTATGTCGAGGCATATAAGCAGGAGCTTCTTAAAGAAGGCGGCGAGGTATATTCAGAAACACTCACATTTACATTGCAGCCACAGATATCATTTACAATAATGGATCAGGCTACCGGACATGTAAAGGTAATGGTAGGCGGCCGTGGTGATAAGACTCTTAACCGAAGCTTAAACCGCGCTTCCAATGACATTGCAAGGCAGCCGGGTTCAAGCATCAAGCCTCTTGCCGTATACGGACCTGCGCTTGATACAGGAGCATACACACTTGCCTCTGCAATTGATGATGCGCCTTATTATTACTCTGGCACAGATGCCAAGCTCGTAACCAACTACACCAAGGGCGAATATCGTGGACTTATTACATTAAGACAGGCACTTACGATTTCACAGAATGTACCTGCTGTCAAGGTTCTTACGAAAATCACACCTCAGGTTGGTTATAATTACCTCGAGAAATTCGGAATATCAACTCTGGTTTCTCCTAAGAATGCAATTAACGGCGCGCATGATGTTGTCCAGTCACTTGCACTTGGTGGTATGACACGCGGTGTTTCCAATATTGATATGTGTGCTGCTTATGCCGCAATCGCCAATAAGGGAACATATACCAAGCCAATATATTACACTAAGGTGCTTGATTCTGAGGGCAATGTTATTATTGATAATACCGTTCCCGAGACACATAAGGTTCTCAATGAGGCTTCAGACTGGCTTCTTATCCAGGGTCTTCGTTCAGTTGCCACAGACGGTACAGCGCGCGCAGCTAACTTTGCAAGCCAGCCGGTAGCGGGTAAGACAGGTACAACACAGTATGACAGCGACAGATGGTTCTGCGGATTCACTCCTTATTACACAGCCGCAATATGGGTTGGTTATGATGATAATTCAAGGGAGCTTGGAAATGTTGTTAATCATAATGTTATATGGCGTACAATTATGCAGACAATACACGAAAATCTCAGTCTTCCTACCGGAACCTATGAACAGCCTTCCGGCATTGTAGAAGCCACAGTATGCTCGAAATCAGGTCTTCTTCCTGTCGAGGGCTTATGTGACCAGGATCCTGACGGAAGCTGTATTATTACTGAATATTTTACAGAGGATACCGTTCCAACAGAAACCTGCACAACACATGTCAAGGTTTCAATATGCAACGAATCAGGAAATGTTGCTACATCAGGCTGTCCGAGCGTAACAACGAAGATTATGAGAAAGAAAGCATCTTCTGATACACTTGGTAATGACGAAAGCTCTGGCTATAAGACATGGGATGCTGATATTTCAATAACTGATACTGAATTATCCAAGACCTGTACAGTTCACAGTGCCAGCTCTTCTTCTACCAAGACCTCTGAAACTACAGCAGAGACAAGCAGCAGTAAAAATACTACCAAAGAAACTACTGCAGCTTCAACCGAGGCAGCAAGCAAAGAAAAAACAACCGAAAGCTCATCGGGCAAAAGACCATAATACATTACAATAAAAATATAGTGGTTCATTAACAAGTGCATGAACCACTATATTTTTTTACTCTTTCTTCATCTTCGGATCAAATATAAGCGAGGCTATAAAGCCAGCTATAAGCGCCGCCGAAACTCCTACCGCACAGGAAGTAAAGCCACCTGTGAACAGTCCTAAAAAGCCCTGCTCATCCACAGCCTTTTTCATGCCCTTCCACAGCACATTTCCAAAGCCGGTAAGCGGTACTGTTGCTCCCGCGCCTGCGAATTCCACGAAAGGCTCATATATCCCGGCCGCTCCAAGTACTATTCCTGTAGTCACAAGAATAACCATTATCCTTCCCGGCATAAGCTTAGTCTTTTCCATAAGAAGCTGTGTGAGAACACATATTATTCCCCCACAGACAAATGCTTTAACAAAATCCACAGCCTTAACTCTCCTTTCCTTCAAGAATTACGCCATGGGCTATGCCCGGCACACTTTTTCCTTCATTGTAGCTCACAGTGGACAACAAAGCGCCTGTTGGAACATAAAGCACCCTCTTATATTCACCTCTCACAAGCTTATCTAAAATATAAGTTCCAAGGACAACAGCGCTGCAGCCACAGCCGCTTCCGCCAGAGCATTTCGTTTCGCCCTTATATATTAACATTCCGCAGTCATAGAGCCTGTCGGCAATATCAATACCTTTTTCTTTCAGAAGCTCCGACAATATCCGGTTTCCAATCTCTCCCAAGTCTCCTGTAAATACTGCGTCATAATAATCCTTATCCACATCCAGGTCTTTTAAATTAGCCTCTATAAGCTCTGCCGCCGCAGGTGCCATACAAGCACCCATATTCATAGAATCCTTAACACCATAGTCAACAATCTTTCCTGTAGTAATGCCCCTGATAAGAACACATTTTTTCTTATCCAGCGGCTTATCACCCACAATGTAAGCCCCTGCCCCTGTGACAGTCCATGTGGACGCAGGCGGTCTCTGGTTTCCATATTCCAGCGGATACCGGAACTGCTTCTCCGCACTTGCAAAATGGCTTGAAGCAATTGCAATCACATTTTCTGCATAGCCTGCATTAACGCACATGGCACCAAGCGCCAACGCCTCTCCCATTGTAGAACACGCTCCATAAAGCCCGAACATGGGTATTTCATACTTCATAAGCCCGAATGATGTCGCTATAAGCTGTCCTAAAAGGTCACCAGCGAAAATATAATCAATATCCGCCGCAGCCATTCCACTTTTAATAAGCAGCTTGTCAACCGCCATCTCCTGAATGCGGCTCTCCGCCTCCTCCCAGGTTTTCTTTCCAAACATATCATCTTCTACAGCCACATCAAACATTTCGCCAAGCGGACCGTCAGCTTCCTTCTTCCCGACAACAGTCGCGCCACATCTTACATATACATCCCTGTCAAATAACAGACTCTGCTTCCCTTTCATAATCCTCATTTCCGCACATACATGTGCAATCAGCCTTTTTATATAGTCTGTCCGGAAAAGTATTAATTATTCAACTATTCAGAACCATCCTCCAGAATACTTCACACCTGATAGATTAATTGACATAGCAATATTGCTTCACACCCGCTTCTCGCTTAAAAATATTGCGAGTCCGATAGATAGCATTTCATTTCCTTAAAATATCCAGCGTATGAGCCGCCGCGCCAAGTAAATCCGCCCTCTCACAGATTGCAAGATGATATCTGTAAAACAGCTCGAATTCTTCTTCATCAAGCTGATTGACGAATTGTCTTATATAATTAGCCGGACCATCCGGTGTCACAAGCTTAACCCGCTTACAGCCTGCCGCCGCATTAACCCTTTCAATATCCTCAAGGCGCACATAATCGTACAGATCCTGCTCGGAAGATATCGTATGGAAATCCTCTGTGAGCCTGCCCTGCGCCATACACTCCTTAATATGTCTTTCCTTAAATGCATATGTAATAACACCATACTCATTCATCACATAGGCAACAAGAATAAAGCCGCCCTTCTTAGTAATCCGGGCAGCCTCCTTCAAAGCCTTAACCTTATCCGCCTGTCCGAACAGATGATACATCGGTCCGAACAGCAGCGTTATGTCAAATGTTTCATCCTCAAAACGCTTCAGCTTAAGTGCATTTCCCTGATAAGCCTTCACTGATGAATTCTTAGCCTTAAGAATCCCAAGATTATGCTTTACAAGCTCAACCGCAGTTACATCAAAGCCTTCCTTTGCCAGTGCAACGCTGTATCTTCCTGTTCCTGCACCTATATCCATAATACTGATATTCTCCCTGCCATCGCATTTTAACGCTTCGATGCACTCATGAATATAATGCATAGAGGTCTTAAACTCAATCTGTCCATGTCTCGAAGACAGTCTTTTTTCTTCGTTAAATTTATTATAATAATCTTCTAAAAAAGTTCCCATATTACCCTCGTATCCTGTACTTATCTATAAAACAAATGCAACCGTTCAGAGCCAGCCTCCAAACAGTTGCATTTTATCATACAGCTTATTGCTAATCAAGAATCACAGTGCATGGATAAGCTTCAGGGCATAATATATAACCCCGGCACACCAACTGAAAAGTATTCCATACAGAATGACCGGACCTGCAATAGTGAATATCTTACAGCCAATTCCGAACACCCTGCCCTCCTTCTTATACTCAATCGCGGGCGCGGCAACACTGTTGGCAAAACCCGTAATCGGCACAAGACTTCCGGCTCCGCCAAATGTTGTTATAGCCGGATATATATTAAGTCCTGTAAGAAGTGCGCTAAGAAACACAAGTATAAGCGTAGTGTAGGAAGCTGCGTCTGTGTCAGGCACATTTATTGATTTGCATACATTTAAAATAATCTGCCCAACGACGCATATACAGCCGCCTACAATGAATGCCTTGCAGCATTTTAATACACAGTTCCCCTTTGGTGTGACATTTTCAACATAAGCATTGTAGCTTTCATTTCGTTTTTCAATATCAGCTTCAGTACCACCACCAGAATTAATATCGCGCATAAAACCTCCCTATATTCAATACATGTACAGATAATACACAAGCTGCCCGAGTGCCTTGCCTGCCGCTACCGCCGCCACAATAAATCCCAGTCCTGCACCAGCCTTTGCCCTGTGGACAAATATCGGCAGTGCCTTGACCGTCTCAGCAAGGCTTATCAGAAATGTGCCTATAAATATTCCTGAAACCAGCCCGAATATGACACAGCCTGCTATCCCTATTTTAACCGGAATTCCAAGAACATATACAGCATTGGCGGCTGTCGCACCAATAATTATGCATTCCTCATATAAAAACACATTTCCACTGGTTCCGCTGACATCAGCATATCTGTTGATAATGCCGACACTTGTAATAAGTGCAAAAAGTCCCGCAGCAGTAAATACGCCAGACACAGCCCCTATCAGAATCATAACTGCAATCATTTTCCACCTTCTCTGTCAATAACAGATTCTTCAATGTCTTTGTTATATTTGTCCATCTCGACCTCCAGCGGAGTGGGTGCTTTCGACAGCTTCTGCCCTGCAAAATGGTCATAGAATATAACAATCCCGATAAACAGTCCGGCAGCATACGCAATCTCCATGACATTATCAGGCTCATACGCAGATGCCCCGAAAAGCTCATATATCCTGTCAAATATATCTGTCGTGCTTACATCATTGTTATACGCAATAATTCCGTATGCGCTTCCAACCATAGTGATAAGGCATATCGCCGCAATCTTAATCCAGTGCAGCACACCTGCCTTTTCCGGCTTCTTATACTCAACGACAAAATCACATTCACCAAGACATTCAATATCAGCGTCAGGATAAGACTTCTGGATAATACCAACCACATCAAGCGTATCGAACACCTTCCGCCCATACCTTTCAGGCGTGAATTCCACTAGCGCTAAATGTCCGATTTTTTCAATCATGTCCTCATCCTTACAATAAACCGTAATCACATCTTCAATAGCGACCGCGGGCTTAAAGACACAGCTTTTCTGTCCAATCTTTAAATAAATCTTCTCCGGCATAGCAACTCCTCCACTGATAGTACTAGTATTGCACATGCTGGGAATATTATTCATGAAGAAAGATATGTACCTCAAAATTGCATATAATCGATTATGTGATGAATCAATTTCATGCTTTATTTTTTCTATGAGAGGAAAGCTCATTATTCCTAGTAGAACACCGGATAATACTCTCTCGCCTGCTTCTTTTTGAGATTACGCGGTGATACCTTCGTGCATTCAATACCTGCTTCCTCTGCAAGGAATTTCAACCGCTTCCATATATTAGACCTGTCAAGCGGCTTACCAGTGGATGTACAGAAGAGACTGCCAGATACTATTTCATATCTTCTGGCGTACTCCCGCAATCCGTCAAGCATCTGCTTAGGAAGCTGTACCTCCAGCTCGCCATCCGCTCTTGTATCTAACAATACCCTGCCATCTTCAAGCGTATCCACAGTAATGAAAGACAACTCAT
>CAVKBP010000134.1:0-2087 GCA_963654395.1 Ruminococcus sp. CAG:382
CAGACATTGAAAAAGTTATGATGAGGCGTTTTGCACAGGGAGCCACACGGATATTTCTTGCCTGTGGTTTCACAGGATTGAAACGAAATAAAAAGTGCCTCAATCAATGATGCAGTTATTATAACAATAAGATTGCTATTTTGCACTACGCCATGTTTTGAGGCACTTACGAAATTTTCAGAGATGTATTTTTTGATGATGAGCTGGAGATTTTTGAAGAGACAACGATAGATGATATTGAGGATTGGAATTCATTGTCACATTTGGAGCTTATTGCAGAGATTGAGAAAGAATATGAAATTGAGTTTACGAAAGAGGAAATATTGCAGGCAAAGAGTGTTGGGAAAATTATCAGTTATATCGAGGCAAAGATAAAATGGGAAGTATAAGGTAATGATTTTGCAATATGACAATTGAGCCGTAACCAGAAAATGGATGTGTTTACATTTGAAAAAAATATGGTAAAATGAGGAGTACTATGCAGGAGGTATTCAGTTGATGAAGATTATGTTTGCATCTTTAGGTTGTGATAAGAACCTTGTAGATACAGAGAATATGCTGGGAATCCTTAATGATAAAGGCTTCTCTTTTACGGATGATGAGACACAGGCGGATGTTATTGTTGTCAATACATGCTGTTTTATTGGTGATGCTAAGCAGGAGAGTATCAATACGATTCTTGAGATGGCACAGCGCAAGGAAGACGCAGTGTGTAAGGCGCTTATTGTTACAGGCTGTCTTGCTCACAGATATAAGGATGAGATTATTAAGGAAATTCCTGAGGTTGACGCATTTTTAGGAACAACCTCTTATGATAAGATTGCAGAGGTTGTGACTTCAGTGCTTGAGGGAAAGGGTTTCAATGTTGTTGATGATGCCAACCGGCTTCCTATTGTTAATGAGAAAAGGATTATTACGACACCGGGATATTTTGAGTATCTTAAGATTGCTGAGGGCTGTGATAAGCACTGTACCTACTGCATTATTCCTAAGGTTCGTGGTAATTTCAGAAGCTTTCTGGTTGAATATCTTGTGGAACAGGCAAAGCACCTTGTACATAATGGTGCAAGGGAGCTGATTCTTGTGGCACAGGAGACAACTCTTTATGGCACAGATATTTATGGGAAGAAGTCTCTTCCAATGCTTATACATGAGCTTGCTAAGATTGAAGGTCTTAAGTGGATCAGAATTCAGTACTGTTATCCGGAGGAGATTAATGACGAGCTTATAGAGGCTATTAAAAATGAGCCTAAGGTCTGCCATTATCTTGATATGCCTATCCAGCATGCAAGTGATAATGTGTTAAAGCGCATGGGAAGAAAGACGGATAAGCAGGAGTTACTTGACATTGTTGGTAAGCTGCGTAAAGAAATTCCGGACATTGCATTGAGAACAACTCTTATTGCAGGCTTTCCGGGCGAGACTCAGGCTGACCATAAAGAGGTTATGGATTTCATTGATGAAGTGGAATTTGACAGGCTCGGAGTATTTACTTATTCAAGGGAAGAGGATACCCCGGCTGCAGATATGCCAGACCAGATTGACCAGAAAACCATGGAAAAGTGGAGAGACGAGCTTATGGCTCTGCAGCAGGAGATTTCTATTGACAAGTCAGCGCAGATGGTTGGAAAGACAGTTGATGTCATGGTAGAGGGATATATTGCAGAGGATAATACCTATGTTGGACGCTCCTACAAGGATGCACCTGATGTTGACGGAATGGTGTTCTTTGAGTGCAGCAGGGAGCTTATGTCAGGTGATTTCGTGGCTGTAAAGATTACCGGTTCAACTGAATATGATTTAATGGGAATAATGGAGGAAAATGTTTAAATGAATTTACCTAACAAACTTACAATTGCCAGGGTTATTATGATACCTTTATTTCTGATATGTCTGTATCTTAATATTGGCTGTGGCAGGTATATTGCAGTCGGAATATTTATTCTTGCAAGCTTAACTGACCTTTTAGATGGTAAGATTGCGAGAAAATATAATCTTGTCACTAATTTTGGAAAGTTCATGGATCCGCTGGCAGATAAGCTTTTAGTGTGTTCAGCGCTTATTGCACTTGTTGACCTTGACAGAAT
>CAVKBP010000134.1:2097-6788 GCA_963654395.1 Ruminococcus sp. CAG:382
TTGCAGCGTGGATTGTTATTGTTATTATTGCAAGAGAATTTATTATAAGCGGCTTCAGGCTTGTTGCATCAGATAATGGGGTTGTAATTGCAGCAAGCTACTGGGGCAAGTTCAAGACAGCATTCCAGATGATTACAATTATTATGCTTGTTCTTAATCTTAATGTGCCATATATGAATATTGTCAATACTGTTCTCATATATATATCATTAGTATTAACAGTGATTTCACTTATTGATTATATTGCAAAGAATTATAAAGTTTTTCTGGAAGGCTCGGGTAAATAATAATGGTTGATTATCTTGCTTGTCTTGACAAGGCTCTTGTCGAGATATTAAAGAACAAATGCTTAACTATAACTACTGCTGAATCGTGTACCGGCGGCATGGTTGCTTCATCTATAGTTAATATAAGCGGTGCTTCCGCGGTTTTTAAGGAGGGCTATATTACATACAGTAATGAAGCGAAGGAGCGTATTCTCGGCGTTAAGCACGAAACTCTTGAAGAATATAAGGCTGTGAGTGCTGAAACTGCAGCAGAGATGGCAGAAGGTGCAGTCAGGATATCTAAGGCTGATGTCAGTGTTTCTGTAACAGGTGTAGCTGGACCATTGCGGGAGGATGATAAGCCTGTCGGTCTTGTGTATATCGGCTGCTGTTATAAGGGCAGGACACATGTTAAGGAATGTGATTTATCAGGTGACAGGCATACGATAAGGTGTCAGTCCGCGAAGGAGGCACTCAAGTTCGTGCTTGATATAATTAAGGCGGATTAGTACAGCGTTTCATAAATAACTATCTCAAAAATGCAGAATGTTTTTTGAATGTGCATCTCAAAAATGCAGGCGTAGCGGGTTACGGCGAGGCTTTTTGGTATGTGCAGCCAGAAAAACAGGCACATTATTGGAATTGTTATTTAGAAATCGCTGTAACAGTAAACGATTAACCAGCACTGCATTTTCGCAGATGCTGGTGCTTTTTATATATAGAATATTACATATTAGAATAATAATATGAATTATGATAAATGAATATTTACAATGCATATATAATGTGATATAGTTTTATTATTCCAGTATACATACAACACGAATAAATGTTCGAAAAAGTTCTTGACAACGCAAGTGTAATGAGATACTATTTAAGAAACGAACACATGTTCAGAAGGAGATTTTAAGGTATGGTTAATGAAGATAAGATGAAAGCCCTTGATGCGGCTATTTCTAATATTGAGAAGCAGTTTGGTAAAGGTTCTGTCATGAAGCTTGGAGAATCAACAGCTAATCTTAATGTTGAATGCATTCCTACAGGCTCTTTAAGCCTTGATATAGCGTTAGGAATTGGTGGTGTACCTAAGGGAAGAGTTGTAGAGATATATGGACCGGAATCAAGTGGTAAGACTACAGTTGCTCTTCATATGGTAGCTGAGGTACAGAAAAGAGGCGGTATAGCAGGCTTTATTGATGCAGAGCATGCTCTTGATCCTGTATATGCCAAGAATATTGGTGTTGATATTGATAACTTATATATTTCACAGCCTGACAGCGGTGAGCAGGCGCTTGAGATTACAGAGACTATGGTAAGATCCGGTGCAGTTGATATTGTGATTGTCGATTCAGTTGCAGCACTTGTTCCTAAGGCAGAGATTGACGGTGATATGGGTGATTCCCATGTAGGTCTTCAGGCAAGGCTTATGTCGCAGGCATTAAGAAAGCTTACACCAGTTGTAAGTAAGAATAACTGCGTGGTTATATTTATCAACCAGCTTCGTGAGAAGGTTGGCGTTATGTTCGGTAATCCGGAGACTACTACAGGTGGACGCGCGCTTAAGTTCTATTCTTCTGTAAGACTGGATGTAAGAAAGATTGAGACTCTTAAGCAGAATGGCGAGGTTATTGGTAATAGAACAAGAGTTAAGATTGTTAAGAATAAGGTTGCACCTCCATTCAGGGAGGCTGAATTCGATATCCTTTTTGGTAAAGGTATATCTACAGAAGGTGATCTTGTTGACCTTGCATCTAATGCGGGTATTATCCAGAAGAGTGGTGCATGGTTCTCATATGAGGGCAATAAGATTGGACAGGGAAGAGAGAATGCCAAGCAGTTCCTTATTGACAATCCACAGATAAGGGAAGAGGTTGACAGAAGAGTAAGAGAACACTATGGAATTATAGATGGTCCTGAGAATGCAGAGAAAGCTGAGAAAGCAGATAAAGCTGATGAGGCGAAGCAGGCTAAGACCAGTAAGAAAGCAGATACAGAAGAGTAATATTAAGGTGAGTTATGGAAGATAATATTGAACTTATTGTCACTTCCATTAAAGAGCTTACTAAGAAGCGCAGGCTTGTATATATTAATTATGAGCCTGCGTTTGCTGTCTATACGGCGGAATTAAGAAGGTTCGGTATTAAGGTGGATGAGGCTGTAAGAAAAGAGGCGTATGCTTCGCTTGTGGATGAAGTGTTATCTAAGCGTGCAACCATCAGGGCTATGGCTCTGCTTAAGAATAAGGATTATACAAGAAAGAGTCTTGAGGATAAGCTTAAAGAGGGATATTACCCGGATAAGTGCATAGAGCATGCGCTGGAGTATGTTACAGGATACGGATATATCAATGATGAGCGTTATGCAGAGAATTATGTTAATTATAAAGCTGGTAATAAGCCGAGAAGACAGATTGAACTTAAGCTGAAGCAGAAGGGCATCGATCCAGATATTGTCTGTAGAGTATGCGATGAATTTTATGCAGATAATTCTGATATAGAATTAGAACAGGCGAAAGCATATGTAGAAAGAAAGCATATTGATATAGAGAATGCTGATTATAAGGAGCTTCAGAAGATAAAAGCTTCACTGTTCCGTAAGGGCTTTAATATGGATATTATTAATAAAGCTTTGGATTCTAAGGGGCTTTTTCTTGACATAATCGACAATTGAGTATAATATTAGTTTGTTGTATTTTTTGTACAATGAAAACTAAATAAGGAGGTGCTCCTGCGTTGATTCCAATAGTAATCGCAATTATTGCTACTTTAGTGATAGTCGCTCCAGTTACTTGGTTTATCTCTTCTAATGTAATCAGCAAGCGTAATGATGAAACAATCGGTAACGCTAATGAAAAAGCCAGAGAGATAATTGATGAAGCTCTTAAGACAGCGGAAACCAAGAAAAAGGAAGCTCTTTTGGAAGTCAAGGAAGAATCTTTAAAGACGAAGAACGAACTTGAGAAGGAAACTAAGGAAAGACGTGCTGAGATAAGTAAGTACGAAAAGAGAGTTCTTTCAAAAGAAGAGACACTTGACAAGAAGATTGAGGCTGTTGAAAAGCGCGACTCTAACATTACCAGGAAGGAAGAAGAGCTTGGTAAACAGAAGCAAAAGGTTGAAGAACTTGAGAAGAAGAGACAGCAGGAACTTGAACGAATCTCAGGATTGACCTCCGAACAGGCAAAAGAATATCTATTAAAGACTGTTGAAGACGAAGTTAAACATGATACTGCTGTAATGATTAAGACATTAGAAAGCAGAGCGAAAGAGGAAGCGGATAAGAAGGCTAAGGAGATTGTTGTCACAGCTATTCAGAGATGTGCTGCAGACCATGTGGCAGAGACAACAATATCAGTAGTACAGCTTCCTAACGACGAAATGAAAGGCCGTATTATTGGTAGAGAGGGAAGGAATATCAGAACTCTTGAAACTCTTACAGGTGTTGAACTTATCATCGATGATACACCTGAGGCTGTAGTTTTGTCGGGCTTTGATCCAGTAAGAAGAGGTCGCAAGAATCGCTCTTGAGAAGCTCATACTTGATGGAAGAATTCATCCGGCAAGAATTGAGGAGATGGTTGAAAAAGCCCAGAAAGAAGTCGAGACATTAATTAAAGAAGAAGGTGAAGCTGCAACCCTTGAGGTTGGTGTACATGGTATCCACCCAGAGCTTGTAAGACTCTTAGGAAAGTTAAGATTCAGAACAAGCTATGGACAGAATGTTTTAAAGCATTCTATTGAAGTAGCACAGCTTACAGGTCTTTTAGCTGGAGAGTTAGGACTTGATGTTAAGATGGCTAAGCGTGCTGGTTTATTACATGATATTGGTAAGGCTGTCGACCACGAGATGGAAGGCTCACATATTCAGTTAGGTGTTGATCTTTGTAGGAAATATAAGGAATCAGCCCTTGTTATTAATGCAGTAGAGGCACATCATGGTGACGTTGAGCCAGAAAGCTTAATCGCTTGTCTTGTACAGGCTGCTGATACTATTTCGGCTGCAAGACCTGGTGCAAGAAGAGAAACGTTAGAAACTTATACAAACAGACTGAAACAATTAGAAGATATTACCAACTCATTCAAGGGAGTTGAGAAGTCCTTTGCCATTCAAGCAGGTAGAGAGGTTCGTGTTATGGTAGTTCCTGAAGTCGTTAGTGATTCAGATATGGTAATCATGGCTCGTGACATTTCTAAACAGATTGAAGACCAGATGGAATATCCAGGTCAGATCAAGGTTAGTATTGTCAGAGAATCAAGAGCTGTAGATTATGCAAAATAACTAACATAAACCAAGGCTGTCACATAATGTTAATTCATTATGTGGCAGCCTTTTTTGATTTTGAAATCGTAGCTTTTTATCTCTTTAATATAATTAAGTTATTTTGAAGGAAAATTTAAAATATAAAGTTAATTTCAAAAATATTTG
>CAVKBP010000135.1:0-6760 GCA_963654395.1 Ruminococcus sp. CAG:382
GTTCTTACCAGCTTGTTGATTTCTGCAATCAGCAGTGATTTATCTACATATATCTGTGAACGCAGGCTTGTGCGGAATCGTTCACTCCCCGGATTCAGATAGCTTCCCATACTTAACATTTCCTTTCGACATATAGATGGATGAGCGTGGTATTTATTCCCTCTTTTATTAGGATTATAACATATAGTGTCAATGCTGCATTTTTTGAATGTTAGCATCCGATTTTAAGGGAGAAGAACAATATATATGTTGAAATATCAGCATATAATGGTATAATTAACATAAAAAGTGTCCAATAAAGGATGAAATATGTTGCATATATGGAGATGGAATTATGAGTTATTCAGCAACACAGTTAGCAAGGAAATTAGACATTTCAAGGTCATATTTATATTATCTTAAAGATAACGGCGTCGTTGAAGTTGAGGTTAATGACAATGGAAGGGTTATCTGGAATGAGCAGGCATACCAGAAGCTAAGCGAATATATAAAGAAGAATAAAGAGAATAGTGGTATTAAAGCCAAAGAAGTTCCTAAAGAATATAAAACTACTAGAATAAACAATCGCAGATATCTTGGTAACAAATATAAGCTTCTTCCATTCATTACAAGCGTTGTTGAGAATGAATGTGAAAATGTAAATACAGTAGCTGATATTTTTGCAGGAACCGGTGCTGTAGCGTCGGCTTTTATTGATAAGAAGCTGATTACTAATGATATTATGTATAGCAATTATGTATGTCATGTGGCATGGTTTGGCAGCGAACATTATTCAGAAGAGAAAATTATAGGAATCATTGCTCAATATAATAATCTGAAAGTTACTGAAGACAATTACATGAGTGATAATTTTTCAGATACTTATTTTTCGCTGGATGACTGCAGAAAGATTGGATTTATCAGACAGGATATAGAGGATAGATTCAAGGCAGGAGATATTAACGCAAGGGAGCGGGCGCTGCTTATAACATCATTGTTATATGCAATGGATAAGATTGCCAACACATGTGGACATTATGATGCTTACAGACAGGGGGTGGAGTTTGAAAAGCATTTGGAATTATATGTGCCACAGCCAGAGCCGGATATTAATGAGAATAATGTCTGCTATAATATGGATACGAATGAACTTGCGCCGGAGATAGAGGCAGATTTAGTCTACATTGATCCGCCGTATAATTCAAGACAGTATTGTGACGCATATCATTTATTAGAGAATGTAGCCAGATGGGAAAAGCCGGAGGTGTATGGAGTTGCCAGAAAGATGGATAGGACAGCTTTAAAAAGTGATTATTGTACACAAAAGGCAACAGCAGCATTTGAAAGTTTAATTGATTCAATCCATGCAAAATATATTTTACTTTCCTATAACAATATGGCTAATAAAGGAAATGACAGGTCTAATGCCAAGATAAGTGATGCAGATATCATGAGGATTCTGAATAAAAAAGGAAAAGTAAAGGTATTCTCAGAAAATTACAAAGCATTTTCTACCGGAAAGTCTGATATACAGGCTAATCAGGAGAGATTGTTCCTGTGCATATGCAGTGATGAAAAAAAAGAAATCATTCCATCAGCATTGAACTATACAGGTGGAAAGTATAAATTGCTGCCGCAGATTCTGCCGTTATTTCCCAAGGATGTGGATCAGGTTGTAGACTTGTTTTGCGGGGGCTGCAATGTTGGAATTAATGTAGAGTGTAACAAGGTTTTGTTTAATGACAGCAATGAATATCTCATGGGATTATTGGATACCTTCAGAAGGTTAACAAAAGAAGAAATACTTGACTGGATATTTAAAACTATAGACAGATATGGACTGTCATTAGTGAGTAAGAATGGATATGATTTTTATAATTGCGAAAGCTCTAAAGGATTAGGCAGTTATAATAAAGCAGGTTACAATAATCTAAGAGATGATTTTAATAAAAAGAATAGTAAAGATGATGAGTATTATCTGATGTTATATCTGTTGATTGTGTATTCGTTCAATAACCAGTTGAGATTTAACAAGAAAGGTGAATTTAACCTCCCGGTAGGAAAAAGGGATTTTAATTCTAAAATGCAGGGAAAGCTTGAAGCATTTATTGACAGAGTCAAGAGCGGAGATTACAGGTTTACGACTGACGATTTCAGAAATGTAAGTATGGAGGGCTATACAGATAAGAGCTTTTTCTATGCGGATCCGCCATATTTAATTACATGTGCGACTTACAATGAACAGGCTGGATGGACGGAGGATGATGAGAGAGATTTATTGAAATATCTGGAGGAGCTTGATAAAAGAGGTATTCGTTTTGCTTTATCCAATGTATTAGAAAGTAAGGGCAGGAAGAATGTAATACTTGCAGATTGGATTGAGAAAAATAATAAATATAAAGCTATTCCATTGGATTATGATTATACTAATTCGAACTATCATACTAAAAAGGATGGGGTAACAAGGGAAGTGTTAGTTGTAAACTATTGAGAGCAGAGGGGGATATTTTATGGCAAAGAAAATTGGATTTAAAAGCTATTGCTGGGCTATTGGTACAACAAGCTATCGTACTGACAATTTTAATCTGAGCATTGAAAAGCAGCTGCAGTTATTGAAGCAGTTCAGAGAGCTGGAAGAAAATAAAACTAAGAAGTGGGGGAATAATAAAGAGTTTCAGACAGAATATTATAATTTTCTGAAAGAAAATAATTTTATTAAAGGAGACGCTGCGATTCCGGATAAGGATGCCAGAGAAAAGACATCTGGCTTAAGAGATATAGGACTTTTGGATAATGAGCGTAATATTACCGGAGCAGGAATGGAGTTGTTGAGAATTGCTGGTACGGATGACTTTTCAGCAGATAATTTTCTGGAGATTCCGAAAGACAGCTTTTTATATTTCAAACAGATGTTAAAAACAGCTAATGATGTTGAGGGAAAGCTTGTAAGACCATTTGTTGTATTTCTTTATGTTGTTAATGAGTTAGGGTATCTTACTAATGATGAGTTTACATATCTGCTGCCATTGTGTGTGGATGAGCATACCACCAGAAGTATTGTTGAAAGTATAAAGGAATATCGGGAGACAGGAAAGAAGCATTTTGATGATATTATACTGTCTGTTCTGATGGAGAAGGATAATTACAGGCAGGCGCTGGAAATGCTTAAGACAGAGCCGGTTTCAGAAGAATTGATATGCAGCGTTGGAATCAACAGGAAAAGTGCTAAGTACGATAAGCCATATTATGTCTTATATATGTTGTTAAAAAAGATTGTGTTTTCAAAAGATAACCTTGCACTGGAATTATATGAAGCTACTAAGAAACTGACTAATAGCAAGGTCGGTGGAGCCTGGAGAAAATATTTTTTCAGCAGCAGCGCAAGAAGCGTCATAGCAAGAGAAAGACTGTCTGTGCTTAATACTGTTCCAATATTACAGGCAGCGGATGAGGAACAGTTCAATGAAGATTTTTTTAAGATAATGCATATATTTAAGGCAAGAGCTACATTATCGGATTATTTTGATTTGAATAGAAGATACTTTAAAATTACAGATGTAGTATTATTTGAAGATGATAAAGTGAGGCTGGATGTACTTCCTCAATGTTATGTTGAGATTATAGCTGGAAATCTGTTAAGTATTGCGTTTGAACAGACAGATTTGCTGCCCCAGAATGTAATGTTAAAAGATATAGGCTCATTTTTTGATATAGACACAGACCTTTTATATCAGAAATTGGGTAATGCTCTGGGAACAAGCGTAGCCGGTAAAGAGATGGCTAAGAAGGTTATCAGGGATGAGCGATATGCAAGATTTAATAAGCTGATAGATGAGAGATTTGACAAGAATACGCTTATCAGGCTGCTTGATGATTTCGAGAGCAGAAATGATGATGAGATAAGAAGCATGGTTACAGACAATGCAGATATACCTACGATATTTGAGTATGTGCTTGGTATAGCGTGGTATATAATCAGTGAGCGTAAAGGTGATGTTCTTGAATATATGAATTTATCATTGGAAGCAGATCTGTTACCTAAGACACATGCCGGAGGTGGTGAGGCTGATATTGTATGGAAATATGAACTTACATATGCGTATCCTGCGCATACGCTTCTGATAGAAGCAACACTTGCAGATGGTCAGAACCAGCGGAGAATGGAGATGGAGCCAGTATCAAGACATTTGGGCGATTATTGCCTGATGCATCCGGATGATGAGGCATACTGTGTGTTTATCACTACATTTCTGAATAATAATGTGATATCAGATTTCAGAGCCAGAAGGTATATGGAATACTATAATAATGCAGGCACGAAGTATATTACAGGGATGAAAATTCTTCCTATTCAGACGACAGAATTAAAAACCTTACTGAAATTCGATGTTAAATATCCGCAGATATATAAGATGCTTGATACCGCTTATAGAAGTGACGGTACACCTAAAGAGTGGTATGAAAATAACATTGTGAGAGAAGCTGGTATATGCAGCGAGGATGTCTAGTACAGCAATTTCTAAATAATTATCCCGATAACTTGCCTGTTTTTCTGACTGCACATACCCAAAAGCCTAGTCGTAGCCTGCTACGCCTGCGTTTTTGGGACAGTTATTTATGAAATGCTGTACTAGCTGCCAGTAGAAAAGGTGGTGTATTAAACAAATCGTTTAATACGCCACCTTTAAATTTAGTCAGAATATTCACTCGTAATTCCGAAGTATTCTTCAAGTGACAGCCAGTCACCATTGTTATATAGCTTAGTTGCAAGCTCAACACCTACATAGCGGAGATGCCATGATTCGTACTGGTAGCCGGTGTAGGAATCCTTTCCCTTAGGGAAGCGGATACAGAAGCCGTATTTGTAGCAGTTATCATTAACCCACTTACCTTCGCTCGTGTACTGGAAGCTGTCCTCAATAGTGTTAAGGTCAAAGCATAATCCTGTCTGGTGCTCGGAATTACCCGGCCTTGATGAATATGTGTCCGCCTTAGCAGCACCATCACTCTGTACATAACGGTTATATACATTTACCTGATAATTGTAAGAGCGGTAGCCGCTGGAAATATATATATTAAGACCATTGGCGGTTGCGTCCTTTAGCATTTTATTCCAAGCACTCATAAGTGTCTTATCAAGACAGGTTGTGCTTCTGTCGGAATTGACAGGCTGGTCAGGATTAGTTGGAATGAAATCCTGTGGCAGTGCATATGTCTTGTTGGCAATCAGGACACCATCAATATAAGTGGCACCATTAATTTCCTGAATCTGGAAGCCTTTAGAAGTAGTACCCTTGGAAACAACATTTCCAGATGGAACTAAAGGCGGTGCGTATTCAGAGCTGTCAGACGAAGCAGCGGCTGTAGTATTTGAGGCAGTTGAAGCAGCATTGTCTGTTGCGGCAGCCTGTGTATTATCTGAAGCAGCCGATGTATTGTCCGATGCGCTATCTGATGAAGAAGCAGTATCAGATGATGCTGTCTGTGTGCTGTTTTCCTTTGCTTGTGTTGATTCTATAGCTTTAGTCGTTGAAGCCTCTGGGCTTTTATCTTTTTTCCGCGACTTAGAACAGCCTCTTACGGAAACAGATATAATGATGATAATAAAAAGTAATGCAATGACCGCGCAGGCAAGGATAATTCTGTTCCGTCTCACCTGACGCTGTCTGCGTGTTAATCGTTTCTTAGCCATGATAATTTAATCCCTTCATATCATAATTTTTATTATTATTGCACTAATTCCAGCACATTTCAATGACTGACAGAGTAATTATCACTCTTGACTGTAATTTCGTAAGAACTTCTGTTACCGTTCTCATCCTCAAGAATAATATGTGTTTTCCCAGCTCGTGTAAATGTAGCTGATATAATATATTCTTCAAAGACATTATTATATTCAATATGGATATTGCCTAGACTGCTGTCTTCCAGATATACATTACATTTATCATTAAATTCAATACCTGCAGTGTCACTGCTGATATTTATCTTGTAAGTGATCCTGTTGGAGCATGCTATAAATGTAGCAGCTACAATTATAACGATACTGATTATTACAGAAACAATCCGGATTTTCCTGTTGTTAAATATGCATAAAGAGTACAGTATTATAGTTATAAAACAAAAAATGGTAGTCAGAAGGTGGTAAGGGAAATAAAATATAGTCTCTCTTAAATAGGTGTAATATTCTGCGCCTAATAGTAGTAAAACCGGAGTCAGAATTATAAGTCCCCACCATTTATCTTTTTTCAGATAGTAGCCTGCGAATCCCATTGGAATAGTGAGCAGAGTCCATATAAGCCAGTATTCGTAGTAAATGAAAATACCGAAGCCTAGTCTGCTGAATGGAACCTGTATAAGATACACAAGCGGCTGGCTTATAAGGAAAAATACAAAGCATTTTGCAGCAGAATCCTTTGCCGATTTGCTGTTCATGATAATTATAATTCCGAATAAAATCCATACTTCAAATGATACGGTGATATCATGAAAGGATGTTTTATTAACTGCCGGTATCAGAGCCATCATGGCAGTGTATATACCTGCAATTAATGAAAATATAATCAGCTTTTTCCATGTAAGATTAATTCCACCAAATAATTTTTTTAGCTGGTGCATAAGTACCTCCATATTCTATAGTTGTAAATATAGTATATTATTACATGAATTATCGGCTAATACAAGCAGGGATTTCTTTCGCTGTACTAGTACATCGAAAATCAAATACCCGCCATATTGACTTGTCTGATTTTTCATATGCTGCGTTGTCGTCAATCGCCGT
>CAVKBP010000136.1:0-6669 GCA_963654395.1 Ruminococcus sp. CAG:382
AATGCAGTAGAGTACTTTGTATCCTATTATGATTATTACCAGCCAGAGGCTTATGTTCCGCAGAGTGATACTTATATTGCGAAGGATTCGTCTATTAATGATGAGATTGATAAATTGAGGCATTCGGCGACAGCGGCTCTTTCTGAAAGAAATGATGTTATTATTGTCGCTTCGGTTTCGTGCATATATGGACTGGGGGCGCCGGTTGATTATAAGAACATGGTTATTTCGCTTCGTCCGGGGATGGAGAAGGACAGGGACGACATGATAAGGAAGCTTATTGATATCCAGTATGTAAGGAACGACCAGGATTTTAAGCGAGGAACCTTCAGGGTAAGAGGAGATGTAGTTGAAGTATATCCATCTTCTTCATCAGGTGATGCAATAAGAATTGAATTCTTTGGTGATGAAGTGGATAGAATAAGTGAGATAGATTCACTTACTGGTGAGGTTAAAGGAGTTCTTGAGCATGTTGCGATTTTTCCTAATTCTCATTATGTTGTTGAGAAAGAGAAGATGGACGCTGCGATTGAGAATATCAAGACGGAGCTTGCCGAGAGAGTTAAATATTTCAAGAGTGAGGATAAGCTTTTAGAAGCACAGAGAATTGAAGAGAGAACGAATTTTGATATAGAGATGATGCAGGAGACAGGCTTCTGTTCAGGAATAGAGAATTATTCAAGACATCTGGCAGGGCTTCCGGCAGGGTGTCCACCGTATACGCTGATGGATTATTTTCCAGACGATTTCCTTATTATCGTGGACGAGTCACATATCACTATTCCACAGATACGAGGCATGTATGCAGGTGACCAGTCAAGAAAGACGACCCTCGTAGATTATGGCTTCAGGCTTCCATCTGCCAAGGACAACAGACCACTTAATTTCAGTGAGTTTGAGAGCAAGATTTCACAGATGCTTTTCGTGTCAGCGACACCAAGCACATACGAGTCAGAGCATGAGCTTATGAGAACAGAGCAGGTTATCAGACCTACCGGACTTCTTGATCCGCAGATAACAGTTAAGCCGATTGAAGGACAGATTGATGACCTTATATCTGAGATTAATAAGGAAACTGCCAAGAAGAATAAGATTCTTGTAACTACGCTTACTAAGAAAATGGCGGAGGATCTTACTGATTATCTTAAGGAGTCAGGAATCAGGGTTAAGTATCTACATGCCGATATTGATACTCTTGAGCGTCAGAAGATTATAAGGGATATGCGTCTCGATGGATTTGATGTTTTAGTTGGAATTAATCTTCTGCGTGAAGGTCTTGATATTCCGGAAATCAGTCTCGTTGCTATACTTGACGCAGATAAGGAAGGCTTCTTAAGAACAGAGACCTCGCTTATCCAGACGATTGGCAGGGCTGCGAGAAATGCTGAAGGACATGTTATCATGTACGCAGACAAGATTACTGAATCCATGGAAAAGGCTATTTCAGAGACTGAACGAAGAAGAAAGCTTCAGCAGGAGTATAACGAGGCACATGGAATTACTCCGCAGACAATCAAGAAGGCTGTAAGAGATTTAATAAGTATAAGCAAGGCAGCAGAGCCGGGTGACGCTTCCGGAAAGCTTAAGGTTGATTATGAATCTATGAGCATTAAGGAGCTTGAGAAGGTTAAGACGCAGGTTGAGAAGAACATGCGTAAGGCAGCAGCAGAGCTTAACTTTGAGGAGGCGGCACAGCTTCGTGATAAGATGATTGAGATTAATAAATATATTTATGAAGGAAAGAAACATGGCTGATAGTAAGTTAAAGAAAGAGATTGAAAGAGGCAGCTACAAGAACTGCATAAGGATTAAAGGGGCAAGAGAGCATAATCTTAAGGGAATAGATGTCGATATTCCAAGAGACAAGCTTGTGGTGCTTACAGGACTTTCAGGCTCAGGAAAGTCAAGCCTTGCATTTGACACAATATATGCAGAAGGACAGAGAAGATATATGGAGTCGCTGTCTTCATATGCAAGACAGTTCTTAGGACAGATGGAAAAGCCCGATGTTGACAGCATTGAAGGATTGTCACCTGCAATATCAATAGACCAGAAGTCAACCAACAGAAATCCGCGTTCTACAGTGGGAACTGTTACAGAAATATATGATTATTTCAGGCTTCTTTATGCAAGAATTGGTATCCCGCATTGTCCAAAATGTGGACGCGAAATCAACAGGCAGACGGTTGACCAGATGGTTGATGTTATTATGGCACTTCCTGAAAGAACTAAGATACAGGTGCTTGCGCCAGTTGTGCGTGGACGAAAGGGAGAGCATGTAAAGCTTTTTGAACAGGCGAAGAAGAGCGGATTTGTGCGTCTTATTGCTGATGGAAGCATGTACGAGCTGACAGACGAGATAAAGCTTGATAAGAATAAGAAACATAATATTGAGATTGTTGTAGACAGGCTTTCTGTAAGAGACGGAATACAGAAGAGACTTACAGATTCTATTGAGACAGCGCTTAAGCTTGCTGAAGGACTTATGACAGTAGATGTTATTGACGGTGAGACACTTAATTTCAGCCAGAGCTTTTCATGCCCTGACTGCGGAATAAGCATTGATGAGGTTGAGCCGAGAAGCTTTTCGTTCAACAATCCATTTGGCGCATGCCCGGACTGTTTCGGACTTGGTTATACTATGAAGTTTGACGCAGAGCTGCTTATACCTGATGAGAACCTGAGTATTGATGAAGGTGCTATTGTTGGAACGGGATGGCAGTCATCCAAGGACGAGGGAAGCTTCACTAGGGCTGTGCTGGACGCACTTGCTGAGGAATACGGATTTTCATTAAAGACACCATTCAAGGATTACCCTGATGATATTAAGGATATTATTATCAATGGTACTAAGGGACATTCTGTAAAGGTTAAGTATAAAGGACAGCGCGGAGAAGGCGTGTATGATATCGCATTTGAAGGGCTCATCAGAAACATGGAAAAGCGGTACAGAGAGACATATTCTGATACCGCAAAGCAGCAGTATGAAGAATTTATGAGAATAAGACCTTGTTCAGCCTGCCATGGACAGAGACTTAAACCATCTTCACTTGCAGTTACTATCGCAGATAAGAACATATATGAGATTACAAATATGTCTATTATAAAGCTGCAGGATTTTCTTGAAAATATGGAGCTTTCTGAGAGGCAGTTGTTTATTGGTGCAGAGATTCTTAAGGAAATCAAGGCGCGAATTAAGTTTCTTGTAGATGTAGGACTTGATTATCTGGCACTTTCGCGTGCAACAGGAACTCTGTCCGGTGGTGAAGCACAGCGAATCAGGCTTGCAACACAGATTGGTTCAGGACTTGTTGGAGTTGCATATATTCTTGATGAGCCAAGCATCGGACTTCATCAGAGGGACAATGACAAGCTGCTGGGTACTCTGACACATTTGCGCGACCTCGGTAATTCGGTTATTGTTGTGGAACATGACGAGGATACTATGTTTGCAGCCGATTATATTGTGGATATCGGACCGGGCGCCGGAAGAAATGGTGGAGAAGTTGTCGCAACAGGAAATGCTGCGGATATTATGGCTTGCAAGGATTCTCTTACAGGTGCATATCTGTCAGGAAGAATTAAGATACCTGTACCGGCAGAGCGCAGAAAGCCTACGGGCTGGATTAAGGTAAGAGGTGCAAGAGAGAACAATCTTAAGAATATTGATGTTGATATTCCACTTGGAGTTGTCACATGCGTAACAGGCGTTTCAGGTTCAGGCAAGAGTTCGCTTGTTAATGAAATTCTTTACAAGCATCTTGCAAAATCGCTTAACAGGGCAAGATGTATTGCGGGCGACCATGATGGAATTGACGGAATAGAGCAGCTTGATAAGGTTATTAATATAGACCAGTCACCAATAGGACGAACACCAAGGTCTAATCCGGCAACCTATACAGGTGTATTTGATATGATAAGAGACTTGTTTGCAACGACGAAGGATGCCAAAGAGCGTGGATATAGCAAGGGCAGATTCAGCTTTAATGTCAAAGGTGGAAGGTGCGAAGCCTGTTCCGGTGATGGTATTATCAAGATAGAAATGCATTTCCTCCCGGATGTTTATGTGCCTTGTGAGGTCTGCGAGGGCAAGCGTTACAACAGAGAAACTCTTGAGGTTAAGTATAAGGATAAGAGCATATATGATGTGCTTGATATGACTATTGAGGACGCAGTTGATTTCTTTGAAAATGTACCGAGTATAAGAAGAAAGATTGAGACGCTCAACGAGGTTGGCTTGTCATATGTCAAGCTTGGACAGCCATCAACAGAGCTTTCAGGAGGTGAAGCACAAAGAATCAAGCTTGCAACAGAGCTTTCAAGAAGAAGCACAGGAAAGACTATATATATCCTTGATGAGCCTACGACAGGTCTGCATTTTGCTGATGTCCACAAGCTTGTCAATATTCTTCACAAACTTGCCGAGGGAGGCAATACTGTAGTTGTTATTGAACATAATCTTGATGTTATCAAGACTGCGGATTATATTATTGATATGGGACCAGAAGGCGGCGATGGCGGTGGAACTGTCATTGCCAAGGGAACGCCGGAGGAGATTGTTAAGGTTAAGAAGTCTTATACGGGGAAGTATGTTAAGAAGTATCTGGAGGAGAAGTGAGATTGGGAAATGAAGGAATTGGTATCGCCGGGAAGTGCATGTGGCTGATATATCAGAGAAGCGTGGGTATCTTATAGCGCGTAAAAGCAGATGTGTTTGGAATGCGTTAACGCTTGAATAGCAGGGCGTATATAAACGGATAATTTGGAAAATGCAAAAGTGTGGTATATCAAGTAAGTGCGTGAAGCAAATATATTGAGAAAATGCAAAGATATGGGATATCTGAGAGTACATGAAGCAAATATGTTGAAGAAATGCAAAATCTGGATATATCAGGCAAGTATATACGGGGAATATGCAGGATGGATATTTTGGGGAGTTGAATGGAGGCAGTTATGATAAAAGGAATTATCTTTGATATGGATGGAGTTATGATTGATACGGAGAATCAGTCGAACCTAGGATGGCTGTGGGCAGCTTCCCAGAAAAATGTTGAGATGCCGTTATGGCTTATTGACAGCTTTAAAGGTGCGCCGGCAAGCCTAAGCCAGAGCTTTTTTGATGATTATTATCATGGTGAGCAGGATTACTGGGAGATGCGGACAATGCGCACAGACCATGTCCACAAAATCAGGGAGACAGAGGAGGTTCCGGTTAAGCCGGGGCTTCATATGCTGCTTGATTATATTAAGGATAATGGGTTCAAATGTGCTGTTGCAACTTCAACACAGAAATCGAGTGCTGAAAAGAGTCTTCACAGAATAGGAGCATGGGATTATCTTTCTGGTGTTGTATATGGTGATGAGGTTGAGCATGGAAAGCCTGAACCTGACATATTTCTTCGGGCAGCAGGCTTTATTGGCTGTGAACCGTCTGAATGTGTGGTTATTGAGGACAGCATTAATGGCATTAAGGCAGGACATGCAGCAGGCATGAAGGTAATACATATACCTGATACTATCGAGATAGACGAGGATATACGCAGTCTGACTTCAGTTGTGTGTCATTCTTTATCTGATGTGCCTGATATTATAGATGCATGGAACGAGGGAAAAGCTGTTGATGTTGAGGGTTATTATGAAAATGCTAAGATAAACCGCGTGTATGTTGACAGGGTACATGTTAAGAAAGCATTTGCAGAATATGTGGCAGCTTATAATGCAGATGATCCTAAGATTAAATTGAAAATTGACCATACCTACAGAGTGGCTGCTTTGTGCGAAAGAATTGCAAAGGCAGCAGGGATGTGTGCGTATGATGTTGAGTTGGCGTGGTTATCCGGAATGCTTCATGATGTTGGAAGATTTGAACAGATTAAGCGGTACAATACATTTTCAGATGCGGACTCTGTCGATCATGCAAAATTCGGGGCAGACCTGTTATTTAAGGATGGACTTATCAGTATTTTTCTTAAAGGTATGGTCAAATGTACTGGCTATAAGCCGGGAGCATTAGAGGACAGATATGATTCTGACGGTGTTTTCCTGTATGAAAGATTGAATAAATCGGACATGGAAATGCTTGAGCTTTCAATCAGATGCCACAATATGTACAGGATTCCGCAAGGACTTAATCACCGTGAGCAGGCTTTCTGTAATGTGCTTCGTGACGCTGACAAGGTTGATATATTTAAGGTTAATATTGATACTCCGCTTGAAGAAATATACAACACTACAACTGAGGAACTGATGAAGAGTGATATTACAGATGAGGTGTTAGAAGCATTTGACGAGGAACACTGTATACTCAAGGCAATCAGACGCACGCCGGTGGATACGGTTATAGGGCATGTATCACTGGCTTACGAGCTTGTATATGATGAAAGCGTCCGGATTACCATGGAGCAGGGCTATCTTGCAAAGCTGATGGATTTTCATTCTGATAATGAGGAAACTAACAGAAAGATGGCAATGGTCAGAGAGAAGATGGATTCTTATGTGAAGATGAGAATTGATGGGAAGAAAGATATATAGATAAGGATTGTCTGGAAGATAGTAAGAGTTAAGGGAGTCGGCGTAAAAATAATGTTACAGTTCACTCGTCAACTTGTCAATGGAAAACCGATGGTATAGACTAATCTTAGTCAAAACCATCGGTTTTCTCAGCTGAAT
>CAVKBP010000137.1:0-6655 GCA_963654395.1 Ruminococcus sp. CAG:382
GAATAATATTTACTTGTCAAAGTTCAATGCCAGAGTTTTGCTGGCATGATCACTCGAGATTCCGAGAGATCATCCTGCTTTCTTTCCAGCTTTTCATTGCACCGCGCGGACATCTATGGTTCTATGTATATGCTTTCTTCAGATATGTTATATCTGTCTGCTATATATGCCTTTAAGCCTGACAAATCCGCGTCTCCGGAAGCTTTAACATATACATTTATCTTATCAATTGCTGTCATATCAGATGTAAAGCTGCAGCTCACGCTTTCTGCCACAACACCATATTCCTTAACAGTTTCTGCTATGTCACTCTGCACCAGTTCTCTAGCCGCTTTCTTATCAGCAGTATCATATACGGTCTGGACTGCATTTTCTTTAGAATATGCTTCAAAGCCGCTTCTTAGGCTTTCTGTGATTTCACTTATATCCACATTTTTAATATTAAGAATGGGAACTATCATAGCCATCACAAGTACAAGCCTCATTATAAATGTAATTGATTCCTTATACCTTTCAGGCACCAGCTTTACTGCAAGCTCTCCTGTAATTTCAAGAATAAATATAGTTTTAAACCAGTTAGAAATACCCCTCATTGCATATTACCTGTTTAAATATATAGATTTATGTTGGTTGCAAAGCATATGATTGCCATTGTAAGGCACATAAGAACGACTGTCATAGCAATCATGTATATCATATTTTCAATACTTCCTGACAGTACAAGCACTGCCTTTACTATGCGGTTATCTGCCACCGGCTCTAGGACTGCACCAAGAAGCTGGTAAAGAAGCGCCATGACAACAAGCTTCAGGAGCGGCACACCGATTATAGCCAGCATGACAAGGACTGCCGCCACACCGATAGAGTTCTTTACTAGCACAGCAGAGCCGGCAATTGTTTCAGATACTGTCCTTGCGCTGTTTCCAATACCCGGAATCATTGAGACAGCTTTGAAAAAAACGGACATTTTTAATGAGCCGCTTAATGGAATTATAAGACTTTTTATTCCGTTCAGCCCCAGAAAAAACATAAGCATTCCCTTTACCGACAGCCTTATGACCTTTCTGATAAGCTGGCACATTCTGCCGAATTTGTCCTTTTCACCAAAGGTATCAAACATTCCCAATATCATATATACATAGTTGCAGCGCATGAGAACATTTTTCACAAGTACATTGACTATGTACATAAGAAAAAGCACGATTTCATAATATGCCGCCGAGCCTGCCGCACCGCAGGAATAGGCAACTGCCGGAAAAAATACCGGACACAGTGCCTTATATATATCCACCGACATCTCCACACATTCATAGCCTGTCTTTGCCGCATTGATAAATACAGAGACTATAAGTGTCATCAGGATAAAGGATATAAAAAGCATTGCAGAGTCAGACGCATTTTTATCAAGGACATTTAAAAGCATTGCACAGACAGCCAATAATAATATCTGTATAAGCACTGTCCTGTTGGCAGTTATTGCACCGGCAACAGTATCAGTAAAATTAAAGCTCATGTCTGTGTCCGCACCTGCAACCGATTTCACAAGGTCTTTAAAGGATGTTCCCTGCCAGCCATAATCATAAAGCGTGCTGTCTATGCCGCTGTAATCTGCTTCATCTATCAGCGAATCATACTCCGTCTGTCCATCCTCCTGTGCATATGCAGTGTTCTTAAATATAATGACAGCCGCCAGAAAAGCCATCATAAAAAGCATAGTCTTCCTAATCACTATAGTCCCTGCGAAACCATTTCAAAAAGAGTAACTATAACAGGAATACACAGTCCTGCCACAGAAATTCTGGCATATATTTCCATAGCCGACGCAAGTGCCGCAAATCCATTTTCCCTGCATATACCGGAAGTTATTTCTGTCACATAGGATATTCCAATAACCTTGATTATCAGCTTGATATATTCCTGATTAATTCCGGCGGTAAACATATTTATTCTTGTATATACGGACATAAGTCCGTTAAACACAAGCATTGCTGTTCCTATGCACAGGACGACTGACACAGCCACTCCCATAGATGAGCCGGCGCTTTTTAAAACCAGTGCAAGAATTACGCCAGCCACAGCGCATACCGAAAGCGACAACACATTAATATGTACCACCTCCTGTCACAATTCAAATAGCTTCTTCATTGTCGTGAATAATTCGAGTATATAAGGCAGTATCCAGTATATAACAATTAAAAGTCCTGCCAGTGAGGTGAGCGCCGCCTGGTCATCCCTGCCATTGTGCTTAAGAAGCTGGTTAAGTATCGACACAACTATTCCCACCGCGGCAATCTTGAATATTATGCTTACCTCCATGCCACACCTCCGGTTCATATAAGTACAATCACAAGTATAAGTCCTGCCGATATCCCTGTTACAATATAGGCTTTCATCTTTCCTGTGGCATTGGTCTTAACCATCTCAAGCTCCTCCTCCAGTCCACACATAACAGAGCGTATAAGCTTTAACTGACTGTCCTTGTCAATGAATGTGCTTATATTGCCTGCTTCCTTTATCATCTCAAGCTGTCTTCTGCCAAGTATCCTTTCAAATGCTTTATCAGCCGCGTCATTCCATATTACTGCAAATGTATCAATGTCCGATTTTTTCAATCCATCATATATGTATTCTATAAAGCTCCTGACATATGGACACATATCAAAGTCTTTCAGTCTTTCAAATATCTGTGTCATATCTATAAGTGAATATTCTATGTGATTATTCATCACAGAAAGCATTCTAATCATGTCCTTTAATATCAATATCCTGTTTTTTAATCTCTGGCTGTAAGAAAGACCGTACATAAAACAGCCTGCCATTATAAGCAATCCCCCTATATATCCAGACATTTTCCTGCCTCCCCACATTTTTCCAGTATTACCGCCCTCTTAAAGCCGCCAGTTCCCATAAGCTTTGTCAGCCTTTCATCTATATCTGTACCGCTTCCATGTGCTGTTCCGATTACGGTACAGCCACTTTTAATGCAATACTTCACAGCTTTAATATCGTCTTCCCCGCCTATCTCATCCAGGGCAACTACCTGCGGACTAAGTGAGCGTACAGCCATATATACACCTGAAAGCTTATCACAGCCGTCAAGCACATCTGTCCTGCTGCCTACATCATTATTCGGAATCCCACCAACACAGGCTGCAACCTCACAGCGCTCATCAATCAACACTACATTTTTACTAAGATTATCAGATAACTGTCTTATGATATCTCTTAACAGAGTTGTCTTTCCCAAGCCCGGCGGTGAAATTATAATGGTGTGCCCTAACCCGTCTTTTAAAAGCCCCTCCATTATACTGTCAGCGCAGCCCTTTATCTGCTTAGCTATTCTTATACACATGAAGGTCACATGTGAGAAATTCTTAACCCTGCCATTCTCCCATATTACCTGTCCGCCAAGTCCGATTCTGTGTCCGCCCTTTATCGTTAAATATCCCTTAGACATACAGGCTTCATATGCATAGGATGAATAATTAGTTGCTATCGCGAGTATCCTTGTTATCATATGTTCATTGACTGGAATGTTTCCCCTAAGCTCCTCATCATTACATATGGCATATGGCAGCCTTCCCACGCGCAGGCGTATTTCCCTTACCTGTTCAAAGCCTGTATATATTCCAATGTCTTTTAATAATTCTTCCGGAAGGATTTTATAAAGTGATTCGTCATACAAAAAACATCCCCCTCACTATTGCTTTTTCACAATATATGAGGGGGATGTCCGATTTATTCAACTGATTTTAATGATTCAACCATTGGAAGCTTCTTTAAGCTTCCGTACATTGCCAGATTAACAACAACTGAAAATATCAGTGTTATAAGATATGAATATATATATGCTGCAGGTTTTATGGCATATCCAAACATTACTGCATCCATCTCAACAGTAAGCATTATGTATATGTGAAGCAGTCTTCCTAACACAAGCCCGAACGCACCGCCTATCAGTGTAAGGAATATATTCTCGCGGTACACATACATGCCGACCTCCGGATCAAAGAAGCCGAGAACCTTGATAGTTGCAATCTCTCTTCTTCTCTCCGATATATTAACATTTGTAAGATTATATAATACAACAAATGCGAGCAGTCCGGCTGATATTATAAGCACCCATGTTACAAGGGCAAGTGACTGAATCATATTCTCGAAGCGTGTAACATTTGCATTAAGAAAGCTTACACCCTTAATATAATCTCTTGACAGATACTCATCACCTATGTAGCTTTCTGTCTCACTGACATCACCATTAATCTTTATAAGCACCCTGTTATTATCAGGAATATTGCCGAAAAGCTCTCTGTAATATCCAGAGCTGATATATACATAATGATTAACATACATTTCTGTAATGCCGGATACGACAGCCTCTGCCTGTGCTCCATCAGATGAGGTCACTGTAAGCTTATCACCTTTCTTGACTCCCAAATCCTTTGAAAGCTTTTCTGTGATAACAACTCCTGAATCATCAAGCGCAACCTCATTATGCCCTCTTCTTGTCCTTAATGTAACATAGTCCTTAAATGTGTCCTTGTCATCCACTACAACATATTCTGCTGTTTCTGTATCCTCGCTGCTTTCCACATCATCAGAATAACCACAGTTTAACAGATAATCGGCGATATGTCCGTCCGCTGACAAGTCACTTCTAAGAGTATCCATGTCCTCCTCTGTGATTCCGGCTGTAAATGTTGCAACACTGTCATAATGTATAAGCTCGCCGTACTGGTTATGTATAAGGCTCTCTATGCTGTTCTTGATACCAAAGCCTGCTGTCATAAGCGCCGTACAGCCTGCAATGCCAACGACTGTCATAAAAAATCTTCTCTTATACAGGAACAGGTTACGCATTGTAACCTTCATTGTAAACGACATATGCTTCCATACAAATGTAATATGCTCCAGAAGAATTTTCTTGCCGCTCTTAGGTGCTTTCGGACGCATAAGCTCTGATGGTACCTCTTCTAACTCACTGTAGCAGGAGAAAAGTGCCGCAATAACTGTGACTAAAACCATACTTGAAATAGCTATAACCGAAAGAAGAATATGTCTGTCATATACAATCGGTGGAAGCTGGTAAATAATGTTCCACGAATTATATATAACAAGCGGGAACAGCTTAAGTCCTATGATACAGCCAACGATACCTCCTGTCACAGAAGCAATAAATGCATATGCAATATATTTGAAGGCAATCACCTTTTTACTGTAACCAAGCGCCTTATAGGTTCCTATAAGACCCCTTTCCTCTGCCACCATTCTTGTCATTGTAGTAAGGCATACGAGTGCAGATACGACTATAAAGAATATTGGGAATACCGTTGCAATGGCATTCATTCTGTCTGCACTGGACTCATAATCCTTAAAGGAATACTGCTCCTGTCTTGTAAGCTCATACCATTTCCATTCGTCACTGCTGCCATATTTTGCTTCAAAGTCTTCCTTAGCCTTAGCCTCAATACTGCTGAAATCATATTCTGCAAGAGCCTTCTCATAAGCCGGCTGGATATAAGGCTCAATAATAGATGATACATCCATTCCAATAAAGTAATTACTGTACTGTTCTGTAATTGAATCAACAACATGCTGGTATATTGCTGCTTTAGCTGCTTCCTTTGCTTCGTCAACAGCTTCTTCATACTTTACCTGAATCGCTTCTTTTCTTATATCAATTCTTCCCTGTGAAATGTCATCTATTCTGTCAGCAGCTTCCTTAACAAGCTTTTCATACTCCGTTCCATAAGTATCAAGCTCCTTAGCTCCGTCTACCGTAGCAAATACCTCATTGAAATAATCGGACATAAATTCATCTTCTGTAATGTACATAAGATAATTAATTTTTCCACTTCCGACATCTGTAGTTCCGAGATCATAAGAAACATAATACGGAGTATATACAATTCCAACCACCGTATACTCTGAATCCTTAAGGCTGTCTGCAATATCATCCTCTGTTCCTGATGAAAGCTTTATTGTATCTCCTATAGAGAAGTTATCCTTGGTATCCTCATACCTTACAACACACTCACCAGCCTTTTGCGGGAGCCGTCCCTCCTTGATTCTTAACTGGTTAATATAATCCTCATTGCCACTATCTGTATTGTCAGGAACAGACATTATATGTACAGCAGTTTCCATGCTGTCCTTACTTATAACGGCATCCTGTGAATATGCCGGATACACACCATTAACTCCGTCAACAGCTCTTATTGCTTTAATATCATCATCATTAAAGCCCACTGATGATAACAGCCTTAAATCGCTCATATTGTAGTCATCATAATAGTGGTCTGTTGAATTCTTCATATCATTAGAGGATGCTGTTATACCTGCAAAAAAAGCCACACCGATGGCAACAATTGCAAATATAGCTATGAATCTTCCAAACGTTTTCTTAATCTCCCGAATAAGATCCTTCCATACTGATTTTCCCATAATGCACAAGCCTCCAAAGTATTACCAGTCTATCTCATCTACTGACACAGGATTGTCATTAATAACAACACTGTCAACTACGCCATTCTTAACCTTGATGACCTTGTCACCCATTGCAGAAATCGCCTGATTATGTGTTATAACTACAACAGTAATTCCATTATTCTTACACATATCACTTAAAAGCTTTAAGATAGTCTTTCCTGTATTG
>CAVKBP010000138.1:0-6614 GCA_963654395.1 Ruminococcus sp. CAG:382
ATCTTCTTTCCTGCATGATTATTCTCTGACTTCTTTTCTTTCTTAGCCTTGACCGGAACAGGATTACTTAACACCTTCCTAAGCTCTGACATAAAGATTGGCTTGGCAACAAATGCAGTTACTCCGGCTTCCTTAGCCTCCTGCTCTATGTCTGTCCAGTCGTAAGCTGTAAGAATGATAATCGGTGCAGCATCTCCAATAACCCTGCGGATTCTTCGCACAGTTTCGATACCGTTCATATCCGGCATCATCCAGTCAATGATATATGCAGCAAATGCTTCACTTTCGTCAAATGCTTCTTTAGCTCTCATGACAGCTTCTTTTCCGGTAGTTGTCCAGTCAGCCTGCATCTCAATCTTTCTGAGCATCTTGCAGACACTCATACAGGTATCAGCGTCATCATCAACCACTAGCGCCCTTGCGCCCTTAAGCTCAGGAATCGGCTCATACTGCACTGCCTGTCCTGCAATCTTGCAATCAAGAGTAACAGTGAATTCCGAACCCTTTCCTTTCTTACTTCTTAACGAAATAGTTCCGCCCATCATATCAACAATATTTTTAACAATGGCAAGTCCGAGTCCTGTACCCTGGATACCGCTTTCAGTAACCGACTGCTCCCTTGAAAATGAATCAAAAATATGCTTCTGGAATTCATCATCTATACCAATTCCGTTATCCCTGATTTTGAATTCAAATGTAGCATATCCGGCTTTCCTGCTTGGACGCTCTGTAACACGCACATTTATAATTCCACCGACAGGCGTGAATTTTACAGCATTGCTGATAATATTAAGCAGCACCTGATTCAGACGAAGCTTGTCCGTCAGGATATCCTCATGCACAACATCCTGTGTATCAATATACAGATCCTGCTGCTTTGCGCCGATATTTCCCTGAATGATGGCTCTTAAGTCGTGAAGCACATCCGGCAGATGCACATCAACCTCCTCAATCTTGACACTTCCATTCTCAATACGGCTCATGTCCAGCACATCATTAATAAGGCTCAACAAATGTTTACCTGCTGTATTGATTTTCTTAAGATACTGCATCACATGCTCACGGTTATCAATATGGCTGACTGCCAGTGCTGTGAAACCGATAATGGCATTCATCGGAGTACGGATATCATGTGACATATTGTTCAAGAAAACAGTCTTAGCCTTGCTTGCATGCTCTGCAACTGCCAGCGCATTTCTAAGTGCTGCGTCCTGCTCCATCTCATGCTTTTTCTCTGCCGTTACATCCCTGTTAGCAAGTAACACTGCATCAATATTTCCAGCTTTATCATAGCGCTGCGGAACAATCAGTGAAAGCATCCAGCTTCCATCCTCCTTCTGTACCGTAAGCGAAAGAGACGGTTTTCCAGCAAGCCTTTCAACAACCGTATCCATATCAAGATAGTCAAGATATGCCTTGCGGTATGGCTCTGCAATATGCCTGTTTATATAAGCCTCCTGTACGGATTTCTTCATGCCATCGTGTCCGTTTCCGACCTCTTCTTTATTTAAACCTTTAACTATTTCAACGCTCTGTGCGCGTAAATCTATCAGCGTAATAGAAGAATATGCATGTCCTATGGCATTGATAATTCTAAGACGCTTCTGTTCCCTTGCAAGTACAGCCTTTTCCGACCTGCTCTTTCCTAACATCTGGATAAGATAGATTAAGATTGCAACAAGAACATATATACCGCATACGATATTTCTCTTCATGAAAACCTGAGATGACGGGAAGAACATATATATAGTATAATTCTCTGTTGCATCCTTCCTTCCATACCAGACACCCTTGTCAGATTTCAATCTTGTTACCGAGTCGGAAGCTGAACCAAAGCCTCCGCTGTATAGCTGGCTGCATTCTTCAACAGACTTGCCAATCAGCTTAGTCCTGTTGCTGCTTACGACCTGTCCATCCCTGCATACAACGACAACTCCATTCATCTCAAAAGGAAAATCCGCGAATAATGTGTCCAGCACAAGGTCGCCATATGCTGCACTATCCGGATCTTTTTTCAGATAAGTAACAAGAATTCCCGCCGCATCCTTCCGCGCCACTGCCGCAAAATCATAGGTATCACCATTAATCGTAACACGCGTCGTATAAGTCTTTTCCGGATACTTCACGATATCATTGACATAACTGCTCTGAATCAGGTCTTTCCAAAGCTCTGTGCTTTCCTTATCCTGTGATGTCTTCATAACAACCTGCATATTTTCATCCAGAAGCATAGCGCCGCTTAATCTCTGCTCACTTGCAAATCTGTCAAGAGTATCTGCATTATAGGAATCCATTGCTCCAAGATTACTGCTAAGCTCAGTTGATTTATCCAGCAGCCTTACGAGACTCTTCACCTTGTCATTCGTCTTATATTTGTCGAAGCGGCTTATCCGCAGCTTAGTAAATGAAATCGTCTCATCAAGCGTACTCCGCAGATTTCTACGGTCACTGGTCTGGAAAAATGTAAATAAAAATATGCCTATCACCAGCAGTGTACCGAAAAGAAGCAGACTGAAGCCTTTGTATATCTTTTTATTCTTCATCAGACTGTCCTCCCCATACGGTTTTTTCCGGATCAAGACCGTATTTCTCTACAATCTCACCTACTATTCCATCATTCTTCATTTCTATCAAAGCTCTTGTCAGGCTCTCTGCCATATCCTGATGTGTTCCCTTTGCAAATGCTACTCCAATCTCTGACACATACGGACTTTCCTCTAACATTCTGTAAGCCCCAGTGCCATCATTAGTTAGCTTTCCAATCAGTGCCTCATGTCCGGAAATCGCATCCACATATCCTTTTCTAAGCACTGCAAATATTTCCTCTGTCGTAGAGAAGCTGTTGACCTGCCCTACATCAGGAAGCTTCGAGTCTACAATATGTAAAAATATATTCTCCGCCTTAGTGGTCGCCTGAACGCCAATTCTCTTGCCTTTAAGGTCATCAAGCGTGTAAATATCGCTGTCTGTGCGCACTGCAACGACCTGACGGCTGTAAAGATACGGACCAGCCCACTGATATTTATCTTCCCTGTCAGTCATTGAATAACAGCTCCAGATACAGTCAATAGTTCCCTCTTCAAGATATTTATTCTTGTCTTCCCATGGAATAATCTGGAATTCCGGTTCATAGCCCAGCTTTTCAAATGCTTTCTTAGCAAGCTCTATATCAATCCCCGCATACTCTCCATTAATATCCAGATAGCTGTATGGTTCAAAGCTGTCTATGCCAACCTTGACAATTTCCTTATCACTCTTCGTCTGCTCCTTCTGTACCCTGCATCCGCCAAGCACTCCGGCAGATGTGCCAAAAATCCCGGCTGCCAGCACAATAAGGCAGGTCTTTTTAAGTATTCTGCGCCCCATTTCTTTAATATGCTTCATATTCGTCATATTCGTCAACTCACTTATCATCCTATACTTTAAATTTTTAGTAACTCCTCATTTACAAAACCGCCTCTGCGAGGCTCATTTTTTCATATAGTTCTGAGCAATTACAGATTTTTAGTCATACTTAATTACATTAATCCCTGTCATGTATAATGTCAAGCGTTCCTCCACTTAAAAATATAAAGTAAATCCTCTCAAATACATTCGATAATTCAGTCAGTGCATATTTGAGGCAGGAACATTTTATATTATAATTGTAGGCATATAAATTACTAGAATGGAGAACTTAATTATGAGCAAAGAAAAGAAAAAACTCCCCTTGGCAGCGCAGATTTTTATTGCGTTAATACTTGCAATTATTACCGGTCTGCTCATCCAGAAGCAGGCAGCTTTTGCAGAAACTTATATCAAACCATTTGGTACAATATTCCTGAACCTGATTAAATTCATAGTTGGACCAATTGTATTATTTTCAATCATGTGTGGAATCATCTCCATGAAGGATATCAAAAAGGTTGGTTCAATCGGTCTGAAAACAGTTGTCTACTATCTGTGTACCACTGCATTTGCAATAACCTTAGGACTTATAGGCGGAAATATATTCAAAAGATTTTTCCCTGTAGTTGCTACGACTGACCTGACCTATTCAGCTTCAACTAAAATGTCAGTCATGGACACTATAGTAGATATTTTTCCATCTAACTTCCTTGCACCAATCTCCCAGTCAAATATGCTTCAGGTTATTGTCATGTCTATTCTGTTAGGCTTTTCAATAATTCTTCTTGGAGATGATAAGAATCAAGGCATCGTGGCAGCCTGCAACAAGCTTAATGACATATTTATGAAATGCATGGAGCTGATACTTAAGCTGTCACCAATCGGTGTATTCTGCCTCCTTTGCCCTGTTGTTGCAAGCAACGGTTCAGCAATTATCGGTTCACTGGCAATGGTACTTCTTACTGCATATATCGTCTATGCAGTGCATGCTTTAGTTGTATATTCTGCTTCTGTAAAGACGCTTGGTGGAACAAGCCCTGTAAAATTCTTTAAAGAAATGCTTCCTGCAATTATGTTTGCATTCTCAAGTGCATCTTCTGTAGGAACTATTCCTATTAATATGGAATGCGTAGAAAAGGTCGGCGCTAAGAAAGAGATTACTTCCTTCGTACTCCCTCTTGGTGCAACTATCAACATGGATGGAACTGCAATCTATCAGGGCGTGTGTGCAATCTTCATTGCCTCATGCTACGGAATTAATCTGACATTTTCACAGATGATTACGATTATTCTTACTGCAACACTTGCTTCTATCGGTACAGCAGGCGTTCCAGGCGCAGGAATGGTCATGCTCGCAATGGTGCTTACATCTGTAGGACTTCCTGTAGATGGTATCGCCCTCGTTGCCGGAATTGACCGTATCTTTGATATGGGACGAACTGTTGTCAATATCACTGGTGATGCAAGCTGCTGCGTAGTCGTTACTAATCTTGAGCACAAGCGCGAGCTTCGTAAGGCTGGAAAATAAATTCACAAGACAAACTTAACCAACTGACGGCACTTTTAGATTCATCATTTCGTCAATTAATTTCTGCCAGTCAGTACTAAAAGACCTGCTGACTCATCCCTTTCCATGATGTCAGCAGGTCTTTTCTTGTTATAATATTCTCATAACAGTGGACACGCGAATTAGTCTCTAATTCTTCTCCACCGGAATTTCACCAACTCAATTCCTGATTGCTCCTTAATCAGCAGGTTTTTCCCTATCACAACTGCATATATTTTTTGTGCTGTGCAGTTATAACCTTCTTCTTATCAGCAGCAATCTGTTTGATTTCCTTCTTATCTTTTCCAGAGAGTAACTGTACTGCCGCCTCCAGCTTGTTGCTTCTTATGTATAGCTGGCTATTGAGCATGTTATATCTCTTATCCATATCACTGTGGGATATAGATTCTTTAGAATTTGACAGATTCTGATTCGCCTTGTCAATTGATTTTTCTAAATGCTCAACATCTCTCTTCGCCTTTTTATATTCATCCTTACTACATATGTCAGATATTTTCTGAAGTGCCTTGCTGATTGCCTTCGCTTCATTGTAACGCTTGCGTCCTGTTGAACCCGGCAGCTTATACCAGAAGCTCTTTCTTTCTGCATATCTTATATATTGATTAGCCGCACATATAGTATTATCAAGATAAATGAGGTTCGTAACATTCACTTTGCCCTTAGAAACAGTTACATGCTGCCCCAGTGAATCCAGATATTCTTTCATATTGCCGTAATAATTCTGAGGATTTTGTCTGTTACCTGTCTGATTTATCCGTCCATAATGGCGGTCAAAAGAATCAAAAGCCTTACGCAGATCTCTATCATAGATTTCCATTAAAGCTTTAGCTTCGCGGAATTTTGCTTTTGCCTCGCTAAGCTTAAAGTATTTCGGATTAGTGAATTCAGCCTTAGCACCTTTTTTGCCTTTATTAATATCTTTAACACCAAAGTGTAAAACATTCGTGCTCTTTTTCCTGCCAGAGTAGTCAGAATCAATCGTTTTTTTCTTTTCGGCTAACATATCCAGACATTTTTCCATTTTGACACATTCGGCGCTTAATTCCCTTGCCGTTGCGAGGTAGTCGTTAGATTTTTTCCGTTCCTTGTAAGTGCCATCTGTAGTCATATAGTACAATGAAAGAATCGGATCAGCCTTTTCAATATAATTATTTTCAATCAGATTAGCTGCAATATCAAGAAGCTGGATTCTGAATCCAGCGGAACAGTTTGCAAGATTTTTCTTAAATGCTATATAATCCTCTCTGTTCCTATCCTCCTCATTATCCGTTTCAACCTTAATTTTCTTAAGAGTTTCACACACCTTCTGCGCAAAGCAATAGATGTCGCTAGGTATAAATGTGTCATGCTTCCTGAATTCTTTGTCAAGTGCTCTATAAGGATGCTTATTTAATTTATCAACCTCATCATTAATCTTTAATGTACTGTCAGGCGCGGCAACATCTTCGTTAATAACATTTGTGTTAATCGTATCTTTGCTAATAACATTTTTGTTAATAGTATTTTCGTTGATAGTATTTTCGTTAATCGTATTTTTATTAATGACATTTTCGCTGTAATGATTTTCGTCCATAACACTCTCCATTCTTGTCTACTTTTCAAGACATCTCAAGTTTGTGCGCAAGCACAAATCTTGCGTGTGAAAAATCTTTGATTTTTC
>CAVKBP010000139.1:0-6545 GCA_963654395.1 Ruminococcus sp. CAG:382
ATATGAGACAGGATCTTTTTAATAAGATTGTCGGTATGTCGGTTAAGTATCTAGACCAGCATTCGCATGGTGATATTATGAGCCGTATGACTAATGATGTTGAGAATATCTCTAATACTGTATCACAGTCCATGAGTTCTTTATTTTCCGGTATTCTTACCATTATAGGCACTGTCATTATGATGGTTGTTTTATCACCGCAGCTTGCATTATGCTCCTGTGTAACAGTGATTCTTACAATAATTGCAACTAAGAATTTATCTAAAGCCATGAAGAAATTCTATTCCAGACGGCAGGTTCTTTTAGGGCAGCTTAACGGAACTGTTGAGGAGATGGTCACCGGAATTAAGACTGTTACTGCATTTGACAGGCAGGAGGGCGTGTGCAGTGATTTTAACAGAACCTCTGATGAGCTGACTAAGGTCGGTATTAAGGCTGAGATTCTTGGTGGTTCTATGGGACCTGTTATGAATGTCATTAACAATACTGGTTTCGTCATTATTGCCGGAGCCGGAGGATATTTTGCAATTAAAGGATATGTATCTATCGGTGTAATATCAGCATTTATCGTATATGCCAAACAGTTCGGAAGACCTATTGACGAGCTTGCCAACATATGGGGGCAGATTCAGACTGCAATTGCCGGTGCTGAAAGAGTATTTGCGGTTCTTGATGAACCATCAGAGGACAAGTCCGGCGAGCTTACAATGGATAATTCTACCGGAAATATTGAATTTAACCATGTTGATTTCTCTTATATTCCGGGCAAGCAGGTATTGTATGATTTTAACCTTAAGGTCAAAGCCGGACAGAAGGTTGCACTTGTTGGAAGCACCGGAAGCGGCAAAACTACTGTTGTCAATCTTCTTATGAGATTTTATGATATTGATAGCGGCAGCATAACTATTGATGGAGTTAATATCAGGGATATCGACTGTGAGAATCTAAGGAAAAATACTGCTATCGTATTGCAGGATACGGTTCTTTTTGCCGATACTGTGAAGAATAATCTTTTATATTCCAATCAGGATGCAACTGATACTGAAATCATTGCTGCTGCAAAGAAGGCTAACTGTCACAACATGATTATGCATCTTCCTGATGGTTATGCTTCAATGCTTTCCAAGGACGGACAGAATCTGTCACAGGGACAGCGCCAGTTACTTTCGATTGCAAGAGCATTTGTTGCAAGTCCTAAGATACTTATTCTTGATGAAGCAACCTCAAGTGTTGATACACGGACTGAGAAAAGAATTCAGGATGCAATGACGAAGCTTATGAAGAACAGAACAAGTCTTATTATTGCACACCGGCTGTCTACTATACAGGACGCAGACATAATTGTTGTCATGGATAACGGCAGAGTTGTCGAGACTGGTAATCACGAAGCACTGCTCACTTCTAAGGGAAGATATTATGAGCTGTATATGACACAATTTGCCGGAAAAGCAATATAAACAGTTACTATATAGACCAGGCTATGAAATAGATCAGGCTATGAAATAGACTACGGTAAGGAGATGAAAATGACTATGGGCAATCGCAGACACATGAGAACCGAAAAGAAAACCGCAGTAAAAAACAGCTTTGGACGGCTTCTGACCACAGGTATTTTCGTACTTATACAGGTCGCATGGCTGACTTATCTTTTGTTATATTTTTACAGGGATTACGCATGGATTTCATTATTAAGCACATTTATAGCAATTATCCTTGCACTTAAGATATATGGAACCTCTGCCAATTCAGCCATGAAAATGCCATGGATAATTGTAATTCTTGCATTTCCTATACTTGGTATACTTATTTATCTGCTATTTGGCCGTTCTATTGTTACCAAGGCTGTTAAGAAAAGATTTAATTCTATAGAAGAATCCTACAAGAACTCTCTTTCCCAGAATGACGCTATTCTTGATGAGGTTAAGGAAAAAGATATCCATATATATAACCAGTTCCATTACCTGTGTAAATACGAGGGTTATCCTGTGTATAAAAACACTGATATTGAGTTCTATTCTATAGGTGAGGAAGGGCTTGAAGCACAGCTTGCTGAGCTTGAAAAAGCCAGAAAGTTCATATTCATGGAGTATCACGCCATTGAAGAGGCTTCCAGCTTTGACAGAATTAAGGATGTTCTTATAAGAAAGGCTGCCGCTGGTGTTGAGGTCCGCCTGTTCTATGACGATGTGGGAAGCATTTTCTTTCTTAACAAGGATTTCATTAAGGAAATGCGTGCTAATGGCATTGACTGCCGCGTATTTAATCCTATCAGGCTTGCCTTCAATATGTTCATGAATAACCGCGACCACAGGAAGATAACTGTAATTGATGGCAAGGTCGGGTTCACAGGTGGATATAATCTTGCTGATGAGTACTTTAATATCACGCACCCTTATGGAGAATGGAAGGATACCGGACTTAAGCTGACCGGAGATGCCGTTAAAACTCTGACCATGCTTTTCCTGTCTATGTGGAATTCAATCAAGAAAACAGATGAGCCACAGGACGATTATATTAAATATATCAAAGCATCAGATTACGGCTTTAAAGCTGCCGACAACAGCCAGTATGTTGTTCCATACGGCGACAGTCCGCTCAATAATAACAGGGTTGCTGAAAATGTATATCTTAATATTATCAAGAGCGCAAAGCATTACCTGTATATCACAACACCGTATCTTCTTATCACAGAAGAGATGTCAAGGGAGCTTGCAATGGCTGCCATGCGCGGGGTTGATGTGCGGATTGTAACACCGGGTATTCCTGATAAGAAGCTTACCTACAGCCTCACAAGGTCTTATTATGCCGACCTTGTAAAATATGGTGTAAGAATATTCGAATACACCCCCGGCTTCATCCATGCAAAGCAGTGGGTAAGTGATGGTGAAGTATCTATAGTCGGTACTATTAACATGGATTTCAGAAGTCTGTATCTGCATTTTGAAAATGCAGTGTATGTATATGGCGCAGAAACTGCTGCCGATGTGCTTGATGATTTCTTCGACATTTTCAAAAGAAGTGAGGAGGTAACTGCCAAGTACATTGATAAGCCTAGAATCTTAGGCATCGGACAATGCATATTAAGACTGGTTGCACCTTTGTTCTAATTGGTGTATATTCATATTTGGTATTGTGTATGGTAAATCAAACGCGCTTAGCTTGAACGTGCTTTACTGCACCGCTCTTAAATATATAGCGGCATTTACTCCCACTAAGCGTAACAATCATGAGAGAGTCTGCCACAGACGGACAGTCACAGTGAAAGTGTTCATCTGGCGAATGTACTTAAACATATGAGCCTAAAGCAATATCTGATAAATTAACGCAATTCTAACGAATCGTTCAAACACATATGCCAGACACAGACAAAATGAATGAAAACTAAACCACACAATAACAGATATAAACCTATTAACATTTGACAAGGAGAAATAGATGAGAGAAGAAACTGTAACTGTGAAGATTGACCACCCCTTAGGAAGCACTGATGATGATAACCCCTCGGTGGTCTATCCTATTAACTGCGGCTATGTAGATGTCGAAAGAACAGCCGGATTTTCTGAGCTGGACAGGCAGAGGGTTTATCTGTTAGGCGTTGATGTAGCTGTTGACGAATATATTGGTGAGCTTATTGCTGTTGCAAGACGCCGCGATGATTCTGAAACTGTCTGGATTATTGCACCTGAAAATATATCTTATACAATCCAGCAGATTGAAGAAATGATATATTTTGAAGAACAGTATTATGACAGCTTTGTCGAGATAGTTGATGAAGAACTGTGGGATGCCTATGACGAGAACGAAAAGCTTTTAGGCTTTGATTTAAAAAGAAGTCAGGCTAAATCCCTGCCGGATGGCGTGTATCATGTCATTGTCAGTGTATATACAATGACTAAGGATGGCATGGTTCTTACTACTCAGCGTTCCCGCAACAAAACATATCCTCTCAAATGGGAGGTCACAGGCGGCTCTATTCTTAAGGGAGAAACCGCCGCTGAGGGCGCAGTCCGCGAATTATATGAAGAAACTGGCATCCAGACTACAACAGATATGCTTATTCCATTGTATAGCTATGTGGACAAACCGAAGCATGCCATATATCACAGTTACCTTAATTTAATAGAAAATGTAGTCCATGTTACCCTGCAGGAGGGTGAAACAATGGACTACATGTATGTTCGATATAAGGAATTTAATGAGCTTGTTAACTCTGACAGATTTGTTCCATCAGAGCAGAGACGCTATAATAATCAGGCTGTCTTTACTGCGCTTTCGCGGTTCATTCCTGATTCGGCAGCTTCTACATAAGCAATTCCATATGTTCCCGGACCCACATGAGTTCCTACAGAACAGCCTATAGAGCTTACACCTACATTTCCATTGACATCTGATATGCAGGTGAGGCTCTTATTAATAAATGTTTCTAAAGCTTCATGGCAGTTGATATGACCGAACATGAAATCCCTGCTAAGACTTAATCCGTCTTTAACCAGCTTTTCATGTATAAGCTTTTCGGCTGCCTTTTTTCCTCTTGCTTTTCCTATCACAACAACTTTTCCATCCTCGATACCTACAACCGGTGTTATGTGAAGCATAGCGCCTGCAAATGCGGCAGCCCCCGATAGTCTGCCACCTTTTTTCAGATATTTCAGTGATCCAACCACAGCAGTAAGCTTGATATACTTAGACATATCAGCACATTTGTAGGCTATATCAGATACATTTACACAAGCATCTCTTAGTTTAACCGCTTCTCTTATAAGAAGAGCAGTTCCTATTGAAGCACTTCTTGAATCAATCATATACAGCTTTTTCCCTGATTTTTCTTCTATTTCAGAAGCCGCGATACATGCACTCTGGCAGGTTCCGGATAATTCAGATGATATGAATATTCCAAGTACATCATCCCCGGCATTTACCGCTTCCTCAAATATTTCCCGGAAGGTATCTGGTGCTGGCTGTGATGTACACGGCAGCTCGTCACATTCTGCCAGTCTCTTATAAAATTCTTCATGTGTGATGTCTACTCCGTCTAGAAATTCTTCCTCTCCAAATCTCACAGATATAGGAACAATCGTAATTCCCATTCTCTTAGCGTCTTCCTTCGATATATCACATGTGCTGTCAGCTATAATTCTTAACATAATCATTCTCCTTTTTTCTTGCCTGCTTTTCAAGGCATCTCAAGTTTGTGCGCAAGCACAAATCCTGCGTGTGAAAAATATTTAATTTTCACACTACCTCCACAATTTCATAACCCGTAAAATAGCTACATCCATTATATCACAATATTCTTCACTTAAGAAAGCTTCATATCTCCATCCTTAACCCAGCCAAGCTTCTTTAGAAGCATATTGATAAGTGGGCAAAGCACTGCTGGAAGGACAAATGATATAAGTATCATTCCTGCCCAGTCAAAGCCTGTAATTGCTGTCTTCGTTCCGTTATCAATATCTGACACCCAGCCGGAATATATTCCAATCTGTCCAACAAATCCGCATGTACCCATACCAGACGATACCGGAGTGCCATTCATCTGCAGCTTAAACAGGCATGTTGCCATAGGCCCTGTAATCGCAGATGTAACTATAGGTGCAATCCATATTCTTGGATTCTTAATAATATTTCCCATCTGAAGCATGGATGTACCAATTCCCTGAGAAACAAGTCCACCCCATCGGTTTTCCTTGAAAGACATAACCGCAAAGCCTACCATCTGCGCACAGCAGCCAGCCACCGCTGCACCGCCTGCAAGTCCTGTTAGTGAAAATGCTGCGCATATTGCCGCAGACGATATAGGCAGTGTCAACGCAATTCCCACAAGAACTGATACTGCAATTCCCATGAGGAAAGGCTGCAGATTAGTTGCAAGCATAATCAGCTCCCCTATCTTCATTGCCGCTTTGCCTAAAGCCGGAGCGATAAGCGCTGCAACACCTGTTCCGACACCTATAGTTACAAGAGGTGTAACAAGAATGTCAATCTTAGTTTCCTTAGAAATCATTTTACCTGTTTCTGCTGCAATAATTGCAACGAAATATACAGCAAGCGGACCACCAGCTCCACCAAGTGCATTAGAAGCAAATCCGACTGTTATAAGCGAAAACAGCACAAGCGGAGGGCATTTCAGCGCATAGCCTATAGCCACTGCCATTGCCGGCCCACTCATTGCTGACGCAAGCCCTCCAACCGTATAGTTCACACCACTCACTGTTGCAACGGTATTAGTAAGAAACCCAATATGTAACTGTGTTCCCAGTGTATTAAGAATAGTTCCTATAAGCAGCGAACAGAACAATCCCTGTGCCATCGCGCCAAGTGCATCAATTCCATACCTTTTAACCGAAACCTCAACATCCTTGCGTTTCAGAAAAGCTTTAAATTTTTCCCACATAAATAAACCTCGCTTTGCAAATTTTCATTATGATAGCATATGATTAAGCTGTTCACAATAGCGTTCCCGCTGTTTGTATATGAGTATCTGAAATATCTGCTCACAGAGATGCCAAACAATCATCATCTGGAAAATCCATCAGTTATTGACA
>CAVKBP010000140.1:0-6524 GCA_963654395.1 Ruminococcus sp. CAG:382
CCATTCCGCAGGCACAAAGTGCCGGAGGAATCGCAAGCCAAATGTCAGATTTGGCTCTGCGACACTAATTCTCCATTCTTGCCTGCTTTTTAAGACATCTCAAGCTTGTGCGCAAGCACAAATCTTGTGTGTGAAAAATCTTTGATTTTTCACACCAGGACAATAATGAAAAGAGGATTGCTGGATATGAAATATGCTGATACAGCGGGAGTATTGGAAGAGAAGCTCCTTAAAGAAAGATTGATAGCAGATGGAGCATTTGGAACATATTACGCCAGGCTGAATGATACAAACAGCCTGCCGGAGCTGGCTAATACACTGGCACCGGAGAAGGTGCTTGCAATTCATAAGGCATATATTGATGCTGGTGCGAGGATAATAAGAACCAACACATTTGCAAGTAATACGGTAAGTCTTGGACAGGATTTTGAGGCTGTCAGGGAGAATATTACTAATGCCGTTGCCATAGCAAAGGAAGCTGTAAAGGGGACAGATGTGCTTATTGCTGCTGACATTGGACCGGTATCAGGCAGTAATATGCTTGAGAAAGCTGAGCTTAAAAAGGAATATGCTGATATATGTAAGACCTTCAGGCAGCTTGGAATAGATATATTTGTATTTGAGACATTTGCAGAGCTTACGGATATAGAGGATGCCATAGAGATAATCGGGAAGGACTGTTTTGTCATTACCCAGTTTGTTGTCAACCAGTATGGATATAGTACAGCAGGACTTAGTGCCAGAAAGCTTATAGAAGAGGCTGGAAATAATCAGTACATAGATGCATGTGGTTTTAACTGTGGTGTCGGACCGGGACATATGAAAAAACTGATTCATAATCTTGTCAGGAAAACGGATAAGTATTTTACGGTGTTTCCTAATGCAGGATATCCACAGATAGTAAGTGGAAGAATGGTATTTGCGGATAATAATGCTGAATATTTTTCAGAGATTATGAAGGAGATTGCAGAACTGGGAGCAGATATTGTCGGCGGATGCTGTGGTACTACACCTGAATATATAAGAAAAATGGCTGATGAAATAAGCACAGTGCCACATATTAAGAAAATAACAGATATTGATAAGTTTCAAAAAGTAGACAATACAATCAATGAAGCCTTTTATAAAGTAAAAGGAGACAGAAAACTGATTGCTGTGGAACTTGCACCTCCTATAGGAGCTGATGATGATAAGCTTATGGATGCAGCATTTTATCTGAAATCCAGAAATGTTGATGTTATTACATTTCCGGATTCGCCATCTGGAAGAACAAGAGCTGATTCGATTCTTATGGCAGAAAAGGTTTCAAGAGAGACAGGAATGTGTGTTATGCCGCATATATGCTGCCGTGACAAGAATGCGATTGCCATGCGTTCACAGCTTTTAGGCGCGCATATAAACAATATTAACAACTTCCTTGTAATTACAGGTGATCCTATTCCTTCAGTTGTAAGGGCATCGGTAAAGAGCGTGTTTAACTTTGATTCAGTGGGACTTATGAATATAATAAATGATATGAATCAGGAGCAGTTTGCTGATAAGCCTGTTGTATATGGTGGTGCAATTAATCAGGGCAGGGCTAATTTTAAGGTTGAGCTTGCGCGTGTCAAGAAAAAAATGGAAGCAGGTGCTACATTTTTTATGACACAGCCTGTATTTTCTGATGAAGATATTGAAAGACTGCGTCAGATAAAGGAAGAGACAGGGGCAAGGCTTCTCTGCGGAATAATGCCATTCGTCAGCCTGCGCAATGCAGCATTTATGAAAAATGAGATGACAGGTATTAATGTTACTGACGAGATTCTATCAAGATACAGAGCGGACATGACGAAGGAAGAGGGCGAAGAAACAGGAGTCCGGATTGCTAAGGAAATAATTGCAAAGACTACAGATTTCGTTGACGGATATTACTTCTCATTCCCATTCAACAGAGTACACATGCTGCAGAAAATAGTCGGTGATAATTGGCAGTAAGTTGGTACTGCTGTATTGACGGATAAGAATTTATTCTGATATAATACTAAAAAGTTTCGATACGGAATAATCTAATAGCATGTGAGGTGTGGTATGGACGAGGCACAGGTAAAACATTTTATTATGATGGAACGTCGTAAGGGGACAAGTATTGAGGAACTTATATTCATACTTCATGATAACGGTGTCCCAGATTATGAGATATCTAATTTCTTAGAGATTTCTATTAAGCATGTAGAAGAGGTTTTAAGTGACTATTAACTGGGTTGTCCGGAAGAACCGGCATAGAGGCTTTCCCTGTATATGGTAAGATTGCATTACCGTATGCAGGGAAAGTTTTTGTAATTGTTCAGAGTGAAGTAGCTTGAATACTTTTACAGGAGGGCTTATAATAAAACCTAATGCAAAGAAAGGTATGATTAGTGTATGGAGATAATTGAGTTGTCAATAACCGCAGAGGAATCAGAGAATTACAGGAAAATAACTAACAGGCTTAAGGTGCTCGGAGCTGTCGGCTGGGTAAAGGCTTATATATGGGCTGTTGTAGATATGGTTATATTATGTGCTGTAGGATTTATGCTTGCCGGAGAATATGCCTCTGTGATTATGAGGTATGTTCCGGTATGGGCATGGGCAGCAGGCTTTGTAGTGATATGGCTTGTGTCGGCTGTAAGAAGATCAGGTAATAAGCAGCTTAAGGTATTGTTAGAGAAGTATCTTTTTATTACAGAATTTGCAGATAAGATACTTGCCGGAGAGCTGAGACTGAGCCGGGTTAAGATATTAAAGGATAAGATGATTGTATATTGTAAGGTGTATAACGATTAGGATATAGAGGATTGCAGCAATATGAAGATAGGAATATTTGATTCGGGTATTGGTGGTCTGTCAGTGCTTCATCAGGCAATGCTTACACTGCCGGAAGCCGATTACATATTTTATGCTGATGTGGATAATGTTCCATATGGAGAGAAAAACAGGGGAGAGGTGAGACGGCTGGTTGACCATGCTGTCGGATTTCTTGTGGATAAGGGATGTCAGGCAATCGTGCTTGCGTGCAATACGGCGACAAGTGCAGCCATAACATATCTGCGCGAGAAATATAAGCTGCCGATTATAGGTATTGAGCCTGCTGTAAAGCCGGCTGTTGAGCACACTCATGAACCTGGCAGGAGAGTTATGGTAGTATCAACTCCTGTGACAGCAAGCGGTGAGAAGCTAAAGAGACTTATAGACAGGTATGACAATAAGCATGTAGTTGATGTGGTGGCACTGCCGGGACTTGTACGATTCGCACAGGATGATGATTTTGATTCGGAAGAGGTGTTTGACTATCTCAAGAGTGAATTTGCACCATATAAGCTTGATGATTATTCAGAGCTTGTGCTTGGGTGTACACATTTTAACTATTTCAAGGATTCATTTGCGAAGCTTTTTCCGGAGGATTTAGAGATGGTTGATGGTAATACAGGGGTAGCTAATAACCTTAAGAATACCGTTATTAAAAATGGGATGCTTACCGGTACTGATAATGGTAAAAAAGGCAGTGTGGAATACTACTATTCGGATAGACGGATGGAGAGTCCGGCTGAGATGGAGCATATAAGAAGACTTCATGACAGGCTTGAAAGAATGAGACAGATATAGGATTGCCTGCGGAATGGGAGATTAGTGTGAAAAGCAGGCAGGAATGGGTGATTATTATGGGAAAATCAGATGATAAGACTAATGTATGCAGAGTGCTTGACCAGAAAAAGGTGCCTTATAAGACACATGTGTGTCCAGAGGCAGAAGGATTAAGCGGTGATGAGATAGCTGCGGTTCTTAAGGAGAATCCGGCACAGGCATTCAAGACACTTGTCACAGTTGGTAAGACCGGAAAAAATTATGTATTCGTTGTTCCTGTGAATAAGGAGCTTGATTTAAAGAAAGCAGCTAAGGCTGTCGGTGAGAAATCAATAGAGATGATTAAGTCAAAGGAATTACTCCCGCTTACCGGATATGTGCATGGCGGCTGTTCGCCTATAGGGATGAAGAAGTTCTTTCCGACAACATTCCATAAGACAGCCACTGAATTTGAGACTATAATGTTCAGCGCAGGTAAAATAGGGCATCAGGTAGAGGTTAAGCTGTCTGATGTAGATAAGGTTATAAGATATCAGGTTGCTGATATAGTTACTGACTAAAGAGAATTGTGCTTGCGCTCAAATCTGAGCTGCCTTGAAAAGCAGGCAAGATGGAGGATTGTTATGAAACTCAGAGTTCCATTCTATTATGACCAGTTCCACTGCATAATGTCAGAGTGTAAGGATAACTGCTGCGTTGGCGGCTGGGAGATAGATATAGATGATGACACTTATAATTATTATATGAGCCTTGAGGGTGAGTCAGGAGACAGGATAAGAGCTGCAATTACTAAAAGTGAGGACGGTTCTGACTGCTTTAAGCTTATAGACGGACATTGCGGACTTTTAGATGAGTGCGGATTGTGTACGATTCATAAAGAGCTTGGAGCAGAGCATCTGTCAGTTGTGTGTGACCAGTTTCCAAGATTTTCAGAATACTATGGGGAAATAAAGGAAAGCGGAATAGGACTTGCCTGTGAGGAAGCGGAAAGGATTATTTTTTCAGAGAATAAGCCATTTACAACTGTATTGAAGTCATGTGATGAGGAATATTCAGAGGATGATGAATTTGACAGCACATTTGCAGTAAAGATATTCAAAGCAAGGGATGAGATATTCAGGCTTCTTGACATGCCGGAGATGTCTGTTAATGAAAAGCTTGTTGTTATATTGAAATATTGCGCAGCAATGCAGGAATATATTAATGATGATGACTATGACGGACTTAAGGAATATATCAATGCATTTGGAAGAAGCGATGTAGAGCATATCCTTATGGAGATGAATGACGAGTCTGAAAGTGATGAATTTGATGATGTTGATGTTCAGGAATGCATAAGAAGCATTATGTATTCATATGAGGATATGGAAGTGCTTAATTCGCGCTGGGAGCAGATGTTAGCAGAGATATCAGAGCTTTTCCATGATAATATTGACAATGAAGCTTATCAGGAATTAGAGGATGAATTCATGACAGCTATGCTTGGAAGAGAATATGAGTACAGGAATTTCATCACCTATCTTGTGTTCAGATATTTTGCAAAGTCTGTATATGACTATGATGTGGTTGGCAAAGCTAAAATGCTTGTTACCAATTATCTTATGCTTCGTCAGATGGACATGCTTGTGTGGTATAAGAAGCATAAGAAATTCACCTTTGACGACAGGATAGCTACAGCACATATCTTTTCAAGACAGGTGGAATATTCAGAGGATAATATGGAAGCGCTTTATGAGTCGTTCCTTTTCGATGAGGTATTTGAGACAGGCAATCTTTGTAAGCTGTTATGGATTGACAGTATGGTGCTGTAGTAATAAACTGAATATAATAGTTCAGAGCCAGATAAAATTTCAGAATCAGATGTGAGAATGCAGGCATTCCACATCTGAAACATGAAATTCTGCATGGCTCTGAACAGGTACATATAAGGAGGCTAAAGTAATGATTAAAGAAGCTATTGCTAAGCTTGTTAAGAAGGAGAATTTAACAGCAGAGCAGATGAATGAAGTAATGGAAGAGATTATGACAGGAGAAGCCACTGATGCACAGAAAGCAGCATTTCTTACAGCTCTGGCAGCTAAGGGAGAGACTATTGATGAGATAACAGCAGCAGCCAAGGTTTTAAGGGCACATTGTGAGAAGTTCTTAAACGATATGGATGTTCTTGAAATCGTTGGAACAGGCGGCGACGGTTCTAATTCAATCAATATATCAACCTTAGCTTCTATCGTTGTATCAGCAGCAGGAATCCCCGTTGCAAAGCATGGTAACAGGGCAGCTTCAAGCAAATGTGGTACTGCCGACTGCTTGGAAGCGCTTGGTGTCAGGATTGACGCTGCACCAGCAAGAATGGCGCAGATTCTTAAGGATATTAATATATGTTTCCTATTTGCACAGAAGTATCATCCTGCAATGAGATTTGTTGGAAGTGTAAGAAAGGAAATCGGAATCCGTACTTTATTCAATGTACTCGGACCTTTAGCTAACCCGGCTGGAGCTTCTATGCAGCTTTTCGGTGTGTACAGTGAAGCGCTTGTTGAGCCGCTTGCACATGTATTACATAACTTAGGCTGTAAGAGAGCCATGACTATATATGGAATGGACAGCATAGATGAGATATCATTAAGTGCAGATACCAAGGTGTGTGAATTCAAGGGAGATGAGTTTAAGACATATACAATCAAGCCTGAGGATTTCGGATTTACAAGATGTAAGAAAGAAGACCTTGTTGGTGGTGAGCCGGCAGTTAATGCACAGATTGCAAGAGACATTCTTGATGGAGCAGAAGGTCCTAAGACAGATGTTGTACTTCTTAATGCAGGAGCAGCTATATATCTTGCTTCAGATGGTATCACAATGAAAGAGGGTATCGAGAAGGCAAGAGAAATCATTAAGAGTGGAGCAGCCAAGAAGCAGCTTGAAAG
>CAVKBP010000141.1:0-6517 GCA_963654395.1 Ruminococcus sp. CAG:382
TCCTCAATTTACAGAGTTAATCCTCTCGTTGGCTAACATTAACTAAATGACATTGGTTCAGAGCCAACCTCCAAAATGCTTCATATGCTAAATAACAGATTATGAAATTTCAGGTTGACACTGCCCCATGTATCAGCTATCATACCAATATAAGCAAAGAGGGAGTAGTTGCATGTGCCAGCGGCGCATGTCTTAGTATTCGTCAGGACGTCTTTTCAGACCGGATATTAAGTGACTTTATGTTGAACAAGACTTTTTGTGTACTTAATTGTGCACAAGAAGTCTTTTTTTTGCGTGAGTAGCGATGAGAATATTCCCAAGCACTTCACAGCCATGCTTGCATGAGCTGTGAAGTACTTGGGGATATTCGAGGAGCACCGCGACAATGCCAGAACAAAGTTCTGGCATGTGAGCTACGAACGTATAACCCCTGTATGCAGCCATTCAGAGCCGAGCCAATCTTCAAAAATCAGATTGCGAAATTCGATACATTTGTACGCTAAGCTCTGAATAATTACCCCTATAGCAAGAAAGGAGCATAGCATGATTTGTGCCTGCGCACAAACCTGAGAATCATTGAAAAGCAAGAATGGAGGTTTAATATGAAAGAGGTTTACAGACAAAGTAAGAAAGAGCTGCTTGAAGCATATGACGGCGGCACCGGTCACAGCCAGAGCAAGGCTGAGCAATTGCTTTCAGAGTATGGTGAAAATGTTCTGGAGGAAAAAGGCAGGAAAAGTCCATTACGGATTTTCGCTGAACAGTTTGCAGATTTATTAGTAGTCATACTGCTGATAGCTGCCGCCATATCCATATTTTCAGGCAATCTTGAAAGCACAATCGTTATCGTAGTTGTACTTATCCTTAATGCAGTCTTGGGAACAGTACAGTATGTAAAGGCTGAGAAATCCTTAGATTCACTGAAAGCCCTGTCTTCTCCTAAGGCTAAGGTATTCCGCGATGGAATTAAGCAGGAGATTGATTCAAGAAATGTTGTACCGGGCGACCTTCTTATGTTGGAAGCCGGAGACATGGTAGTTGCTGACGGAAGAGTTATTGAGAGCTTCTCTTTGCAGGTCAACGAAAGCTCCCTTACTGGTGAATCAGCAAATGTTGAGAAAAAAGACATTGAGATTCCCGAAGCATGCGCATTAGGCGACAGGATTAACATGGTATTCTCTGGAAGCCTTGTAACTTACGGAAGAGCTAATGTATTAGTTACTTCAACAGGCATGAATACCGAGATGGGTAAGATTGCTACATTGATGAATGAAACACAGGAGAAGAAAACACCACTCCAGCGCAGTCTTGACGAATTCAGTAAAAAGCTTGCAATCATAATCATGGTAATAAGTGCTGTAATATTTGTACTAAGAATCTGGCAGGGTAATCCGGTGCTTGATTCAATGATGTTTGCAGTTGCCCTCGCTGTTGCGGCGATTCCGGAAGCACTTGGCTCAATCGTCACAATCGTTCAGGCAATGGGAACAAGAAAGATGGCTGCCGATAATGCAATCATCAAGGATTTAAAGGCTGTCGAAAGTCTTGGCTGTGTGTCTGTCATGTGTTCAGATAAGACAGGAACACTCACCCAGAACAAGATGACCGTAGAACATGTCTACACTATGAATAAATGTGTTTCGCCTGACGGACTTGATATGTCTGCCGAGGCTGATAAGCTCCTGTTATATAACTGCATTTTAAATACGGATGCAACTATAAGCAGTGGCAAGGATATCGGTGATCCGACAGAAACATGTCTTTTAGAGCTTGCCAAAAAGAATGGCTTCTTGAGTGAACAGCGCACAGAGGAAGCTGTCAGGGCGGAAATCCCAAGATTGTCAGAGCTTCCATTTGATTCAGACAGAAAGCTTATGAGCACACAGTATGTCATAGATAATAAATGTCTTGTGCTCACCAAGGGCGCTGTCGATATGCTGCTTGACAGGACTACAGGAATATATACACAGACTGGAATCCGCAGCATCACAGAGGATGATATCAAATGTATTGAGAAACAGAACCAGAGCTTTTCAGAGGAAGGACTTCGTGTACTCGCATTTGGATACCGCGAATCAGACCAGTCGGAGATTCTGACATTTGACAATGAAAACAACTTCATCTTCCTCGGCCTGACGGCGATTATTGACCCGCCGCGTGTTGAATCGGCAGAAGCTGTAAGGAATGCCATTGATGCCGGAATCAAGCCGATAATGATTACCGGCGACCACAAGGTTACAGCCACCGCTATTGCTAAGAAAATCGGCATATTTCAGGATGGCGACATGGCTCTTACAGGTCAGGAGCTTGATGAAATATCTGATTCAGAGCTTGATGAGATTCTGGAGCATGTGTCAGTATATGCGAGAGTTTCTCCGGAACATAAGATTAGAATCGTAGATGCATGGCAGAACAAAGGAAAGATTGTTGCCATGACAGGTGACGGTGTAAATGATGCACCAGCATTGAAAAAATCGGACATTGGTGTTGCCATGGGTATCACAGGTACGGAGGTTTCAAAGGACGCTGCTGCCATGATACTTGAGGATGATAACTTTGCAACTATGATTAAGGCTGTGCTTAACGGACGTAATGTGTACCGTAATATCATGAATGCGATATTATTTCTGCTTTCAGGTAATATGGCGGCTATTATGGTAGTCGTGTTCTGCTCACTTGCGGCACTTCCTACACCATTTGAAGCAGTACATCTGTTATTCATCAACCTGCTCACAGATTCACTTCCGGCACTTGCTATCGGAATGGAACCGGCTGACAAGCTGCTGTTAAAAAGACCACCTAGAAATCCTAAGGAAAGCATACTTACCAAGCCCGTAATCCTTAAGCTTGCAGGCTACGGATTCCTCATAGCTGTAACTACACAGATAGCATTTTTCGCAGGCGACAAGGTCAGTCCAATGACTGCAAGTACCATGGCATTTGCAACACTTACACTTGCACGATTATTCCATGGCTTCAACTGCCGCGGCGAGTCATCAATATTTAAGCTCAAGCTTAATACAAATATGTGGTCTGTCGGCGCATTTGCATTAGGAGTACTACTGCTTGCCATTGTGTTATTCGTGCCATTCATGAAGGAAATGTTTATGACTGCCTCACTTACATTAAGCCAGATAGGGCTGATTGTGCTGATGGCATTCATACCGACATTAGTTATACAGACTAGCAGAATAGTCAGACAGAAGGCTTGATTTCGGCATAGATACTGCCGGCGTGTTAGATATCGACAACGAGCTTATAATGACATTCGCCAACGGCACAGTTCTCCAGTTCGACTTCAAGTCCAGAGTGGATATCCGGGCAATATGCGCGAACATACAACAGTACATCTTATAATTACCATCTTCCGGCTGCTTATCCTGCAGCCGGAGTTTTCTCTAAACAACATATGATATTTCTCCCCATTATCCTAATGTTTTTAACAACAACATTATTCCATCAATCCTAATATATCCTGTTCACTCCAATATTCACTTGGATATATTGATAGTTCTTCTTTATGCTTACGAATAATTCTTTCTGGTGTTTTAGTATTATCATAAACATGCACAATGTCACATATATTAAGCAACTCTTTTATGTTATTAATTGATCTATAATATCTTTCAATAACTTTACTGCTATCAACATCATGTCCACCTGCTGCCACTCGGGATTCTATTCTAGCAATATTAATTTGTGGATCAACTGTCAAAACAAATACACATTTTATAAAATATCCCTCTTCTTTTGCTTTTCTTAAAATGTTTAACTTATATTCAGATGACAATACTGTTTCAAATGAAAAATCTTCTTTCTTGGCAATAGATTCATATCTCATCTTGTCAACAAAAACAGCTGCTTCCATATTATTCATTCCTGTAGTCGCAACAACATCATCAGCATTAGTATATTTACCAACTTTATCAAAAAAAGTTGTTATTGTACTTTTTCCCGAACCATTTGGTCCTGCTAATACTAGAATCATTGGTTTTTTATTCTGCATACTTTCTTTCTCCATTTGCATACTCTACATAAGCCCGCTTTTTTTCTTTATCATACCCAGCAATAGGTTTCTTACAAATCTTAGCTTTACTTATTGCTGCCTTAACAGCTTCAACTGCTCTTTCATCCATTTCATTGTCTGATTCTGTCAATGTACTTTTTTCTTCTTCTCTAGATACAACTTTTATAATTCTACCACTCTTTGTGCTTACAGTTGTCATATAAACATCTCTCCATTCTAATTAATATGAAAATAATTTTTTAATTACACTTAATACTCAACTCATATTTACCCCCATTATTTTTACATATAATTTCCAAATCATCTAATATAGTTTCAAAGTCCAGTGTATGTTCTATATCATAATTTTCTTTGATAAAAGTTATTCCTTTCTACATTCATATTACCATAAAATCAAATACTACTAAAGGGTACATTTAATTAACATTTTCAGATTCAGTATCATAATTTGTCTTACTTTTGTCTACAGTGGTGTGATAATATATCCATACAAAACAACTTAGTACATTCTAAGAAAGACGAGGAACAATATTATGGACGAGAATATTATTAACGATAATAGCTCTATTAACAACGACAACATCATTAACGATAATAACTCTATTAACAACGACAACATCATTAACGATAACGACTCTATTAACGATGACAACATCATTAACGATAACAACTCTATTAACAAGAACAGCATCAATGAGAATGTTATAAATGATGAAGACTATATTGATATTGACCAGCTAGAAACTTTAAATATTAATGCGGAATTCGATAAGAAAGCCACTGTGAATAATGCCACTAAGGTCAATAGTTTAAATAAAGAAATTCTTTCTTATGAAAGTCTTAACAAGAAATTTGAAAAGGCTAAGCAATCTAATAAGCCAATTGATTTCAGTAATTTTGTTGAAGACTTCCTTAGAGCTGACGCAATGCTTAAGAGTGATGAAAAGACTGAGAAGGATTTTAATGCTTTAAAAGCTAATATCACTAATCCAGACACCAGAACCAAGCTTCTCGATTTTGCTATTAATCTGATTGAACATGATCAATTAGATAAAGCTGATTCATTCCTTTCAGCATACTATAAATCCAGAAGCAATACTTACAACAGTAAGAAAGCAAAAACCGACCTTGTATCTGCTACAGAGTTAAGTAATGAATGTGCCAGAATGGACAAATGTCTTGATCTGTTATCAGAGAGGAAAAAAAAGATTGATAACAATTACAAGAAAGACCTTGAAAAATCCACCTGCGATTTCAAAAAGGAATTAAATGAATATACGGCAAAAACTGCACATGTCAGGGAAAATTTAAGTCGTTATGTCTATGCATTTTCCACTCATAATGGCAGGATGTTAGAGACAGGTTCTGACGGTACGGACAATTATAAGAAAATGAGACTAAGTCTGGATATATTAAGCAACAATATAGCCATTAATGGTAACTCGGTATCAATTAAAAATAATTCCTGCATTCAAGCTGCACTTACTGAAGTGAATGAATATATCAGTTATGCGGAAAATAAAAGCTTCTGGTATATGCTGCCCAACTCAACCGGACGCAAGCGCCTTAAAGAAGCAAAAGAATTACAGACAATCCTTTTAGGGATGGATAAAGTGTACACTACCCAGTATTTAGAGGTAAACATTAAAGTCAATGACTTGGAATCGTTAATTAATTCACAGCAGAGACGAGTTTCAAATTCTCCTACCGGTCAGGCACATGAAAGCATGGATAAGAGAGTTAATAAACTTAACACTTATCTTTGCAGAATAGTTAATAAACTTGAAAGCACAGTACAGAATCTTTCTGAAAATGAGGTAAAAACAATCAGGCAGCTTGATCCACAGAAAAAGAAACAGATCAGAACTCAGTATAAGGAGGATATGCAAAAGGAGCAGGAATTAAAGCAGAAAAAAGAGGCAGAAAAAAGAAGCACTATGCAACAGGTAAATCAAAAGAATGCCGCTGCAAAGGTGAAGTAAATTATTCCTATTGATTCCCCATATCCTGTCCCTGACAGCACATTCTGCCAGAATATCATTGCCTGTTGATTTAAGCTTCAGGTTTTAATAATAGCTTCTCCCAAGCATTATATCTTTCCCCCCAATTATAGCACATTTTGGGGGGAGAAAAATATAAGAATTTAGTAGTCTACTGTGCAGTTACCGCTGCAATTACTTCCCAATATCCATTTTGACTGGTTCCAACACGCTTTATGATGCCTTTTTTCTTCAACTTATTGAGATAATATTTTACCATATTAGTTTTCCAGCCCAATTTTTTAGCCATATCTCTCTGCGTAATATTGGGATTTTCCATTAACAGCAACAACAGCATTTTATCCTTTTCGACAAGCGATATTTTAGAAACTTGGGTAGTATCTTGGGTAGTATTTTGAATAGCTTGGGTAGTACCTTGGGTAGTGTTTTGAATAGCTTGGGTAGTATTTTGAATAGCTTGGGTAGTACCTTGGGTAGTGTTTTGAATAGC
>CAVKBP010000142.1:0-6505 GCA_963654395.1 Ruminococcus sp. CAG:382
GATTCTGTAACCTGAAGATAACTTTTCTGTTGATTTTGACTGTGCAGATGAAACCCCGCTAAGCATTCTGTTGGCATTCATAGCTGCCATATTGTGTTGTACTACCATAATATATACCTCCGTGTATAAATATTTTTAATGGATGAAATTCCATTTCCATACCATTAGATTGTCAAATAGAAATGCATTTGACATAACTATTTGATTAGTGTTTATAATAAACAGGATTCCATGCTAATCCTGAATACTACCATTAAGAGTGTTCTTGTCTTCCTGAATAAGATGACGAATCTTAGAAATTGTCTCCTGTGAAAGCCTAGGCTCTGCGTAGTAGGCTGGGGCAGACTGTGAACCGCTGTCGACCGAACCGTTTTTCTGTCTGGAAAGAACCTTGCTTCTTACAATATTTAGTTCCTTAGGCGCGTCGATAAGAAGATGGATATTCCCTTCTGTTCCGCCTGAATACACTACCCGGATATCTTCACCGATATTGATAAATTCCCCGGGCTTGATTGTTAGCTTTAACATGTCAAAGCCTCCTTGTCCTCCATGACTGTGCAACAAATTGTTTCAAATTGTTGCATCCCGGCAAAACATGGAGGTAAATAATATGGGTACATCTCAACCAATCAGAAACACAGACGAACTGGCGGCATTTCGCGGCTACTATCTGGAAAAGGAAGTGAATCTGCGCAATTACATGCTGATATGCATGGGGCTTAATACAGCGTTGCGAATCAGCGACATTCTGCAGTTAAAATGGGGAAATGTGTATGATTTTGACAGGAAGCAGTATGTGAAGCACATAGTTATCTGCGAGGCGAAAACAGGGAAAGAGACAAGGATAGCGTTAAATGATAATTTGAAAGAAGCATTTAAAATGTATATGGACAGTCTTACAAATGTATCAGGCAAGGATTACATACTTGCAGGGAAAGTACAGGGGACACATCTGTCGCGTTCACAGGCATTCAGGGTTATTACGCATGTGGCGGACGCGCTTAATATGGAGAATGGGATAAGCTGTCATTCCTTAAGGAAAACCTTTGGGTATCATGCATGGAAATGTGGTACTCCTCCGGCAATGCTTATGGAAATATACAATCATTCATCATATGAAATCACTAAGAGATATCTGGGAATTGAGCAGGATGACAGGGATGAGGTCTTCTTGAAGGTGAATCTGTAGATATATTTATAATAAGATTAGGATTAAATTAGAAATTATGCTAAAGTATTCAAGGCTGGTGTCGATATAATAAGCAAAGATAATTAACATGGGATGCAACAATTTGAAACAATTTGTTGCATCTCTTTTAATATAATTGGAAGATATAATACATCAAAAGAATGTAGATTCAAGGTTGACGACATCCCCAGAATATGGTATTATAGCACATGTTCGCGGATATGGCGGAATTGGCAGACGCGCTAGATTTAGGTTCTAGTGTCAACAGACGTGCAGGTTCAACTCCTGTTATCCGCATAATGCATATTTATTAAAAGGGGCTGTCGCACTGGAGTACGGTGCGCAGCTCTTTTTTTGCACTTAAAGGCTGCGCCGCCGGAAGCGTTATGTGAAGCCTTGACCGGTCTGGTAAATTAAAGTATAGTACAGGCAAGAATGGAGGCTAGTGTGAAAAATCAGATTGATATCTGATTTTTCACACGCAAGATTTGTGCTTGCGCACAAACTTGATATGTCTTGAAAAGCAGACAAGAATGGAGATTATTATGGCGGAGTATATATTAGAGAATGAAATATTAAAGGTTACTGTGGCTTCCAAGGGCTGCGAAATCAGGGATGTGTTTAGTAAGGTCGACAATACGCACAGGATGTGGAATGCCAACCCTGAGGGCTGGAAGAGGGTTGCGCCGGTTCTGTTCCCGCTCATTGGTAAATATAAGGATAATAAATGCATTTGTAATGGAAATGTATATGAGATGGGGCAGCATGGTTTTGCGAGGGATATGGAATTTACGCTTGTAAATCATACAGACAATTCACTTGTCATGAGGCTTGAGGCTGATGGGAATACTAAGGAGAAGTATCCATATGATTTCGTATTGGAGCTGGAGTACTACCTTACTGGCAATGAGCTTAAGGAAGTGTACAGAGTGATTAATACTGATAAGGAAATAATACATTTCAGCATAGGAGGACATCCGGCTTTCGTGACATCAGCGAATGATTCAAGCATGGCAGGCTGCAGGGTGAGATTCGACGCAGACAGAATCACATATCATCTGTTATCGGGCGATGGTCTGATGGAAAGGGAAGAGCATGAGCTTCCGTTAGTGAATCACGAATATACAATAGAGAAGGACAGCTTTGAAAAGGATGCTCTTGTAATTGAAGGTGGTCAGGCAGGAGAGGTAAGCCTTGTTAAGGATGGAAAGGTTTTCGTGACTGTTAAGTTCGACACACCTGTATTTGGGCTGTGGTCATGCAAGGCGAAAAATGTGCCATTTGTATGTATAGAGCCATGGTACGGCAGAACTGATGCCGTTGATTTTACAGGTGAGCTGAAGGACAGGGAGTATAGTAACCATCTTGCTGTGGGAGAGGTATTTGAGAAAAGCTTTTCAATAATTTTTGGTTAATTATTGTGTGTGTATCATATAATAATATAACTGTTTAGAGCAGCCTCCAAAATGCGTCGCATTTTGTCTGGCTCTGAATGTTTACATGCTGCATTGTGGATAGAACAATTTATATATGATTTTGTCTTGTACGCAAGACAAAAATGACATAAAGTTGTCTTATGTGTAAGACAAAAGTAATATAAAGCTGTCATGTGCACAAGACAGAAAAGATATATAGTTGTCTTGCATACAAGACAAAAATGATATATAATTGTCTTGTGTAAGTGAGGTGCAATGTATGAACAGAGACACATTAAAACAGATTATGGTTGATCAGAAGGAAAATTATCTTAATAATCCGTTAAGCACAAGAGATTATCCGTTAGAGGACAATGTGAATTATTGCTTTGTTGGAATCAGAAGAACTGGAAAATCTTATATGATGTATCAGCAGATAAGATGTCTTGAAGAGAAAGGCGTACCATTATCACAGATTGTCTATATAAATTTTGAAGATGAGCGTCTTCTTGAAATGACGGCGGACGATCTGAATATCATATTAGAGATTGGTCTGGAAATGGCTGGTATAGATAATAAACCATATTTATTTCTTGATGAGATTCAGAATGTAGATGGCTGGGAAAAGTTTGTCCGCAGAATTGCTGATATGAAATATATAGTCAACATTACAGGCAGCAACAGTAAAATGCTGAGTAGTGAAATAGCTTCTACTCTTGGTGGAAGATTTATAATAATGAATGTTTATCCATATTCTTTTTCAGAATATCTGACTGTCAAAGGGAAAGATAAGAATTATAGCGGCGTAATCAGCACTAAAGACCGGGCAGATGTTATTGCACAATATAATGAATATGTAGCCTATGGGGCATTTCCTGAACTGGTGGCAATTAAGAATAAAAGGGCTTATCTTAGCAGCATTTATCAGACGGTATATATTGGGGATATAATCACAAGAAATAAGATTACCAATGATTTTGCTGTCAAGCTTATATTAAAGAAGATTGCAGAATCAATAACTAAGCCGGTATCAATCAACAGATTGACTAATATAATAAAAAGTACAGGGATTTCTTTAGGAAAGCAGACAGTTGTTAATTATGTTGGATATATGATAGATTCATATATGCTGTTTACTCTGACTAATTATGCGGCTAAGCTGGCGGTTAAAGAAACTTCTCCGAAATATTACTTTATGGATACAGGTTTTTTAGAGCTTATGCTGCTTGACTGCAGGTCAGCACAGCTTGAAAATCTTGTTGCAATAGAGTTAATCAGGCGCTACGGCAGTGATAATGTTTATTACTTTGAAGATAATGTAGAAATCGACTTTTATATTCCGTCAGAGAAGCTTGCTATTCAGGTAAGTATGCAGGTGCTTGATAATATCGATACTAAGGAGAGGGAAACCAGAGCTTTTGTAAAACTTAACAATTATATCCCAGACATAAGATGTGTATTGATAACCAATGCCGAGGAGGATACGCTTAATTGTGAAGGCATTAAAATAGATGTCGTTCCTGCTTGGAAATGGCTTCTTAATAACGAATCATAAGTTTAGTACAGCGATTTATGAAACGCTGTACTAGTCAGGAAGCTGTAATCCGGTTCCGTCCATATGGAAGTTCTCTGTATTGATAAGCTGCGATATAGGGATGATTTCGTAGCCCTGTGACTGCAGTCCGGTTATTACAGCTTCCAGCGCTTCGGCGGTGTATTTTGCGCCGTTGTGCATAAGAATTATAGAACCATTCTTAAGGGCTTTGTGAGAGGTGACAGTTTTAATTATGTTGTCAGTGCCATAGTCTTTCCAGTCAAGAGAATCCACATCCCACTCAATCGGATAGAAGTTACAGCTATAGACTGTATCTATAAGCGTAGAATTGTAATCACCGTATGGCGGGCGGAAAAGAAAGCTCGTGTATCCGGTGATTTCTTTTATTTTATCAGCAACAGACATGATTTCTTCTTTCTGCTCATTTACAGAAAGCTTGCTCATTTCCTTATGGTTCTGGCTGTGATTGCCGAGGTCGTGACCGCGGTTATAGATTTCAAGAACCTTGTCAGGGTAGCTATCCACCCAGCCTCCCGTCATGAAAAATGTGGTTTTAATATTATATTTGTCGAGGATATCAAGAATCTTAATCGTATCCTCGTCGCCCCATGCGGCGTCAAATGAGATGGAAACATATTTCTTAGAGGCATCAAGATTAGTCTTTTTGCTAAGGTCAACGCAGTATATAGGGAGCTTGCGGCTGCCTACGCTGCAGTTGCCAATAATTGCGCCGCCGCCAATTCCTTTTCCCTGACTGGCTGTATCGTAGGGCGGCAGCGTGGGAGAACTAGATTTATCAGAATTGTCAGATTTAGCAGACTGGCTAGATTCGTCGGATTTATCAGAATTGTCTAATTTGCCAGATTCACCAGATTGGTTAGCTCTATCAGAAGATGTACTGGATTCTGCACCGGAAGAGACGGAATTTCCAGAAGCGTGCTTTTTATATCGTGAGGCTGTTATACCGCAGATGAGAATGATTAGGATACAGCAGTATATGAATATAATGCGCATTTTCTTATTGAAAAAAAGAGACATACCGATACCTCGTATAATACTTAGTATCAATATATCTCTTTACATTTAAAAATATTACTGTAAATGCTTTTTAGTTGGCAGAAGAGCTTTCGGCTGTTGTTGAAGCTGTACTTTTCACAAGACCATCAGGGTGAAGTGAAACATTTAATTCACCTGTGCTTTCATCATAGTTATCACCAAGAATCTGCTTGATGAGCGTCTGGCAGTATGAAAGGCTGAAATCTGAACAGCCTGAATCCCTGCGGATAGCATTGCCTGACGCAAGGGACTCTGAGTAATCGCATATCTTATATGTAGTGATTGCTTTCTGTCCAAAGAGCTTATGAGTGATAACCGGTGTAAGATTGTAGCTCTTTACATAACAGCCTGTCTCATCCTTAACAAGAGTCATCTTAGCCATTCCACCAATCATACGAGGCTTCTGATCCTGATTAGATACGAAGTTACCAAGTGAATAATATACAAGCATCTCATGTCCGTTATCATCAGATACAACTTCTACAGGCTCAAGTACATGAGGATGTGTTCCTATGACAACATCAACTCCAAGGCTTAAGAAAAGCTGTGTCCAGTAGTCCTGATTGCTGTCAGGTGTGTAGACATATTCAGTTCCCCAGTGAGGAAGCACGATAACCATGTCTGCAAGCTGCTTAGCCTTAGTAACATCCTGTGTAATCTTATCCTTGTCAAGCATATTTACTATATATGGCTTGGAATCAGGAATAGGGATTCCGTTAGTTCCGTATGTATAGTTAAGAAATGCGATTTTAAAGCCTTCCTTTTCATATACATAGATATTCTCATAGTCTTCCTCTGTTTCATTGATACCAAGGACTGTAGTTTCAGGATGGTAATTCTTCCAGAAATAGAGGCAGTTCTCAACGCCCTTAAGCCCCTTATCAAGAGTATGGTTAGTGGCGTGAAGGATAATATTAAATCCAGCCTTAACCTCGGCATCACCTAACTCCCATGGAGAGTTAAATGTAGGATAGCCTGAATATGTGAATTCAGAACCACCAAGGATAGTCTCCTGATTGACAATCTTAACATCTGCGGCGCTGATGTCATCTTCTATGTTAGCAAAGAGATGATCATAATTTAATGAACCATCATCCATAATACCACTCTTGGTTACACCCTCGTGCATAAGCATGTCGCCAATCATCATAAGGTCGACCTCGACCGTCGGAACTTTGGTGGTAGTTTCTTCCTCTGTCACTGTCTCGGCGGTAGTTTCACCATTATTCGTGGCAGTGTTACTGCTGCCGGAATGCTTACTGATTCCATTGACAGCCAGCACTATTCCCC
>CAVKBP010000143.1:0-6451 GCA_963654395.1 Ruminococcus sp. CAG:382
GGGTAAAGGCAGTCGATACAACAGGAGCCGGAGATGCATTTATCGGTTCGTTTCTGTATCAGTTAGCGGCGGATGGAGTGACAGCCGGAAATCTGGGTGATGTAACGCCAGAAAAGCTGGTGCAGTATATGGATTTTTCCAACAGATATTGTGCAATAAGTGTGCAGAAGCCCGGAGCAATAGCATCTTATCCGACTATGCTGCAGATGTATGCACTATAAATATCAGCAGATTCTGATTTAATTAAGAGATGACATTTTCCCAGATATTTGTTATAATCTATTAAATTAGTAAATAGCTGTGTGTCAGGAACACATTTACATATTTATCAAGGATGACAGCCCTTCACAGCTTTAATTCTGTGAAGGGCTTTTTAACTTTTTAATCCTTGGAAAATTATGAAATTTGGGAAAATACAGGGAGGATAACTGGTGGAGAAGATGGAGGAACATCTGACAGAAGTGCAGGAACGCAGTAAGTACGAGAAAGAACGGGAGGAACTGTTTACTATTTTTGATGCGCTGGCAGATTCATATGCAAATGTTTTGTTGATAGATGCAGAGCATGCAAAGATCAGGACTCTTAAGGTGGATGGTGTTGTAAAGAATATATTTACTAAGGGCAGAGATGCGGTTTATGACTTTGATGATGTGAAGAATCAATATGTTGCCAACCGTGTGCATCCTAAAGACCAGGAGATGATGGGAGAAGCCCTTAATCTGGATACTATCAGGAGAAAATTAGAGGAAGTCAGGGAATATAAGGGGAACTATCTGGTACAGGAGAATGGTGATTCCCACTATTATCAGTTTAAATTCATAAAGCCAGAGGGAATCAGTTATATTGTCGGCGGCTTTCAGAATACGGATGAAATTGTAGAAAATGAAAAAAAGCAAAGAAAGCTGCAGGAGCAATATCAGCAGGAATTGAAAAAACAGCTACAGGTTATTAATGCCATTGGTGGTGAATATAAATCACTATATCTGATTGATTGTGAGAGAAAGACATGGAGCGTGTTCAAGACAGACGGAAGCCTGCTGATTCAGAATGCATTGGATCGTTCTGCAGTATCGGAGAATTTTGACGAAGCAATCCATACATATATCAATAATTTTGTTGTGGAAGAGGACAGGAAATATTGTCAGGAGCATGCTACATTAAAAAGTCTGATGGCAGAAACACCGGATTCAGGTATTCATTCCATCAGCTATGACCGTATTGTAGGGAATGACAGGCAGCACTGGCAGGCTAATACAGCTAAGTTCACATCGGATGACGGAAAGATATATCTTGTATTAGGCTTCCGAGATGTGCATGACATTGTTGAGAAGCAGATAAGCCAGGAAAATGCGTTGAGAGATGCATTAATGCTGGCAAGACGGGCTAACCGTGCAAAAACTACATTTTTAAATAATATGTCACATGATATCCGGACACCTATGAATGCCATTATTGGTTTTACTGCATTGGCGCAGACGCGTATGGATCATCCGGAACAGGTACAGGATTATCTTAAGAAAATCCATACCTCAAGTACACATTTGTTAAGCCTTATTAATGAAATTCTTGACATGAGCAGGATTGAAAGCGGAATTGTGAAGCTTGAGGAAAATGTTGTCCATATTCCTGATGTGCTGCATGAGCTGCGTACAATTATTCAGGGACAGGTGGATTCTAAACAGCAGAATCTCTTCATAGATACTCTTGATGTAATTCATGAAAATGTGATAACAGACAAGCTTAGGCTGAATCAGATTCTGTTAAATATCGTGGGTAATGCCATCAAATATACAGACTGCGGAGGAAATATCGAGGTACGGATTATGGAGAAGCCTTGCAGTAAGCAGGGATATGTTACTTATGTATTCAGCATCCGGGATAATGGTATGGGAATGTCTCCGGAATTTTCAGAGCATGTGTTTGATGTATTTGCAAGAGAGCGCACATCTACGGTCAGCGGCATTCAGGGGACAGGTCTTGGCATGTCTATAACAAAGAATATTGTTGAGATGATGAATGGAACGATTACTGTAGAGAGTGAGCTTGGAAAAGGTTCAGAGTTTGTTGTTACGGTGGACTTTAAGCTGGCAGAGGAAGCAGAGGAGATTAAGCCAATCAGGGAGCTTAAGGGCGCAAGGGCGCTTGTTGTAGATGATGACATTAATACCTGCCAGAGTGTAAGTAAAATGTTAAGAAGCATTGATATGCGTCCGGACTGGTCAACCTCTGGCAAGGAAGCCATTATCCGCGCAAAAGAGGCTGTGGAATTTAATGATGAGTATAAGGCTTACATTATAGATTACCTGATGCCTGACATGAATGGTATTGAGACAGTGCGCCAGATACGCAAGGTTATAGGTGATGAGATTCCAATCATTGTGCTTACTGCTTATGACTGGTCTGACTTTGAAGAGGAAGCAAGGAATGCAGGTGTGACAGATTTTATCTCAAAGCCAATCTTTTTATCGGAGCTTAGAACTGCACTGGGCAGGCAGAGAGAAGATACTTCTGCATCAGAAAAAACAACGATGACTGACCGTGATTACAGTGGAAAGAGGATTCTTCTGGTGGAAGACAATTCGCTGAACCGGGAAATTGCCACATTTATTCTGGAGGATGCAGGAATTATTGTAGATACAGCAGAGGATGGAATTGAAGCCGTAGACATCATGAATCAGGCAACGGAAGACAGGTATGACATGATTCTTATGGATATCCAGATGCCGAAGATGGATGGATATACAGCTACAAGAGAAATCCGTACATTAAAGAACAACCGGAAAGCCAACATTCCGATTGTAGCCATGACAGCGAATGCTTTTGATGAGGACAGGAAAAAATCCTTTGAAGCAGGGATGAATGGACATATTGCAAAGCCGATTGATATAGACACATTTACAAAAACACTGGACAGGATATTCCAGAATTGATGGTGCGGCTTTTTTGACAAGACTATACTAATCGTGTTATTATAGCTCATTATACGAATTGCTATAATGAATTAATATAAAAATATATAGGCAGGTACAGCATAATGACAATTAAAGAATGCTACGATACAATGGGAGCAGATTACCAGAATGTTTTAGGCAGATTTTTAAGCGAGGCGCTTGTTAAGAAATTTGCCCTGAAATTCCTGGATGATGACAGTTTTTCTAACCTGAAAGAGGCTCTGGCAGCCAGAAATGTCGAGGAGGCATTCAGGGCTGCACATACACTTAAAGGAGTCTGCTTAAATCTTGGTTTTGATAATCTTTACGAGGTAAGCTCAGCAATTACTGAAGTATTACGCGCAGGAGAACTTGCAGGAACTGATGAAATGATTAAAAAGGTAGAAGAACAGTATAACATAACGGTGAATGCGATTAAGGCTATTGAGTAGTTAATATACTTTAGCGTTAAGGGAGATACAGATATGGTATCAGATTATGTAATGACAAAGGAAGAAATTAAAGAACAGGTAAAGTATTTTAAAAAGATATTTGATGTCGTCAGATTTCTTGATGCGGACACTTTCAGGCTGGTTGATGAGGAGTGCCAGGAAAATGTATGTGAATGCTACGAATTCTGGAACAAGAATCACATATGTGAAAACTGCATATCAAGGATAGCTGCTGAGACGAAGCAGGAAAAGACTAAGCTTGAATATGTTGATACAGAATTATATCAGGTGATATCACGGTATCTGGAGATTGACGGCAAGGGCTATGTAATGGAGCTTATCAAAAAGATGGATAATGACTGCATTATTGATAACGAGGGCTCAAGAAAGCTGGTGGATAATCTTGTAAATGTCAAGCACAAGCTTTATGAGGATGTCCTTACCGGTGCGTATAACCGCAGATATTTTGAAGAGGAAGTCAAGAATATCGGAAAAAGTGTAGGCGTTGCCATTATTGATATTGATGATTTCAAGGTCTGTAATGATACATATGGACATGGCGCAGGAGATGTGGCATTGACAACCACTGCAGATGCTATAAGGCAGTGCATAAGAAAGTCTGATATGCTTATCCGTTATGGTGGAGATGAATTCTTACTTATTCTGCCGGAGGTCAGGGAAGAGGTTCTTGAAGAGAAGCTGCGCAAGATACAGAGAAGAATATATGCGACAGGAATACCGGGATATCCTGATATGCATCTGACGGTAAGCATTGGCGGTGTTATATCGGAAGATGGTTCGGTAGAGGATGCTGTAGACAGGGCAGACCGTCTTATGTATTATGCCAAGAACAGAAAGAATAAGGTTATTACAGAGCAGGATATTGATACAGAGATTAGTTTGTCTGATAAACAAAAACCATCTGCTGTAAAGCAGAATATTCTCATTATAGATGACAGCAGGACTAACAGGGAGCTGTTAAAGGCAATGTTAGAGAATGAATATAATGTTGAGGAAGCTTCAGATGGACCAGAGGGGTTAGAGCTTCTTAAATCAGGAGAGTATGAATTTACAGTAGTTCTTCTTGATATTGTTATGCCGGAAATGGACGGATTTGCAGTTATGGAGCATATGCGTTCGGACAGCAGGATGAAAAATATCCCTATCATAATGATATCAGCAATGGATGATACCAGAACAATAAGAAAGGCTTATGATTTAGGTGTTGCAGATTATATAAGCAGACCATTTGATTCGGTAATTGTAAGCAAAAGGATATCTAATGTTGTAAGGCTTTATGCGAAGCAGAGACGGCTTATGGCTCTTGTGACAGAGAACATACAAGAGAAGGAAAAGAACAGCCAGATGATGATTAGTATATTAAGTCATATCGTTGAATTCAGAAATGGAGAGAGCGGACTGCATGTACTTCATATTAATCAGTTCACGCAGTTGCTTTTAGATAATCTTGTAAGAAGGACTGACCGCTACAATCTTACATGGCATGACAGGTCTTTGATTGTGACAGCGTCAGCACTTCACGATATCGGTAAAATCGGTGTACCGGAGGAGATACTTAATAAGCCGGGAAAGCTGACGGATGAAGAATTCGATATTATGAAGAAGCATACTGTTATAGGCGAAGGAATCCTTAAAGAGCTTGACATGTACCAGAATGAGCAGCTTGTTCAGGTTGCGATGCAGATATGCCGTTCACATCATGAAAGATATGATGGAAAAGGATATCCGGATGGCCTTAAGGGTGAAGAGATTCCTATATCAGCACAGGTTGTGTCAGTTGCCGATGTATATGATGCACTTACAAGCAACCGCGTATATAAGAAAGCATATTCACACGAAAAAGCCATGCAGATGATTCTTAATGGCGAATGTGGCTCATTCAATCCGATACTTTTAGAGTGTCTGATAGATATTCAGACGAAGCTTAAATAACAGTATTATAATGTGTAATGTATATTGCAAAGTGTAACATATATTGTAAAGTGTAATGTATATTGCAAGGTATATTGTAGTGTATATATGGAATCAGCTATTTGTGAAGCAATATAATGACATATTATGAAAAATGTACTGACACATTATGAAGTAATATACTAACATATTAGTCGGTTAGGTGCTTCAGATAGCTGATAAGTTTTTTGGCGGCGATGCTTTCGGAATGTCTGGATTCCCGTATGAGAACTATATCTCTGTCAGGGGCAGATTCATACAGATTAACCGGAAATATTTCACCACGCATTATATATTCTGCGGCAAGCTGTTCAGGATAGAAGCCTATCCCCAGATTTGACTGCACCATTGCAAGAACCTGGTCAGTGGTAGAGGCTTCCATGTCAAGATTAAGGTGCAGGTCATTATCGTAGAAGAATTTAGTATAATGGTCATGAGTTCCTGTTCCTTCCGCAAGGCTTATAAATGGAAAATCCGAAAGCTCTGAAAGATGGACTGGCTTGTTATCCGGCTGTCTGTATTTCGGTCCGGTGATAAGAATATCATGGAAAGAACATAAGCTTTCAGCTTTCATATCGTTAGATAAATTAACCGGTGTGGTTACGACGGCAAAGTCAACCAGACCGGTTTTTAACGCGTTGACTGCCTGGTTGGTGGAGTGATTAGTAAGCTTTATCTTGACATCAGGGAAAAGCTCCATGAATTTTTCAAGCCTTTTAAGAAGAAAGATTCTTAATGCAATTTCACTTACGCCGATGCTTATTGTGCCGCCGGAAAGGCTTTTGCTTTTAATAATGGCATTCTCGGCATCCTCAAGCTGCTTCATGGCGATAGATACATGTGAATATAGTGTCTTTCCTTCAGGGGTAAGAGTGATTCCCTTGTGGGAGCGGTTAAGCAGCTTACAATCAAGCTCACTTTCTAATATATTCATGCAGCGGGTGATATTAGGCTGGTTATTATCCAGCATCCTTGCAGCTTTTGAAAAGCTCTTATATTTTGCAACATAGTAAAATATCCTGTAATAATCTAAAGTCATAATACTCTCCATTCCGCAGGCACAAAGTGCCGGAGGAATCGCGAGCCAAATGTCAGATT
>CAVKBP010000144.1:0-6417 GCA_963654395.1 Ruminococcus sp. CAG:382
CCTCTACACTATCCGGATATTTTCTGAATATACTATCCCATTCGTCTATTATAATAATAAATGATTGCTTCTTCTCACTATATATAGTTTCAAGAACATCTACAAGATCATTCCAGTCAAAGCAGTCTACATCTGAAAATTCCTTCTTAATGTCCCACAATAATCTCTTCTGCAGATAATCTATCAATTCATCCATCGAATCCGTTCTGCTAAGAAAATCAATCATATTAATATGAATCACATTGTATTTATTAAGATGCTTTTCAAATGTTTCATCATTTGCTATTTTGAAGTCACTAAACAATTCTCTGGAGTCTTTATTTTTCCCATAATACGCAACAAGCATATTAGCAGCCATCGATTTTCCAAATCTACGAGGGCGGCTAACACATATATTTCTATGTTCACCTGACAATATTGAATTAGTAAATCGCAGCATTTCCGTTTTATCAACATATATTTTAGAATTTTTTGCCGCATTATAAAATTCTTCATTTCCCGGATTCAGATATACTCCCATTGCCCGACCTCCTCATTCACATATGATTGCTATATACAGTATAACAAATATTCATGATTTTTTCGACGCATTTTACAAAACTCAGGAAATATTAGTGCTGTACTGCTAATGCTGCTTTTCATTCCATAATAAACAGAGCTTCCAGTTGAATTAACCAACCAGAAGCTCTGTTTTAATTTTAATTATATATTTTCCCCTAAATCTCAGCACAACGAATTCTTCTGTACTAGAACAGGCTCTTAACCGTATTAACCACATTCTCCACAGTGAATCCGTAATGCTCAAATAACTGGTTAGCCGGGCCTGAAGCTCCGAAGCTTTCCATGCAGATAACCTTTCCGTCAAGTCCTACATATCTGTACCAGCCAAAGTCTGAAAGTGCCTCAACAGCAACTCTCTTTCTTACACTCTTAGGGAGAACTGATTCCTTGTATTCATCTGACTGCTTCTCGAATACATCCATAGATGGCATACTTACTACTCTTACATCAATTCCTGCATTCTTAAGCTCTGCCTTGGCAGATACAGCTAAATTCACTTCTGAACCACTTGCAATGATAATTCCATCAGGAGTTTCCTTATCAGAATCCTCAAGAATATATGCGCCCTTAAGTGCTTCCTTAGATGAACCAGCCATCTGCGGAAGATTCTGTCTTGTAAGAACTAATGCTGTCGGCTCATCCTTAGATTCGATAGCATATTCCCATGCAAGTGCTGTCTCTGTTCTGTCACATGGTCTGAATACTGTGAAGCCCGGCATTGAACGGAATGCTGCAAGCTGCTCAACTGGCTCATGTGTAGGTCCGTCCTCTCCAACTCCGATGCTGTCATGTGTGAATATATATACAAGTGGCAGCTTCATAAGTGCTGTAAGCCTTGCCATTGGCTTAGTGTAATCACTGAATACGAAAAATGTTGCAACAAATGGTCTTAATCCGCCATGAAGTGCAAGTCCGTTGCCAATAGCTGCCATAGCCTGCTCTCTTACACCAAAGTGAAGATTAGAGCCTGCATAATTCTCCTTAGAGAAATCACCAGCATCCTTCATATTAGTCTTATTAGATGGTGCTAAATCTGCTGAGCCACCAATAAGGTTAGGCATTGCATTCTTAATCATATTAAGAATTGTTCCGCTTGAGCTTCTTGTTGCCTCTGCCTTCTCAGGCTTTGCAAGGTATTCTTCAGAATTGAATAAATCGGACATATCATATCCATTGTAATATTTATCCCAAAGCTGCTTCATCTCAGGGAATTTCTCACAATATTCTGCAAACAGCTTATTCCATTCTTCTTCCGGTGCAGCCATTCTTGCAGCGATTTCTTTATAATTGTCATATACTTCCTGTGGTACTTCAAAATCACCCTTGCATGGCCAGTTAAGATTTTCCTTAAGTGCTGCAACATTATCAGCACCCAGAGGCTCGCCGTGTGCGCTTGCCTTACCCTGCTTTGCCGGACAGCCATAGCCTATCATAGTATCAACCTTGATAAGTGATGGTCTTTCCTTATCAGCCTTAGCCTCCTCAATAGCCTTGCCAATAGCCTCAATATCATTGCCATCAGCAACTTCAATTGTCTGGAAACCAAATGCTTCAAATCTCTTCATTACATTTTCTGTGAATGCAATATCTGTGCTTCCCTCAATTGATATATTATTAGAATCATAGAATACAATAAGCTTAGAAAGACCTAATGTTCCTGCAAGTGAGAAGCACTCTGATGAAATACCTTCCATCATACATCCGTCTCCACCAAGTACATATGTGTAATGGTCAACCACCTTGTATCCATCCTTATTAAATACAGATGCAAGATGTGCTTCAGCCATAGCCATACCAACTGCCATAGCCATTCCCTGTCCAAGAGGTCCTGTTGTAGCTTCAACACCAACTGTGTGTCTGTACTCTGGATGTCCTGGTGTCTTAGAACCCATCTGTCTGAAATTCTTTACATCATCTAAAGAAAGATTGCCAATTCCAAGTAAATGGAACAATGAGTAAAGAAGCATTGAACCATGTCCACCTGAAAGAACAAATCTGTCTCTGTTCTCCCATTCAGGATTGGCTGGGTTGTAATTCATGTGTCTGGTCCATAATTCATAGGCTGTTGGTGCAGTTCCAAGTGGAAGTCCAGGATGTCCTGAATTAGCCTTCTGGATTGCATCTGCTGACAATACTCTGATTGCATTAATTGACATTTCATCGATGTTAGTCATAGTTACCTCCCTGTGTGAGTACATTTGTGCATAAAATTATCTGTCTTTAAAATCTGCTTCTGTCAAGAATATAACATCACCATTATCGCTTCTCTTCTTCTTAAGACCACCGAAGAATCTTCTTGATGCCCTTCTTTCAGAATTATCGATAGCGCGATTGATAACTTCCTTGATATCATCAAGTTTTATATTATCATTCACATTATGGAGTTTGTCAATCTTAAGATACAATTCAAGCAATGCATCATCATCAACCTCATACTGTCTCTTCCGCGCAAATCTCTTTGCCATCTCGACAAGCTCATTAACTGTATACTGCTTAAGAATAATTCTGTGGTTAAATGTGCGTGTTAATTCAGGATTAAAGTTAATCAGTACATTCATGTCTGTATCTGAATCCTCAAATATAACTATCATCCTGTCAGTATCCTGCTCAAGGCAGTTAAGAAGCTCATTAATTCTCTTAGGCTGGATTGTTCCTGCACCCTCTACAATAAGTGCAGTTCCCTTAAGTCTTCCCATAGCCTTGGCAATTCCGCGCTGGTTAATGCTCTCGCCTGAGGTCTTGGCAATCTTCTTTGGCTTATCAGGATATAATGTGTTAATTGCCCTTATAATGGCTCTTGCAAGATCAGTCTTATCTGAACTTGAATTACCAGATATAAGAATATTACCTACAGATGAAGTATTTATATGCATCTCTTTATCTATAGAATTAAACAAATCCACAAGTTGTTCTTCAAGTCCCGGCATATCCCTGTACTTTCTGAATATCTTGGCAAGCTCTCCTGTAAGCTTCTTCTCTGTCTCTTCTTCAACTTCCTCAATACCTGTGTTAATTTCTTCCATATTCTCCGGCTGCATGTCTGAATTCATGAATGGTTCTGTCTCTTCCGGCTCAACACCTGCAGCTATCTCCTGACTTGCAGCAGCCTCTTCACCTTCTTCTTTATTATTATCAATATTATTATCAATCATATTAGTGCCTTCATTAATAATCATGTTGATATCTGAAAGCATAGCTTCTGATACCGTTGGAATCTGTGCAGTAACCAAAGGAATTTCCACACTTGACTCCTCCGCCCTGACAGGCTCATTTACCGGCTCTGCCGCAGATGCATTTGCTGGCTCACTCTGCTCCTCTGCCACAACTGTATTTGCTGGTTCGTTCTGCTCCTCTGCCACAGATGCATTTGCTGGCTCATTCTGCTCCTCTGCTGCGGCTGCCCTTGCTGGTTCGTTCTGCTCCTCTGCTGCGGCTGCCCTTGCTGGCTCATTCTGCTCTTCTGCTGCGGCTGCCACGGCTGGCTTATTCAATGCCGCTTTTCTGGCTGCCTCTGCAATACTCTGTTCTAATCTTGCGGATGCCTTGCCCGTTCTTATAGCAAGATCCATTCTTGCGGAATCAACTGCCATCTGTGCAAGAGCTTCATGTCTGGCTTGTGCCTTGTCAATCTCCCTGCCCTCTGACTTAGCCTCTGATTTCTTCCGTTCAACCATCTTCTCGTAAGCTGCGCTCTTCTCTTCCTTCTCATCCAGATACTTTTCAAGCTCTGACTTAGAGAATTCCTTGGTATCACGGTTGCCATATTTTTCTTCTCTCATCGACTGCATCCATTGTGCTATATCCATCTGGCCTTCAATCTGGTCATCATCCTCTGGCTGCTCATCCACAGGCTCCTGAAAAGCTGCAGCTCCTGCAGCATTTTCTGTAACAGCACTGGCAGCAGCTTCTGTAGCTGGTTCAGCAGCTTCATTGACGATTTTCAGCTCTGCCGTTTTCCCATGATTAACTTCCTGCTGTACGGATTCCGGAATAAATGTGCTAAAGCTCTCATCTTCCTCTTCTTCATCCTTAAACAGGTCGCTCATATTAGCTGCAAGCTCTTCCTGAAGATTTCTTGTATCATACAGATTGTAGTCAGGAACAGGCACATTGATATCCATATCCTCAAGCTGTTCATCTATGCGGGCTTCTGCCTCTCTTCTCTGTTCTGCCTCGGCTTCTTTGTTAATCTTGTCATAATTATTAGCAAGCTTCTGCTTTGCGTTGGCAATAATCTCCTTTAATGAAAGATTGGCTTTATTAATTTCATTAGTGAAAACCTTTTCTTCTTCCTCGCTTAAGGACTCCTTAAGCTGCGGTTTCTTAACCTTAGGTGTCTCCAGCTTTCTGACTGTGACATCCTGTTGTACCGGCTCACTGTCCTCATTCTTTTTATTCCTGTTGATTGCTTTGATGACAAATTCCTTAATATCATTATTCTGCTCATTCTGTACAAGAGCTATTGAAAGCGGACCATCATCCTCCTGCTCTTTGTCATCCTCATGGGCTTCTGTATTAATCTGCTCCTGTTCTGGCTCTGCATTTTCAGACTCCAATTCTGCTTTTTCCGGCTCTGCCTTTTCAGGTGCTTTCTCTTCCTTCTTTGGCACCAGCTCTTCCTTCTGTGGTGCCGGCTCTTCTTTTTTCTTGTCAGATGCTGCAGACATTTTCTCATCCTCTTCCCTGAAAATATCTTCAACATCATCTCTCTTAAGATCTGTCAATGCCTTCTGCTTTGCAAAAAGCTCTTCTTTTACAGCCTCAGAATCATCCTTCCGCTTCCTTACATCCTCTAGGATATTCTTCTGTGTTCTGGTAAGTGCAACGCCAAGCTTCTCCTTTAACTGTACTGCTTTCTCAACATATCTTCCGTCCTGAAACCAAAGAACAATGTTATCGCATATTTTAACACATTCTTCTTTTCTTCCAGTCTTATAATAAAGAGCTGCCAGCTCGTACATATACTTCTCATCAATCTCATGATCCCTGTAATCCTCTAAGATTCCTATAAGCTCATTATCAGATGCATTCTGCGCTTTTCTTAAATCGTATAAAAGAATATATCTGCTCACATCATGCTGTGAATTCTTGCTATACTCATCACAAAGCTCGGTAGCATGTTCAAAATCGCCAACCTTGATAAAGAATTCTGCAAGCTTATATATAAGCTTTCTTCCTCCAAGATTCCTGTTATAAGCAAGAATCGCCATATCTCTCGCTTCTTCGTAATCTCCAACTGCTTCCTGCACATTGATTGCTGTCGCAAGTGACTGCCAGTCCTTTACCTTGGACCAGTTAATCTCCTTTGCAATAGCGGCTGCTTCGGCATAATCCTTCTTGGCAGCCAGCTTCTTAATCTGATCTATCTTAATTCCTAATTCATATCTATTCATGGTTATATATTCCTCATTCCCGTACTTACTGGATGTGTAACTGTTTTAATTGTCGTATAAATACAACTCATTAAAGTGTAGCACAGCATAGGTATGTTGTAAACCAAGTTCACAGAATTGTTACAAATATGTTACAGAAAGTCGTAACTGTTCAGAGCCAACCTCCAAAATGCTTCGCATTTCGTCGGTGTGGCGTATCCGCCAAATAAAATTTCAAAATCAGCCCTGTAAATGCAAGCAATTTAAGAGGTGTAACTGTTCAGAGCCAACCTCCAAAATGCTTCGCATTTCGTCGGTGTGGCGTATCCGCCAAATAAAATTTCAAAATCATCCATAGGAATGCAAGCATTCCATGTCTGATTTTTGAAATTTTGCTTGGCTCTGAACAGTTACAAAAAGTCAAATGCTGCCTGTTCGTAATCCATCCTTGTGTATTCAAGCTCATTTTCCTTCGTGCTGCTGT
>CAVKBP010000145.1:0-6396 GCA_963654395.1 Ruminococcus sp. CAG:382
AAAAATGGAATCTGAAAGCCTTATATTTACTGGCTTAGAGATTCCGAGAGATTATTAATATTGTCTGGAGGTTCATGACATGGATAAAATTGATAAGAAGATAATTACATTATTACAGCAGAATGCAAGAATGCCATTAAAGGCGCTTGCTGAGAATGTTTTCCTTTCATCACCTGCTGTTTCTGCAAGAATTGAAAGGCTTGAGAAGGAGGAAATAATTCAGGGCTATGAGGTCAGGGTAAACCAGCTAAAGCTTGGATATCATATAACCGCATTTATCAATCTTGAAGTAGCTCCAGTGCAGAAGCCGGATTTTTATCCATTTATCAAGTCATGCCCTAATGTAGTGGAATGTAATTGTGTGACTGGGAATTATTCCATGCTTTTAAAGGTTGTGTTCCCGAGTACCATGGAGCTTGATACATTTATCGGACAGCTTCAGAAATTTGGAAGAACAAGCACACAGATTGTATTTTCAACTCCTGTTGCACCAAGAGGAATTGATGTCAATCAAGAGCTGCCATCTGATAATTGATTTCACTGAAATTTCATAATTATTTAAGTCTTTAGCGCTGTCAGATACTTGCTGTTCTGGCAGTGTTTTTGTTATACTGGTGTCAGTTTAAATATCGTGTTGAGGAGATTCAAGGAGTTATGAACAGAGCTACAGAAATATTAGATAATGTAAGTAAGGTAATTGTTGGAAAAAGAGAGGTTTCAGAGCTTGTTATGACAAGCATCATTGCAGGTGGACATGTACTTCTTGAGGATGTTCCGGGAACAGGAAAGACTAAGATGGCGAAAGCATTTGCAAAGAGCATAGATGGAGAGTTTTCAAGAATCCAGTTCACACCAGACCTTCTGCCATCAGATATTACAGGCGTGCATGTGTTTAACCAGAAAGAGGGAGAATTCGTGTTCAGAAGAGGACCTGTATTTGCCAATATAATACTTGCGGATGAGATTAACAGGGCAACACCGAGAACCCAGTCCGCACTTCTTGAGTGCATGGAGGAGCATCAGGTTACTGTTGAGGGCGAATATTTCAGGCTTGCAGAACCATTTGTGGTAATTGCAACACAGAATCCTGTTGAGACTGCTGGAACATATCAGTTACCGGAGGCACAGTTAGACAGATTTCTGATGAAGATTAATATGGGATATCCAGAGAAAGAGGACGAGGTGCTTATCCTTAACAGATTCTTATCTTCCGATCCGGAGGATACTCTTGTAAAGGTGGCAGCCTGTGAGGATATTGTTAATATGAGAGAAGAAGCAGGAAAAGTCTATATTCATCCTGTACTTATTGAGTATATTGCCGGGCTTGCAGGTATGACAAGAAAAGAGGAGAATGTGGCAATCGGAGTAAGTCCAAGAGGAACACTTGGAATGCTCAAGGCAGCAAGGGCGTATGCATATGTTTCAGGAAGAGATTATGTAGTTCCGGAGGATATTAAGACCTTAGCACCTTATGTATGGGCGCACAGGCTTGTATTACAGGCAGGTTTCATGAACAGAGATAACAGAGAACAGATCATAGGCAGTGTTGTGGCTAAGACACCGGTTCCTACTGAAGATTGGACTAGATAATGAATGTTTTGTTAATGCTTATAGGGGTGCTTATAGTGTACCTTGCTGTAAAGCTCATATACAGATATAACTGGAATAAAGGTCTGACGGTAAGTCTTGACTTTGATAGAAAGCATGTGGTTAAGGATGATACCGTTAATATTACAGAGGTTATAACCAATGAAAAAAAGCTTCCGCTGCCCTGTGTCAATCTTAAGTTCCAGTCGGCGAGGGAGATGCTTTTTACCGGGTCTGATACGAATTCAAGCGTATCCGATAAGACATACCGCAATGATGTTTTTTCACTTCTTGCTAATCAGAGAATCACCAGAAAAGTACCGGTAAGGTGTACAAAAAGAGGAGTTTACCGCATATCGGGTGTTGAGATAATATTTTCTGGAATATTCATGAATGAGATAAATGTGCTTAAGGCTGGGAATGACTGTGAAATAACTGTATATCCCAAGCCGGCTGCTGCGTTGGATTTAGAGCTTGTGAACAGCAAAATCTCAGGTGAGGTACAGAAGAAAAAATATATGCTTGAAGATCCATTTTCATTCAGGGGAACAAGGGATTATACGAGCAATGACAGCCTTAAGAACATCAACTGGAAAGCAACAGCGAGAACCAGTAATTTAATGGTTAATGAATATGATGAGTCCGTAAGCAGAAATGTATGTATTCTTCTTAATCTGGAGGAGGACGGTGCTTTAAGGTATGATGCAGTTGATGAACAGGCAATAAGCATTGCAGCAGGAATTGCACAGGTGCTTATTGCACAGGGGATAAATGTTTCAATGATAAGCAATGGCTGTGATGTCGATACAGGTAGTCAAGTTGTGATACATAATGGTTCGGGAACAGGACATCTTAATAATATCAATACAGCTCTTGCAAGAATTGACACAGGAATCCCTATGGAAGAATATTCAGCCATGCTTGAAAGAATATTAGAACATGATAATGAAAGGCTTCGGCAGGAATATGTATATGTTGTTATATCAGCAAGCAGACGGAAAAAATTACAGAGTGTAATTAATAGAATCAGTAGGCAGCAGGGCGGTCTGGTGTGGATTGTTCTACATTTCCCGGGAAATGATTACAGACTGGAATTGTGTGATTTTGAGCCAGTTAGCTGGGAAATCAAGAATGGAGATTAGTGCGAAAAATCAGATTGATATCTGATTTTTCACACGGCTATTTGTGACGCAGGCATCTGACATTTGGCTCGCGATTCCTCCGGCACTTTGTGCCTGCGGAATGGAGATGTTATGAGTGAGTCGGGTACACATTCAGGAAATAAAACATTATATGTGGCGCGGTCAGTTATAGAGGTGCTCAGCCAGTGTGTTGTTTTTATGGCATTTGCAGCAATGATAATTCTTGGCATTGTAAGAAAGCCGGATGAATATTTTATATATGTTATATTAGTTTCAGTTCCTGTAATTGCTACATTTTTTGCAAGAAAATATATAAAGACATTCTTTGTTTTTATATTAATTCATATTGTGCTGATTGTGGCTGCAATTATGGCGGGAACGACAGAGGCGGAAAGTACAGCATATTTCGTCAGTGTGCTTGCTGTGTGTTTCCGGTCGGTCAGTATAAGAATGGCTAATGTAAGAAAAACACAGTATATGAATGAATCAAGATTCAGCACAGATACAGAGGATGTAAGCGAAGATGAGAAGAAAGCAGTTATGCAGACTACGGAGAGAATGTCTGTTGTGTACTGCATTGTTATGATTGCCGGAAGCACAATCGGAGGACAGAATGGCAGACCGCGGCTGGTTGGCTTTGAAGCGCTGATGTTCATATTGTTCATAATACTTTTTCTAATTGGAAACCAGCTTAAGGGGATTAATGACTTATTTATCAATAATACAGGAAAATCCGAGTTTCCAGCGAAAAGAATTATGGGAATAAATATGGTGACAGGCATTATTGTTGCTATACTGATGCTGGTGGGAATGCTTCTTTTTTACAGAGGAGACAGTGGCAATATATTTACATTGCTTGGAAGCGCCTTAAGCATATTATTAAAGCCGCTTCTTAAGCTGCTGCTCATGCTGATGAAGGAGAATGATGAAGAGCTGCCTGTACAGCAGACCGAGACAGCCAGTCAGGATGATGGCGCATATGAAGGAATGGAAATCAGGGAATATACGGATAATCCTGTTATGCAGTCTGTATTTATAGCATTTACGGTAGTCGTTATTGTTGGAATTATAATTGCTGCGGTATATCTTATTATAAGATATGCCAGAAGATTTAAGGAAAGCAATGATGACAACGGAGATGAGGTTGAATTCATAGGAAGCAGCAGGCATGAAAGAAGGCTTAAGAAATCTAAGCAGACTGTGGAAAAGACCAGTCTTCCTGCAAATGAGCAATTCAGGAAAGCATTTAAAAAGGCTGCCATGCATGATAAGAAGCATAGAAAAGAAAATGTGGCTGGAAACAGGCTTGAGTATATGCAGCCGGAGGATATTACAAGAAATAATATTACATCTGATGATGACACTGCTGACAGGATTACGGAAAGCTATGAAAAGGCAAGATATTCTGGTAAAAGTATTTCTAAGGAGGAGCTTGAATTTATGCTTGACTTTGTGAAAAATGGCAAGTATAATAGGCAGAGATAAATAAGTAAATGCTGTGAAGAGGACTATTAGATAGGAACCAGAGTCAGAGAACTGCCGGGTGGTGCGAGGCAGCCGAAGGAACTTATTGAACTCGCCTCGGAGCTGTTACCTGAAATCATTATCAAGTGAGAAGTAGGAGTAGCCGGAAGCCAACCGTTATAGTGGACAGAATATAATACATTTATTGTACGTATTCAGTGAGTGCATAGCATAGCTATGAAGAAGAGTGGTAACGCGTGAGATTATATCTTTCGTCTCTTTGGGTAAAGACACCCATGGACGAAAGATTTTTTTATGCTTATCTTTAACAGGCTTTTACTTATTAAGATTATATATTATTATATTTCAGGAGGTTGTAAGAATGTTTGATTACAGACAGTATGAAAGAGGTTATTTTATGCCACCAGTTAAGTGCAATGACTGGGTGAACAAGGAGTATGTTGACAAGGCACCTATCTGGTGTTCGGTTGATTTAAGAGACGGCAATCAGGCACTTGTAGAACCTATGAGCCTTGATGAAAAGCTTGAATTTTTCAAGGTACTCATAGAGGTTGGTTTTAAGGAAATCGAGATAGGTTTTCCGGCAGCTTCAGAGACAGAGTATGAATTCTGCCGTACACTTATTGAGAAGAACATGATTCCTGATGATGTTACAATCCAGGTACTTACACAGGCAAGACCACATATTATCAAGAAAACATTTGAAGCGGTAAAGGGAGCTCCAAGAGCTATTATTCATGTGTATAATTCTACTTCATTAGCACAGAGAGAACAGGTTTTCAAGAAGTCTAAGGAAGAAGTTAAGCAGATTGCCATTGACGGAGCTAAGCTTTTAAAGGAGCTTGCAGAGGAGGATGGCGGAAACTTCCTCTTTGAATACAGCCCTGAAAGCTTTACAGGAACTGAGCCAGAGTATGCACTTGAGGTATGCAATGCTGTTATAGATATATGGCAGCCAACTCCTGATAAGAAATGTATCATCAACCTTCCGGCTACTGTTGAGATGTCTCTTCCACATGTATTCGCAAGCCAGATTGAGTATATGTCTAAGTATATGCATAACAGAGAAAATGTTATTATATCTCTCCATCCGCATAATGACCGTTCAACAGGTGTTGCAGATGCAGAGTTAGGACTTCTTGCAGGTGCAGACAGAATTGAGGGAACACTTTTTGGAAATGGCGAAAGAACTGGTAATGTAGACATTATCACGCTTGCCATGAACATGTATATGCAGGGAGTTAATCCAGAGCTTGACCTTTCAGATATGCCACATCTTGCAGAGGTATTTGAAAGACTTACACAGATGAAGATAGATGACAGACATCCATGGTGTGGAAAGCTCGTATTTGCGGCATTTTCTGGCTCTCATCAGGATGCTATCTCTAAGGGAATGCATTACAGAATTGAGAATGACCCTAATAAATGGACAGTTCCTTATCTTCCTATCAACCCTGAAGATGTTGGACGCACCTATGATTCAGATGTTATCAGAATTAACAGCCAGTCTGGAAAGGGTGGTGTGGCATATGTTCTTGAGCATAACTTTGGAATGATTGTTCCTAAGGCTATGAGAGAAGATTTAGGATATGCGGTTAAGGATGTTTCTGATGTTCATCATAAGGAGCTTTCACCGGATGAGGTTCTTGAAATCTTCGAGAAGAGATATAAGAAATATACACCTGTATTTAAGATTACAGAGGTACATTTCAAGCAGATTAATGGAATCCAGACTGTTGTTACTATTGATGAGAATGGCAAGAAGAGCAATATTGAGGATAGTGGTAATGGCCGTCTTGATGCAGTAAGTAATGCACTTTCAGACTATTTTGGAAAGCCATGTGACATCTTCTGCTACGAGGAGCACTCATTAAAGAAAGGTTCTGATTCAAGTGCTATCGCGTATGTCGGAATTACAGGCGAGGATGGAAAGAATTATTTCGGAATTGGCATAGATCACGACATCATAAGGGCCTCTATTGACGCTTTGGAGTCAGCTATGAACAGAAGTCTGGAGTGATTTGTGATTTTTCACCGATACATGTGAGATTTTTCACTCATACATGTTCCCAGATGCATAATGTTCCCAGATTTTGCATATTTTTCAAAAATGGGAACCGAAATGAATTTTGCATGTTCCCAAACTGGGGTACTTTTTACAAAAGTCATGTTCCCAGATGAA
>CAVKBP010000146.1:0-6391 GCA_963654395.1 Ruminococcus sp. CAG:382
ACGGGTACTTATACTCATAGCATAAGTACAGATACTGATGACCAGATTATAGCAGATCTTACTATTGTTAATCTTGATACATGCACAGTAAAAGGCAGGATAACTGGAATCACAGATGGTTATAAAACAGAAAATCTGGGGCTTGTATTCACTGCAGCTGAGGCTACAGATTATGTTCCGGAAGTAACTGTTAATAACGATACATGGGAATATACAGCTAAGCTTGAAAAAGGTATTTCATATAGTGTAGCTGTAAAGGATGCCAATGATTATGAAGTGACTTCTACATCAACTGGAATTAAATATTCAGAAGACGCAACATTGGATATAACTGTAGGGCTTAAGCCAACATATGCTGTTACAGTAAGTCTTCCAGAAGAACCCGATCTGACAGGTAAGAATGTTACATACACATACACTAATAAAGATGATAATTACATATACACATTTAAAGATAAAGATGATATCAAATTAAGAGATGGTTCATATGAACTTACTCTTGGCGGTGATTTTCTTACACAGCCATATAAGATTTCATCAGGTGATACTATTAAAGTAGATGGAATGGGTATAACACAGACATTAGTATTTGAACAGGTTACAAGCTGGTCATTTGTTGCAAATGCTGATGGTAACTATTATCAGGATAATATTGAGGGAAAAACAGGTTACTACAATGGTTTAACTATTGATGCTACAAATGGTAAATTAACTCCTAATGTACCAAGCCATAATTCGGCACAGTTCACTACAGGAGCTAAGATAACAGTACCTGTAAGCGGAAAGTGTACTATATCAGTAACATCATATGCACCAGCAAGTACATATGCGCTCTACACAATAGCTGGTGAGCCAGCTTCAACAACAGATGTAACAACAGTATATAAGTATGATTCTAGTGAAGCAGGAAATGTTGTGATTGAATCAACAGGAAGGGCTTACATTGTTTCAATATCTGTTGTATATGCAGCTAAAGAGGTTGAACACAAGGAACAGGAAGCTATGCCTAAGACATACAATTACGGTACAGCAGATAATCTTGTAGTACAGCCAACAGGTCAGAGGCTTGTTCTTGAACAGACAGGTGGTAAATTAAATACAGTTAATGGAGCTATTAATGATACAGTAAGCTTCTTTGGTTTCGATGAGACATCAGATTTTAATAAGCTTACAGCAGATGTAACAATCACAGACTGTGGTAACAGTAATTATAATGGTATATTTGTAGGTGCATTTGATAAGAATTACATATTTACAGCAGGTATCCGTAATTCCAATGCGCTTAAGATGATATATTCAAAAAGTACAACAGATCTTGCAGGAGCTTCAAGTAAGATTGACACAACAATTCCAGTGGGAACAGTTGTAACATTTACAGTTGAAAGAACAGATACAGAAATAGTTATAACAGCTACACCTAAGAATGGTGATACAAAGACTATCAGTTATGAATATAGTAAGAGTGATAATCTGTTATTTAATACAAATGGCAAGGATTCATCAGTATCTTATGGATTTGTTTTAGCTGGAGTTAAGGCAGCTATCCAGAATATGAAATACACAACAGCAGATGGTAAAGTACTTTATGATCAGAATGACTGCTACAATGCAGCTGGTACAGCACCTGTTGTTAAGGAAGTTACAGCTAAAGCAGCTGCTACAAGAGATTACATTACAGTAAACTGGACAGACGAAGTGCCGGCAGATGGTGATGGAGTATATGTTCTTCAGGTTTCTAAGGATGGAAGCGACTGGGAGGATGTAGAAACAGAGCTTACAGATACAACATATAAGTATGCTATTAAGGATGCTGGCGAATATAAGTTCAGGGTATGCGGTAAATTAGGTGTTGCAGGTGAAAGAAATGAGTATGCAGTAGCAGACACAGTAGATGTAATAGCAGCTCTTGATTCACCAGCTGTAAATATTTCTTCAAGCGTTTCTAAGGTTAATCTTGAGTGGAAGGCTGTAGATAAGGCAGATACTTATGAAGTATACCGCTATTCATATGATGATACAGCAGAAAATGCTGCTAAGATAGCAACAGTTACAGAATGTGCATATGAGGACAGTACTGTAACAGCAGAAATACCATATTACTACTATGTTGCAGCTTATTCACATAAGGGAGACGAAGTAGATAATTCCAGTAATCCTTCTGATACAGTATGGACAGTTCCAACAGCAGGACATACGGGTGAATATGTATATGAAGATGAAGCTGTTAAATACACCATAACTAAGAAGTCATATGATACTGTATATGATGGAAAGATTACAATTGAAGGTATTGTTGAAGATAATGTAACAGCAACACTTTATGTTAATGGCAAAGAAGCAGCAAAGGCAGATATTAATGAAAAAGAAAGCTTTGCATTTACTGATATTACTGTTGCCGAAGGAAGAAATGATGTTGAATTAATATTCACAGATAAGAATGGCAATAAGACGAGAGAGACATTTAACTATGTATATCTTACTAATTACAACAAGGTTGTAGATAGTACATACACAGGAACTGATGGTGATGAGGTTGATGGAATACCGACCTACAAGACAGTTCAGGCGGCAGTAGATTCAGTTGCTTCTGATAACACAGAGCGCGTAATCATTCTTGTTAAAGAGGGCGACTATGAAGAACATCTTGTAGTTAAGTCACCATACATAACACTTATAGGTGAAGACAGCGAAAAGACAAGGATATATTATGATGGTAAGGAATTAGCTGGCGGAGATATGTCTTTAAGATGTGCTGTAAGAATTGATAAAACAGCAACAGGCTTTTCAGCAGAAAATCTTACAATCGAGAATATTTACAATTATCTTGGCGATGGCTCAAAAAATAATGAGTCAGCAGATGCTTTAAGAAATGATGCTAATGAAGCATCTTATGTTAATGTAAGAATACTTGGTTATCAGGACACACTTTGCACTAATGGTGGTACACAGTATTATTACAAATGTTACATAGCAGGTAATGTGGATTTCATATATGGCAATGAGCCTAGAGCATTATTCGATGACTGTAAGCTTGTATTCCGCTATAATGCTAATAAGAATTCAGGTTATGTATGTGCACCTAAGACATCAGATACTGCAAATTATGGACTTACATTTAACAACTGCCAGATTCTTTCAGAGGATGGCTGTTCAGGAAGCAAATATTATCTTGCAAGACCATGGGGAGCAGATGCTTATATTACATGGATTAACTGCTATATGGGTAAGATATTAAAGGTTAATGCTTCTAATCCTTATCGGGATATGGACGGTAATTCAGCTGCTAATGCAAGATTCTTTGAATATGTTTCTTACGGACCTGCATATGCAATTAACAGCTACAGAAGACAGATTTCTACTAAAAAAGCAGAAGAGATGATATCAGCTTCATATCTTAGCTGGGATCCATATGCACAGGTAAGTACAGTAGGAACTAAGTATATAGGTGATATTAAGACAGACAGCACAGACAGATATGTTGAAAAGGAACATGTATCAGATACTTACGCACAGTCAGAAGGTGATGATACAGGACTTGCAAAGTATGCACAGGAAGGTTATGCACAGAGCGCTAATGTAACTGGTGGCGGTTTATTAAAAGAGACATCAGATAACTATTACACAGCTGCTACAGCAGAAGATTTCCTTAAAGCAATACAGAGTGTTAAGAAGAGTGGAAAGGCATCAGTTATTGAGCTTACCGAAGATATTGCACTTGGTAATAATGAAGTCGAGAATTTCAGTGATTACAAAGCATTTATAACTGCTCACAAGAAGGTACCGCTTACACATCCTACATTGTTAAAGACAGGTGTATCTATGCTTAAGCTTGCAGATATAAGCAATCTTACAATCTATTCTAAGAATGGTGTTAAGATTACACATGCCTGCATAGATATAACAGGTTCTAATAATATCATCATTAGAAATATTGAATTTGATGAGATATGGGAATGGGACGATGAAACAGAAGGTGGCTACGACCGTAACGACTGGGATTATATGACTATAGAAAATGGAAGCTCTGATATATGGATTGACCATTGTACATTCTATAAGGCATATGATGGTGTTATTGATGTTAAGACACCGGTTAATGACAGTAACATAACAGTATCCTGGTGTGAATTCCTTCCGGCAAGTGAGAATAATACATTCTTTAATGTGATGATGGATGCCATGAAGGAAAATCCAGATAACTACCCATACTACAAGCATTTGCTTGATGAGGGTATGACAGACCAGCAGATATACAATTATGCTTATGGTCAGAAGAAGACACACCTTTTAGGACAGTCTGATGAAGATTCATCAGCTAAGAACATAACTATTACATTTGCTAATAATTACTATAAGAATTCTATGGATAGAATGCCAAGACTTCGTTATGGTACAGCACATGTATATAACTGTATTATGGATGCGCAGGATTTAAGAGATATGCGTCTTGATATAGAGAATACAGCAGGTGCAGAATTAGCTAAGAAGATTGTAAGTAATGGTGCATCATCTAACTGTGGAGCTCATATGTTACTTGAGAACTGCTATATGTCAGGTATGACTAATGTTCTTATCAGTGGTAACGGAAGCAGTCCGGCAGGTTATATTAACGCATTTAATACAATCTATAAGCTGGATGGAAAGCAGCAGGAATTAAAGGTTGCAATTAATACAGATAAAGAGGGCGAAGTAGCATTAGTTCAGGACAAGGATGAATTTAAGGAAGCTCTTCCTTATTCTGGATACACATTATATGCAGCCACAGACCTTGATACTAAGGTTAAGCCATACACAGGTGCAGGAAAGCTCACACTTACTACATTACAGTGGGAGAAGGCTTCTTACAATGATGCCAAAGAGGAACACACAGAGCATGTATGGAATGATGGTGAAGTACAGAAGGAAGCAACTTGTACAGAGAATGGTTTAAAGCTTTATACATGTACGGTATGCGGAGAGACTAAGCCAGAGCCAATTCCGGCAGCAGGACATAGCTATAGTACAGAATGGACAATAGACAAGGAAGCAACTACAACAGAAGAAGGACTTAAGTCACATCATTGCATAGTATGTGGAGACAAGGCAGATGTTACAGTGATTCCTAAGGCTGAGGAAGAAACAAAGGAAGACATTAATGATGATACCAAGGAAGATGCTAAAGAAGATATAAAGCAGGATGTCAGCGTTAATGTTGAAAAGCAGGATAATGTTCCGGAAACAAGCCTGTCAGAATCAAAGGATGATATAATTAACAGCGTTCTTACAGAAGATGAGATTAAGGCTGTTAAAGCAGGTGTAAAGGTTGAGGTGACTATCAAAGTAAGCGAGGCAGATGAATCTGTAAGCAATACAGATAGAACATTAATAGAGAACAAGCTTGATATCAGTGAAAAGATAGGTGTAATGCTTAATATTGAAGTTGACAAGACGATTGGTGGAAAGACAACTGGTGTTCATGAATTGAATAAAGCATTAACATTTAAGATTGTAATACCAGATAATCTTGTTAATAAAGATGCTTCAATAGAAAGAACCTACAGCGTAATAAGAATACATAATGGTGTTGCAGAAAGTGTAGGCGAAGTAACTTATAACGGAAAGGATAATTCAATTACATTTGCAACAGACAGATTCTCTACATATGCCATTGTATATAAGGATACTGAGAAGAAGACAGAAAGTATTGAAGAGCCATCAACAGGGGTAAATGATATTACAACTGCGGCAGATGAGAATAATACAGAGGCTTCATCACAGGACACAGCTGATATTAACAGCAGCGATGTCAGAACAGCAGATACTTTATATGCGGCAGCAATCGCTTGGCTTATGTGCATGGCTGTACTTGGACTTGGAGTTTTATATTCTATGACACGAAGGGGCAAGAAGAGTAATTAATTTCATTAAGCTGACATTGTAAGCAGGTCATCTTTAAAGGATTAAGCAGGAAAGAGAATCAGCTTTCCTGCTTTTTCTCATTGTGATATAACTATTGCAGCGTACTAGAGTGTTTAGAATACAGAAAGGGGAACTGATGATGAATATTAAGGAAAACTTAATGAGTATCGGGGAATTAGCATTGGTAGTAATTATTATAGTAGCGCTTTTAATTATAGGGATAAAAGTACTGTTTAAGGCTGCAGGTGTATTTATCAGAATAGTCGTCGCTCCAATATTTGTAATTGGAGTTGGAGTTATGATATACGCAGCATTCAATAATGGTACTGCAGGTGTTGTTGATTCAGGCGATACTTATATTGAGGACTCAGTGGAAGATGGTGATGTAGAAGAAGGAGAAGATGGGCAGGATGCTGAAGCAGGCTATGACACATATTCAGAAGATGCTGTTGTAGGTGATTAAAAAAGGTGGTCGATAATTATCGACCACCTT
>CAVKBP010000147.1:0-6250 GCA_963654395.1 Ruminococcus sp. CAG:382
TTGGGAACAGCGTAAGCTGGGAGATGAAGCGATAGAAATATTGGCTGGTGGTGACATTGATAAGGAAAAGGTTGTTGATGATGGAACATACCCAGTCTACGCAAATGCTTTAACTAATGATGGAATTGTCGGATATTATAACGATTATTATAGAGTAAAAGCACCGGCAGTTACTGTCACAGGTCGTGGTGAGGTTGGACATGCACAGGCAAGAATGACTGATTTTACGCCAGTTGTAAGACTGCTTGCTATCCGCTCAGATCATGATTGTTACTTCTTGGAAAATGCAATTAACAATCACAAGGTTGTTGTTGAATCGACAGGAGTTCCACAGTTAACAGTTCCTCAGCTATCATCATATGATATTTGTTTTCCTAAAGCTATTGAGGAAGAAGAGAAAATTGGCTCATATTTCCACACGCTCGACCACCTTATCACTCTTCACCAACGGAAGTGTGATGAATTGATAAATATTAAGAAGTTCATGTTACAAAATATGCTTACATAAAAATGCGTACTGGAGGGGAAATAATGAGATTTGAACTGCTTGCAGAAAGTATTAGATGAATAAACGATAAAGAAAGTTCAGCAGAAAAAAGTGCTGAAAATCGGCTCATGACTGTGAGAAATTGGTTCGACAGTGTCGAACCAATTTCTCACAGAGCCAGATGTTTTGGTTAATAACCTGTTCTTATCACCTCTTTATAATTTCGCTGTACTAGTACATCGAAATTTATATCACAGTGATATAGATAAATGGGGAAAATGAGATTGAACTGCTTGCAGAAAGTATTAGACCAGAATCTCTCAACTATCCAGCGCTATCTGCCGAAATATTTATTATGTGAGAGTGGGGGAAACTATTTACATAATGAATCAGGAAACAGGGAGATGCATAAAAGATATAAAGATTTAATGGGTCATGGTGCAACAATAAGTGAACCGTTAAATGACCGGATAAAAGAACCAATAAATCTGAGCGAAAGAGAACAGAAAATTATAAATTTAATGAGAAATGATTCTACACTGACTCGGAAAGGCAGCAGAATATGACATATACAGTTTCAGGTGCGGATTTTAATAAGGATGTTGCGGCGCAGGGAACATCTATTAATTATAAAGAGAATAAGGCAGTTAAGAGTGAGGGCGTGGCAGGCACATTTGCAGGAGTTGTAATCTCTGGCGGTGTGACGGCAGTTTCTGGCAACACATATGAGGGGCTTCTTAAGGAAGCGGATGATGTGAAGAGCCAGATTATGGCGAGCGCTTCGGGGGCGAAGCTAAGTCTTAAGGCGCTGATGATGAAGCTGTCGGGGGCAGACGCGGTAAAGCTTGATGAGGATGGATTTAATCTCACAGATGCGACACAAGACGATATGGTTAATATTGTAGAAAGAATTAAGATTGAGCTTGCAATGCATTCTGATGATTATGTCAATTATGGAACGGCGGTTTCTAAGGATAAGATTGAAAGCGTTACCGGAAATGCGGCGACGGCGGCAGGCATTGAAAGCCGCATGCGGGGAGCAGATGTTGCTGTCAATGCTGAGAGCGTTGCCGAGGTTGAGAGCGCGCTTGAAAAGAGCAGCCAGCTAAAGCCGCTATCGGAGAATACGAAGAATTACATGACTGCCAATGGAATAGAACCCTCGATTGCCGGAATATATCAGGCGCAGGCGGCAACTGCATCGGGCAGCAGCGCAGAAGGAGTTACAACAGCAAAGTCTGCAAATGCAACATCAAAATATGCAATATCTGGAAATACAATATCAGGGAATGCAATTTCCGACGCTGATTTTGAAGCACTAAGACCGGGGATTGAGAAGGTGATTGCGCAGGCAGGACTTGAGGTCAGCGATAAGACACTTGGAGACGCAAGAGCATTTATTGATGCGCAGATTCCAGTTACGGCAGAGAAGCTTGGATATAAGGCGCAGCTTGACACGATTGATATTGAGGGGCTGCAGACTGACGCTGACGGAATGCTCAATAAGATATTAGATAACATGAGGCTTGGCGGAAAGGCAGAGAATACGCTTCTTGCAGGCTCGCCGGCAGATGACATAAGGACAGCCCTTGACACTATTAACAGGGCGGAATATCAGGATGTTGCAAATGTGGTGTCAAAGGGAGCAACATTTACAATAGCAAGCCTTAAGCTGGAGCTTGATGCAAGAAGCTTCAGTATTGAATACAGCGCAGCTACAGTCAGTGCAGGTGTGGTTAAGAGACAGGTGTCAGGTGCGCAGGCACAGACAGGTGATGAAAAACAAGGACAGACGAGTGACAGTCAGGTACAGACAAGGGGAGAAAATCAAGGACAGGCAGGTGATTATAAGCAGGCGGCAGATAAGGCATATGACATGCTTGTTACAACAAGAGTTCTTATGAGTGCCAGTGCGTCTATATATCTGGTTAAAAATAACATTTCAATAATGACAACGCCTGTCGCTGAGCTTAATGCAATGCTTATGGAATATGAGCAGGCAGATGGAATGTATCAGGAAGCCCAGCTTGCATATGCAGATGTTCTTGAGGCAAGAAAGAATTTAGATGAGCTGGTTAGAAATCCGGCGCGTGTATCTGCAGATGCATTTGGTAAGATGAATGCGGCTTATGAAGCGGTTGGAACGCAGATAAGGAGCGACTTAGGCGACTCATTAAAGAAGGCAGTAAGGGAAAGTGCTGATGATATTATCAGGGAGCTTGGACTTGAAGGAACTGACGAGGACAGGAAAGCTATAAATGTGCTGGCGGCTAACAGCATGGAGATGACGAAGGAAAATGTACAGACAGTGAAGTCTGTCAATGCAATGATTAACAATCTTGTTAAGAATATGAAGCCGGAGACGGTTCTTAATATGATTAAGGACGGCGTTAATCCAATGAATGCTTCAATTGAGGAGCTTAATGAATATCTTGTGGAAGCTAATGATAAGGCATCTAAGGATAACGAGGAGAAGTTCTCAAGGTTTCTCTACAAGCTTGACCGTACGAATGGCATTGCGAAGGAGCAGAGAAAGCAGTTCATAGGAATATATCAGATGATGAATATATTCACTAAGGATGCCGGAGTGGCGGCAGGTGCGCTGGTTAAGCAGGGGGCAGAAGTCACTATGGGCAATCTTATGACTGCGTATAATTCAAGGAAGCATTATGACATGGATACTGTCATTGATGATAATACGGGAATGGCAGAGGTAAGCGGAGCAGCTAACTATTACAGTGCATTATTTATGACAAATGGTGGATTAGTCACCCCGAATACGCTTAAGAATGTGGATAACTCTTCCGGAATCGGAGAGCAGTCTGTTGAAATGTTTATGGAACAACTGCATGACAATTACGACGCGGCAGCCGAGGAAGAATATTGTGAGGAATATCTTAAGGTGCAGCAGGCAGCAGTGCAGGCGGGAGCTGATGTGCTAAGGCAGATAAGAAATGCAGACATGGAAGTGAACAGCGGAAACATACAGGCTGTTAAAGCATTTTTACAATCAGGACAGTTTCCGGATATCAAAGGAGCTAAGACAACAAGGGATTACGCGCAGGACTCGATTGAAAAAATCGGACATAAGGAAAAGCTGTCGCTTATGTTTGAAGAGATGAAGGATGAGACTGAGGAAGAGCTTCAGGAGGTTCTGTCACAGGCGGGCGATCTTGACACACAGATAGACATTAATTACGAGGAATTCCTTGATTTAAGGCTTAAGGACAGGACAATCGGATATATTAAGAATCTGGCATTAAGGCACGACTACAGGATTCCGTATATAACAGATTCCGGAAATACAGGAATGTTAAAGCTGACGCTGGTGCAGGATGATGAGAATAAAGGACGCATTTCTATCAATATGCAGAGTACTCTGTTAGGAAATGTTTCAATCGAGGCAAAGGCTGATGAAGATAATCTGAATATGATCGTTGTCAGTGAATCGTTAAATTCTGATGAGGGCAGCCAGTTACTTGATGATATGAAGGAACATTTGAAAGAAGCATTTGACTATACAAATGTATCAATAAATTCAGTTAAAGCATCGGATGTGCCTTATGTGACCTACGAGGCGGCGGCTGACAGCGTGGCAACGGATAAGCTGTATGAAATTGCGGCGCAGATTGTTAAGGAGCTTGCAGGTTAATGATTGGCGGGGAATGTCCGATATATTAATCATGAACAGGTAAAAATTACGGACAGAAAGGTAAAGCTATGAGAATTGGAACTAATGTGGCAGCGATTATTGCCAACAATGCATTACAGAAATCACAGAATAATCTTTCAACATCGATTGAAAGATTATCATCAGGCTACAAGATAAATGGCTCTAAGGATGATGCCGCAGGATGTGCGATTTCAGAGAAAATGAGGGCGCAGATTAAGGGACTTGACCAGGCTGAGAATAATGCCAAGGATGGAGTTTCTGTTTTGAATACAGCAGAGGGAGCAATCAGCGAGATTCAGAGTATGCTCATAAGATTAAAGGAGCTTACTGTGCAGGCAGCTAACGACACGAATTCGGATGATGACAGGGAGGCAATCCAGAAAGAGGTTGACCAGATTAATAATGAGATAGACAGAATTTCAGAGCAGACAGAGTTCAACACACAGTCGCTTATCAATGGCAATCTTTCAAGAAGAGTGTATTCAGACCTTCAGGGAGTGAACCAGCTTTCTGTATCTGATAACTACACAGCAGGCGTATATGGAATTACTGTTACAGCGGATGCAAGACAGGCAGTCGCTGTAGGTTCAGGAACTATCAGCATGTCAGCCACAACTCCTGTCGCCGCAGATGAGGCAGGTTCAATTCAGATTAACGGCTACAACATCAGCATTTCTGAGGGAGACACTCTGGATGTGGTGATGGGTAAGATAGTCGATGGAGTAAGCCTTACAGGAGGCTCTGCATTTGCAACAGGAAGCCTTGACAATGACACAACAGCTAACGGTACTGATTATGCAGGCTATGTGCCGACAACTGACTACGCAGGCGCAACTCTTGTCATCATGAGCAATCAGTACGGCAGCAGCCAGAGACTGAATATAACATGCAATAATGAAAAGCTTGCCAATATGCTTGGAATTCCACAGGCGGCTGCAGATGATGGAATTCTGGCAGAGGGAAGTGATGTCAAGGCAGAGATTGCCACTGATGATAATGGAGACAGAGTGGGATTTGCTGAATCGGCAATCCTTTCTACTAAGGGAACAGTCATTACTGTAAAAGATGTTAATAATAAGGATTTTTCTATTGATGTTCCGGGAAATGCGGCTGGAACTACATTTGACGACAGCAACAACAATGGGCAGTCGGAAGCAAGCGGTGGAACAGCGAGAACAATTAATCAGGAGGTAACTGATGTCGGCACGATGAGTATTCATGTGGGTGCTAATCAGGACCAGGTTATTGTTATCGACATTCCGGCAATCACAACTTATACTTTAGGAACTGATAATATAAATGTTATGACTAATTATACAGCGACACAGGCAATATCAACCGTAGACGACGCTGTTAATAAGGTTAATGAAATCCGTTCAAGACTTGGTGCGTATGAGAACAGATTTGACCATACAACTAGTAATCTCGAGGTTTCTAATGAGAACCTTACCAAGTCGCTGTCAACTATGATGGATACTGATATGGCGGAGGAGATGACTACTTATACATCAGAAACTGTTCTTACGCAGGCAGCCACATCTATACTTGCACAGGCTAACGAAAGACCTTCACAGGTATTGCAGCTTTTACAGTAGCTACTGGCTGACGGCTTACAGCAGCCGTATGGGAAAGGAAATGTATGACTAAGGATTTGATTAAAACATTTCAGTACAGGATTACACAGGCGACAGCTTCGCAGCTTGTGGTGATTCTGTATGATATGGCAGAGCAGTATCTTGAGGATGCATGTGAATCGGATGAGGAAGTGCAGATGAGGGATAATATATATATGACCGGCAGGGTTATTGACCAGTTAATAACAGGGCTGGACATGCAGTATGAGATATCAGCGAATCTTTTTATGATATATAATCATATGAAGAGGTCGCTTATATCTGCCTCTGTAAGTCTTGATAAGGAAGAATTGAAGCGTATCAGCGGCTTGTTAAAGAAGCTGCGGGCATCCTTTTACGAGGTAAGCAGGCAGGATACATCACAGCCGCTTATGAAGAATACGCAGACTGTGTATTCGGGGCTTACATATTCGCGGGGCGGAATCGGCAACGAAACGCAGACAGATGGTAATATGG
>CAVKBP010000148.1:0-6103 GCA_963654395.1 Ruminococcus sp. CAG:382
CAGTAAAACAGCAAGTGTTTTACTGCTGAATGAACAGTAACATAGTTATGTATTTTATAGTCATGTAAAACTGTGTCCTTTGAATAATTGCATTCTGGCAGATAAGCAGATTTATATAGCAAAGTAACCATATAAGCAAAAGTGAAGCTTCGCAGAGGTGGTTTTGCGATTGCCTGAAATATTTAATGAACAGATTTGGCGTGTTGAGAAATCGATTTCACATAGAAAGGAATTGTTAATAGAAAGGAATTGTTAAAGGCATGAACATCAATGAGATAGCACAATTAGCAGGTGTGTCAAGAGCAACAGTATCCAGATATCTGAATAACGGATATGTCAGCGAGGAAAAGAAACAGGCAATCAGGGATGTGATTGAGAAAACAGGATATGAGCCATCACAGCAGGCCAGAAATCTACGGAGCAGGGTGACGAAATTAATAGGTGTGATTATTCCGAGAATCCAGTCGGAAGCGGTAAGCAGAATGGTTGCCGGAATAAGTGAGGTGTTATCCAGAGAAGGATACCAGCTTTTACTTGCTAATACTGATAATAATGTTAAAGAAGAATTGAATTATCTGCGGATTTTGAGAAAGAACCAGGTTGATGGCATTATTTTTATGGGTACGATGTTTTCTAAAGCACATTTGAAGGAAATGCAGGAGCTTGATGTACCGGTTGTTATTGCGGCGCAGGAATTAGAAGGCTATTCCTGTGTATATCATGATGATTATCATGCGGCATGTAAAGCAGCAGAGGCGTTGCTTGTACATGGGAAAAAATATGGATATATTGGTGTTACAGCAAAAGATAAAGCGGTAGGTAGTGCCAGAAAGAAAGGCTTTTTAGATACCTTACAGAAAGCTGGTATTAAAGTACAGGACATAGGAATGTATGAAACACAGTTCCGGATACAGGGCGGTTATGATAAGGCAAAGGAACTGATGGAGGCAGAGCCGGATACGGATTCGATTTTCTGTGCGACAGATGGTCTGGCGGCTGGTGCATTGCGCTATCTGCATGAGCAGCACATAGAGATACCTGCGCAGGTACAACTGGTTGGATTCGGTGATACAGAGCTTGGAAGCGTGGTTTCTCCTGCTATTACCAGTGTACATTTTCACTATAAAACGGCTGGAATTGAAGCAGCCAAGCTTCTTCTTGAAATTATCCATACAGGCAGTGATATGAAAAAGCAGATTAAAATAGGGGTTGAATTGGTTGAGAAAGCGTCCACTAGATTGTGAAAATTGCACAAAAATAATGGTTGATTTTTATAAAATATAGCTTCTTTACAAAAAATCTATATAGGTTTATTATTTTAGTAGGATGTGAGAACGATTTCACAACAAAAAGATGAATATACATTTGTATAAAGATTTTGTAGAAAGATAATGTTGACAGACAATATTAACTTGTACAGCGTTTCATAAAAAACTATCCCCAAAACGCAGAATGTTTTTTGATATGTGCAGTCAGAAAACAGGCAAGTTATCTGGATAGTTAGTTAGAAATCGCTATACTAGGAAGTACTGATAGCAAGCAGCACTGATAAATAATAGGTGCTGACGGGAAATGCGAAATAAATGTATATTTATTTTAAATAATGTGAGAGCGATTTCATAAAATGTGATAATAAACTAATGCAATGGAAATCTAAAAATGAAATCTGAATATGGAATCTGAAAGCCTTGAGTTTACAGGCTTAGGGATTCCGGGAGATTATTTTAAGGGTAAGGAGGATAATCTATGGACTATCGAAAATCAGCCAGAGAGGTCATTGAGCACATTGGCGGAAAAGACAATATTGTATCAGCAGCACATTGTGCAACGCGCCTGCGTCTGGTAATCGCAGATAATGCGAAGCTGGATGTGGCAGCAATTGAAAATGTGGATGGAGTAAAGGGGGTATTTGAAGCCTCAGGCCAGATACAGATTATTTTTGGAACAGGTACGGTCAATAAAGTCTATGATGAATTTATTGATATTGCCGGAATTGCTGGTGGAAGCAAGGAAGAAGTTAAAAAGGCGGCAACAGCGAAGCAGAATATTTTCAAGCGCGCGGTGAAGACTCTTGGTGACATATTTGTGCCGATTATTCCGGCGATTGTTGCCAGCGGACTTCTGATGGGACTGTTAGAGGGCTTGTGTAATGTGTGGCCACAGATGTCACAGTCCGGAGCTTATACAATTATTCATCTGTTTAGTAATGCAGCATTTGTTTACCTGCCGATTCTGATTGCAATATCTGCAGCGAAGGTTTTTGGCGGCAATCAGTTTTTAGGGGCAGTTATCGGAATGATTATGATTCATTCAGACCTGATTAATGCATGGAATGTTTCAGGCATGGACGCTTCACAGATTCCAACTGCACCGGCATGGTTTGGACTTTACCATATTAAGCTGGTTGGCTATCAGGGACATGTTATTCCGGTTGTAATTGCAGTTTTCCTAATGTCTGTAATAGAGAAGAAATTACATAAGATTGTACCGGAGATTATTGATTTGTTCGTGACACCTCTTGTTACTGTGCTTGTGACCGGATATGTTACTTTGACTGTTATTGGTCCGGTATTTTCGACACTTGAAAATTATGTGCTTACAGGAGCACAGCACCTGATTGCAGTTCCATTTGGTATTGGCGCAGCCTTGTGTGGAGCGCTTTATGCACCTACTGTTGTTGCAGGACTTCACCACATGTATAATGCGATTGAAATAGGTCTTTTAAGCCAGACAGGCTGGAATACATGGATGCCTATAGCAACTGCAGCTAATATGGCACAGGGAGCAGCAGCTCTTGCAGTAGCAGTGAAGACAAAGAATAATAAGACTAAAGCGATGGCACTTCCAGCTTCTTTATCAGCATTTCTTGGTATCACAGAGCCAGCAATCTTTGGTGTTAATGTCAGGTACATGAAACCATTTGTTGCCGGATGTATCGGAGCAGCCGCAGGTGCGCTTGTTGCCGGAATATTTGGAATTGGGGCTACTGCATATGGAATTACAGGAATATTTGGTTTCCTGATTACAACACATTATACTTTGCAGTATGCAATCGAAATAGTAGTCACAGTTGGTGTGGCATTTGCTATATCATGGATATTATATAAAGATCCACAGAAAAATGTGGAGAAAGCAGTAGATAAGGGGATTAAAGAAGATAAGACAGATAAATTAGATAAAGCATATAAAGCAGATAAGGCGGATAAAGCATATAAAGCATATAAAGCGGATAAAGCAGATAAAGAAAACAAAGCAGATAAATTAGATAAAGCATATAAAGAAAACAAAGCGGATAAAGCAGATAAGGCAGATAAAGAAGATAAGGCTGATAAATTAGATAAGGCAGATAAAGAAGATAAGGCAAATAAATTAAATAAGGCAGATAAAGAAAGCAGGACAGATAAATCAAAGGATAAGGACATAGAGGCGGCAAGCGAAGCAGATACTGTATATTGCCCAATCAATGGAAATGCGGTTGTATTAGAAGAGGTGAAGGACGCAACATTTGCATCAGGAGTGCTTGGAAAAGGTTTTGCCATTGTGCCGGAGGAAGGAAAGGTATATGCACCTTTTGATGGAACGCTGGATTTAGTATATGATACGAAGCATGCGCTGGGAATGACAAGCAGGGACGGTATTGAGCTTTTGATTCATGTGGGACTGAATACAGTAGAATTAAATGGCGCTCACTATACTGCACATGCAGCTAGTGGCGATACAATCAGGAAAGGACAGCTTTTACTGGAGTTCGATATGGAAGCCATTAAAAAGGCAGGCTATGATGTGACAACATCGGTTCTTGTGACTAATTCTGACCAGTATGAGGATATCCATATAGAGAAAACAGGAAGCGTTCATGTGGATGAGAAAGTGATTGTGGTGAAATAGATGGACAGAAAAGAATATTGTATAGAAGAAACAAGAAAGGCAGAAGCAAAGCAGCCGCAGGTGGAAAAGGACAGCAGGCGTCTGGCACTTCATCTTATGCCGCCTGTGGGCTGGCTCAATGATCCGAACGGGCTGTGCCAGTTCAATGGAAAATATCATGTGTTCTATCAGTATTCACCGACTGATGCCAATGGCTCCATGAAAGCGTGGGGGCATTATATGTCAGAGGATCTTATACATTGGGAACAGCTTGATGTGGCATTATTTCCGGATAAGGAGTTTGACCGAGATGGAGTGTATTCCGGAAGCGCGTTCTTAAAGGACGGCGTGATGTATCTTTATTACACTGGAAATGTTAAGGAGCCGGGAAGCGTTGATCTGACATATGAAGGACGGCAGGCTAATACTGTGCTTGTTACAAGCAGGGACGGAAGAACATTTTCAGAAAAAGAGCTTCTTATGACAAATGTGGAATATCCTGCGGACTACACCTGCCACATCAGGGATCCGAAGGTGTGGGAGCAGGAGGGCTGTTACTACATGATTCAGGGTGGACGAAAAAAGCTTGTGCCAGATGCAGGTGCAGATAAAAACTGTGAGAATACAGATTATGGCACGGTGCTGATATTCCAGTCGAAGGATTTGCATAGCTGGAGCTTTTTAAAGGATGTGACGACTAAAGAAAGATTCGGCTACATGTGGGAATGTCCGGATTATTTCGAGGTGGACGGACAGCATGTGCTTTCAGTTTCTCCACAGGGACTTACGCATGAGGCATACCGCTATCAGAATGTATATCAGTCCGGATATTTTCTGTTAAACGAAGGAATTCAGGACTGTGAGCCGGATATAGACAGCTTTCATGAATGGGATATGGGCTTTGATTTTTATGCGCCACAGACCTTTTGCGACGAAAGCGGCAGGCGGATACTTATTGGATGGGCAGGAATCGGAGATGCAGAGTATGACAATGAGCCTACGGTAAAGGCTGGCTGGCAGCATTGCCTGACACTTCCAAGACAGATTACATACAGGGATGGGAAGCTTTTACAGCAGCCGTTAGAAGAATTAAAGAAGCTGCGTGGCGAACTGGTACAATCTGACGAACAGACTATATATGCAGACAAACCGGTATTTGAGCTTGAATTAGAAAACATAGGTGAGGAATGCTCTGTACATGTTGGAACAGGCTTTGATGCATTCGTGCTGCGTTATAGTGGAAATGTTCTGACATTTGAAATTACACCGGAAGCCGGCAGAGGCAGAGCTTCACGAAAGGCGCGGATTGACCGTGTGAAAAATGTGCGGTTAATCGTGGATACCTCTATAGTTGAGATATATGTGAATGATGGAGAAATTGTGATGACCTCCCGGTTCTATTTCAGGGATAACAAGCGGATAATTGAGACGAAGGGTATCAGCATAAGTAAAATGTGGTATCTTAATGGTCTGGAGGTGATGAAAGCATGAAAAAGTTAGTGGCAATCGGGGAAGCACTTATTGATTTTATACCGGAGGAAAGCCAGAAGGCTTTAAAGGATGTATGTGGTTTCCGCCCGGCAGTTGGCGGTGCTCCTGCAAATGTATGTGGCGCATTCTGCAGGCTTGGCGGTGAGGCAGACATGATTACACAGCTTGGTGAAGATCCATTTGGAGACAAGATAGAAGAGGAATTCAAGAAATATGGAATTGGAACCAGACATGTTCTCCGCACAGCCAAGGCGAATACATCACTGGCATTTGTAGCATTAAAGGAGAATGGAAACCGGGAATTTTCTTTTTACAGAAAGCCGGGCGCAGATATGCTTATGATGCCGGAGGTGGTTGAAAAAGAGTGGTTTCATGATACATTTGCATTGCACTTCTGCTCAGTGTCATTGGGAGATTTTCCGATGAAGGCTGCGCATGAAAGGGCGATTGAATATGCAAAGGGAGCAGGCACAATCATTAGCTTTGATCCGAATATCCGCCTTGCATTGTGGGATAATGAGGATGACTTAAAAAATGCGGTGCTGGAATTCCTTCCCAAAGCAGATATCATAAAGATTTCGGATGAAGAGCTTGAATTCATTACCGGAAAAAAGACGATAGAGGAAGGCTTGGAACAGCTTTTTACTGGAAATGTACAGATGGTAATATACACAAAGGGCGCAGACGGAGCAGAATGTTATACAAGGAAAAACAGCGCAAAAGCTGCAGGCTGCAGGGTAAAGGC
>CAVKBP010000149.1:0-6035 GCA_963654395.1 Ruminococcus sp. CAG:382
AAAAAGGCTCTGACCTTTTACAGTCAAAGCCTCATTCTGCCATTGCAATGCCTTAGTCTTATTAAGTTTTGTCATACTGCCTTATAAAACCTCAGCAATGCGTGTAGGTATTTTTCTTTAGTTGCCATACCTCCGCGTATGTGCCTTTCCTGTTTGTTGACATCAAGAACCTTTCGGGCTTCTCTGGCAAGCTCAGGGTTGATTTCCATAAGCCGGGCAGTTACATCTTTATGTGCAGTGCTTTTGCTTACATTGAATGCCTTAGCTGTCTGTCTTACAGTGGCTTTGTGATCAATTATGTAATGTGCCAGCAGAGTGGCACGCTCTTCTATATAGTCTCGCATGTCGGGACTCCGGAGAATTCATTTATACAATCTATGCCGGTGATGGACATTTTATGTAAAAATGCAGTAACTATCCGGATACAGGATTGAATAAATCGGACATTACATTTTAAATCTCTCTGCAAACATAAGCAGTACGCTGACTAAAAGAAGCATGCTGGAAATCCATATAGTGTGGATTCCGAATTTTAGCGACAGATTACCGCCAATACCTGCGCCGATAGCAAAGAATAATATAATGCCAAAGTAATAACCGGCTTTTCTAAGAGAAGCCTTGCTGCCAGTACGTAAGAATACTGAAAGTGCGTCTGTACCGCTTCTTAGGTTGCCGATACACATGGTACTTGCGTAAGAATAGCCATTGACTTTTCTGAATGCCTGTACCTGCATGGCACATGAAAATGATACGGCTATTGTAGCAGGCATGTCCAGTGAGTGAGGCATGAATCCAACCGCAATTAAAATCATTATCTCGATAAGCAGAATAGCCTGCCGCCAGTGAAGTCTGGTGGCATTCTTGAACCTGCCCTGAATCCGCTCTGTTACGAATACGCCAAGACCGAAAGCCAAGAATGGCAGAAGATATTTAATACCCTGATACCATTCGCCCATCATAAATCGTGTACTCATAAGAACCACATTACCAGTCTGGGCGTTGGAAAATACTTCATTTCTCGTAAAGTATGTATATGCGTCCTGGAGTCCGCCGGACATGGCAAGGAATACGCTGTTTATGAAGGCTTCGGACATCTGTATATCCGGCAGCTTCTTAGCGAGGGCGTCGTGAAGCTCTGGTGCCATAAAATTCCTCCTTGTGTTTTAAACTCTGGTTGTTATAGCACAAGGCGGGGGCGTTGTAAAGGGTATATAAATATTAGATGTTAAAATGTAAAAGAAAGACATCATGAACTCTGCGATGGCTGGGGAGGCAATTTATCATCATTATGCTCGTTGAGTTTTATATAATTTCCGGAAATTAAAACGAAATTTCCTCAAATGTCTTGAAATTTCCTCAAAATCGCGTAATATATAATATAGATGTACATAAGTGTTATGATTTTGAGAAAAAGGTCGGGATTTTATGGATGTAAGATATATTAAGGCAAAGGAATTATCAGCAGGATGGGGCGTGACTCCGAGAAGAATTAACCAGTTGTGTGCTGACGGAAAGCTGCCGGGGGCTTACAAGGAAGGCAAGTTCTGGATGATACCTGATGATGTGGACAGACCGGATTGTTTAAGAGAGAATAAGAAGCTTTATGTAAGGGATAGCAGCGTAGTATATAACAGAAAGCGTCCTTGTCCGGTTGGGATAACATCATATAAAGAAGTATCGAGTGAGTGCTATTATGTAGACAAAACTCTGCTTATTAAGGATATTATTGATAATCACAGTAAGGTATATTTATTTACAAGACCAAGAAGATTTGGCAAGACGCTTACGATGGACATGGTATGCACATTTTTTGAAAAGACTGATTCGGATACATCGATATATTTTAAAGACAAGTATATATGGCGCCAGGGTGCGGTGTATAGGGAAAAGCAGGGACAGTATCCGGTGATTTTTCTTACATTTAAAGACGCCCACCAGTCAACATGGCAGGATATGTATGCAAGTCTCTGCTTCACATTAAGGAATGAATTTCTACGGCATATCGAGCTGTCGGAAAGTGACAGGCTGAGTGACTATGATAAGAAGTATCTGCGCGCAATACTTGATGATGAGGCAACGATAATAGATTATCAGTTTGCACTGGGGAAGCTGTCGTCAATGCTTTCAAAGCATTATGGCAGAAATGTAATCGTGATAATTGACGAGTACGACACGCCAATCCAGCAGGGACATATATTTGGATATTATGATGAAGTGGTTGGCTTTATGAGAAATCTATTGTCGGCTGTGTTAAAGGACAATCCAAGTCTGGAGCTGGGGATTCTCACTGGAATTCTTCGTATAGCAAAGGAGAGCCTGTTCAGCGGGCTTAATAATCTTGTGGTTAATACAATTCTTGATGATGAGTATTCGCAGTATTTTGGATTTACGGAAGAGGAAGTCTCTGCTATGGCGCAGTATTACGGCGTGTCTGACCGGCTGGATGAGATTAAGGAATGGTATAATGGCTATATGTTTGGCAGCACCGGAATATATAATCCGTGGTCGGTCATTAATTACTTTAATAACAAATGTGTTCCCAAAGCCTTCTGGTCAAGGACGAGTGGCAATGAGATAATCGGAGAGCTGTTTAATAGTGCTGACAGCACATTTGCAGACAACTTATTAAGATTGCTGCAGGGCAGTACTGTTCAGGCAATTGTTGACACAGATATCATATATCCTGAGATTAATGGTGACATAGACACAATATATAGCTTCCTTCTGGTAGCCGGATATCTGCGTGTGTCAGAGCATATCGGCTCTTTCTACGACAATCCGATATGCGCGCTGTCGATACCTAATTATGAGATAAAGAGTGTGTTCCAGAAGGAGATTATTGACAGATATAACGGCATATTTACGGGGGCACTGCTAAGAAGCTTTGCGGAATCAATCCGTACGGGGAATGCACATTTATTAACTGAAACGCTGCAGCAGTATCTTTTGCAGTCGGCAAGTGTGTTTGATACGGCACATGAGGATTTCTATCATGGAGTTGTATTTGGAATGCTTGCGGTATTGTCAGACAATTATTATATCTCGTCTAACAGGGAGTCAGGCGAGGGACGATTTGACATAGAGCTGCAGCCGAAGAGTCGTGGCGGACATGGATATATTATAGAATTCAAGGCATGTAAGGAAGCGGAGCTTGAGAAGATGGCTGACAGCGCAGTCAGACAGATTCAGCAGAAAAGCTACACAGCTAATCTTGAAAAGCATGGCGTGTCAGGGATTGGCATGTTCGGAGTTGCATTCAGTGGGAAGAAAGTGAGTGTGGCGTATGAGGAGCATGATGTGAAGAAGCGCAAGTCACGTCAATAGAAGAATTGCAGAAAAAGGACGGTAAGAAGCTTAATTCTTATCGTCTTTTTTTGCTGGGATGATTCGCCATTAATTACATTATACAGATATATAATTCCTAAAAAACACTATTGACATACAAACATAGTAGGTATATAATCTGCAACATAGTAACATATAAATTTAGTAGGAATTAAGAAGGAGGAATTGATTATGAAACATTTATCTAAGACATCAGGTACACAGGAAAGCTGTTGCTGCTGTTGTATGTTTTCAGAAGAGAGAATGACTATGATTCTTCCTTTGGCGCAGGAATCGTACTCGGGCAGCTTACTTAAAGCTTGAATTGAATTAAATTAAAAGAGACGATATCCACTAGGCAGTTCATACGCAGATGATATCAGCAACCGGTTAATGCAGGTGATAGCTGTGCCGGGGGAAGATGATAAGCCACTCTTGAATTATTAATGACTAATTATGATTTTTAATCAGACTAAGAGCTTTGATTAAGATTTAGAGTTTTGATTAAGACTTAGAATTTTAATTACGACTATGAATTTCAGGAGGAACTTGTCATGAGATTTAACTACAATGAAGGAAACTATGTGTCAGGCGAGACACGCAGAGAAAACAATTTATCATATGACACATACACAGAAAATAATGTATCAGGCAGAATACACAGAACATATGAAAAAATTAAGACCAGAAAATCAATATTAACAAAGGCAGCCACAGCAGCACTGGCAGTTGTGCTGACAGCAGGAGCACTGGCAGGCTGCGGCATTGGTAAGGCGGCAGATGATGTGGATTATTCTAATCCGGTGGAGATAACCAATGTTTCATATGATCCGACGCGAGAGCTGTATGCGTCATACAATGAGCTTTTTGCAAAACACTGGAAAGAGCTTCATGGACAGGATGTAAGCATAGTCCAGTCACATGGCGGTTCGGGCAAGCAGGCACTTGAGGTTGCCAACGGGCTTGAGGCAGATGTTGTAACACTTGCGCTTGAGGGTGATGTTGATACCATCAGGGATGCAGGGCTTATAGAGGACGGCTATACAAATGAGTTTGACCTCGACAGTTCGCCATACACATCATCAATCGTGTTCCTTGTAAGAAAGGGCAATCCTAAGAATATACAGGACTGGGACGACCTGTTAAAAGACGGAGTCGGAGTTATAACACCGAATCCTAAGACATCAGGCGGCGCGAGATGGAATTACCTTGCAGCATGGTATTACTTTGAGAAGCAGGGACAGTCAGAGACACAGATAGAGGAAAGTATTAAGAAGCTTTATAAAAATGTGTTGGTACTTGATTCAGGAGCAAGAGGAGCTACGACTACATTTACAGAAAACGGACAGGGCGATGTGCTTATAGCATGGGAAAATGAGGCATTTCTTGCACTTAAAGAAGACCCTGACAAGTACGACATAGTGGTGCCATCGGTGTCAATCCTGTGCCAGCCAACAGTAGCGGTTGTGGACGAGATAGTTGATGAGCGAGGTACAAGAAGCGTTGCGACAGAGTATCTTTCGTATCTGTATTCAGATGAGGCACAGGAATTAGAGGCGCAGAATTATTACAGACCATCTAATAAAGCAATCCTTGAAAAATATGCCACAGAATCGAAGGGCAATACAATCACAGAGCTTTCTGATGATGGAAAGTGGATAGTAACAAATGTAGAGCTTACAGATATAACGCATTTTGGAGGCTGGAGCGAAGCCGCCAGCAAGCACTTCAAGGATGGCGGAATATTCGACAAGATATATGAAAAGAAGTAGCTAAAAATATAAGAACAATAATTAAAAGAAGGGAAACAGCACAATGAAGGAGAAGAAAAGAAAGAAAAAAAGAGTAATACCGGGCTTTGGTCTTTCATTTGGAATAACGATTGCGATGCTGGGAATTATTGTTGTTATCCCTTTGTGCACACTTGTGATTTTCTCGGCGAAGCTGTCGTTTAGCGGATTCATAACGACAGTTACAAGACCGAGGGTGCTTTCAAGCTACAGAGTGAGCCTTGAGACAGCGCTGATTGCGGCGTTGATTGACGCGGCCATGGGAACGATTCTTGCATGGGTTCTTGTAAGATACAACTTTCCGGGCAAGCAGATAATGAATGGAATAATCGAGCTTCCATTTGCACTGCCGACAGCCGTTGCGGGCATAGCGCTGACACATCTGACAACAACCAACGGCTGGCTTGGAGCATTTTTCGGCAAATTTGGAATCAGGATTGCATATACAAGGCTGGGAATTATATTTGCACTAATATTCGTCGGGATACCGTTCGTTGTGAGGGCAGTCCAGCCGGTGCTTGAAAAGGTGGACATCCAGTACGAGGAGGCAGCCAACATGCTTGGCGCAACTCACCTACAGACAGTGTTCAAGGTAATACTTCCGGAGATACTTCCGGCACTCATCGCGGGATTCACAATGTCATTTGCAAGAGGGCTTGGCGAATACGGAAGCGTCGTCTTCATAGCAGGAAATACGCCGTATGAGACAGAGATTGCGCCGCTTATGATAATGTCAAAGCTGCAGGAATACGACTACGCAAGTGCAACCTCAATAGCGCTTGTAATGCTCTTCATCGCATTTATTATTCTCTTTATAAATGCGGTGTTACAGAGCAGGACATCGAAGATTGTTAGTGGAATTTCATAGAATGGAGATTAGTGTGAAAAATCAGATTGATATCTGATTTTTCACACGGCTAT
>CAVKBP010000150.1:0-5984 GCA_963654395.1 Ruminococcus sp. CAG:382
CCATAGGAATGCAAGCATTCCATGTCTGATTTATGAAATTTTGCTTGGCTCTGAACAATTACAAATTATTGTATATGGCTTGCTGCGGCATAGGCTGTTGACCATGCCACCTGTAGGTTAAAGCCTCCGGTTACGGCATCTACATCTATAACCTCGCCTGCAAAATATATATTTTTTACAAGCTTTGATTCCATCGTTGACGGATTAATCTCTTTAACATTAACTCCGCCCTGTGTTATTATCGCTTCATTAAAGCCTCTTGTAGAGGTTATTGTCATGCTGAAATTCTTAAGCAGCTTCACCAGCCGCTGTCTTTCCTCCCTTGTAACCTCATTAACCTTCTTTTCCGGCTTTATACCTGACTGCATTACAATCACAGGTATTAGCTTCTTTGGCAGAAGCTCATCCAGTGAATTTTTAAATGCCTTATTCTGTTCCTTAGAAAAATCCCTTAATATTCTCTCGTCAAGCTGTTCATCAGTTATTGCCGGCTTTAAGTCAATGCTTAAGCGCACAGGTCTTTCCTTGACAATCCCTGTGATTACACTGCTTGCACTTAAGATTACAGGACCACTTACACCAAAATGTGTAAAAAGCATCTCCCCAAAATCAGTGAACACCTTCTTATCACCATCATAAAATGTCACCTCTATATTCTTAAGGCTGAGTCCCATAAGAAGCTCTTCCCATTCTTCCCTGACATTAAGTGGCACAAGAGCCGGAAGTACAGGAGTTACACTGTGTCCAAGACTTTTTGCAAATCTATAGCCATCACCTGTAGAACCTGTAGAGGAATACGAATTACCGCCTGTCGCAATAATACATGCATCACCTTTAAGTTCTCTGCTTCCGGCGGCGTCCTTTATTGTCACCCCTGCAAATGCGCCATCTGCCTCATTCACTGCAGCTACCTGCGTGTTAAGAAGCACATTTACATCAAGCTTTTTCATCTGCCTTGAAAGTGCGCCTATAACATCAGATGAATGGTCAGACTCTGGAAATACCCTGTTGCCTCTCTCTATCTTAAACTTAAGCCCCAGCTCGTCGAAAAATCCCATACAGTCATAGTTCGAGAAGCCTCTTAAGCTGCTGTACATGAATTTTTTGTTAGTGACTATACTATTAAATATATCATCTTCATCACCGGCATTCGTAAAGTTGCATCTTCCCTTGCCTGTTATAAATAGCTTTTTCCCAAGCTTCTCGTTTTTTTCAATAAGTGTAACCCTATTATTATTTCTGGCGGCAATTATTGCAGCCATCATTCCTGCCGCACCACCGCCGATTATTATAACCTTGCTCATTATTGTTCTCTCTTATTCTTTTTCAATTGCTGAACCATCCATGCATTTTTTCAGTTCATTCACAACATTTTCATCTAACATATTAATTTCATCATTACCTGAATATTCGAAATTATCAATAAATGTGTTGATTTTCTCAATATTTTCTACAACCTGTTCACTATTCCTTAAGCACAGTGAAACTATCATGGCATTAATCAGGCTCATTGGCGCAACAAGCGAATCTACTATTGAAGCCATATCACTTCTTGCAAAAAGATTACATGAAGAATACATATTCATAGGTGAATGTATTGAATCTGTTATAGAAATCACTCTTGCCTGTCTGTTATTAGCGAATTCCATAGCCTTGAGCGTTCTCATTGAATATCTTGGAAAGCTGATTCCGATTGCGACATCGCCTCTGCCAATATACATCATCTGTTCAAACAGCTCGTTAGCATTGCCGGTTTTTACGACCTGTACATTCTTCTTAATCATGCGCAGATAATACCCTAAAAATTCAGCAAGCGGCTCACATGACCTTGCGCCTATTATATACACGCTTTCCGCTGCCATTATATCCTCAACAGCCATATCAAAGGCTTCTGTATCAAGTGTTTTTAATGTATATTCTATCTTTCCCGCATCCATTGACATGACATTATTCATAACCATGTTAGTCGGCATCTGCGAATTAAGCACATCAATTCTTTCAAATGAATGGATTTTTTCCTGCAATATATCTTCTAATGCTCTCTGAAACTCCGGATATCCTGAAAATCCAAGTGCCGCCGGAAACCTCACTACGGTAGACTCACTCACGCCAACAGCCTCTCCTAACTTTGCCGCCGTAAGGAAAGCACATTTTTCATAATTAGCAAGAATATATTCTGCTATTCTTTTGTGTCCTTTGCTAAGTCCCGGAATTCCAGCTCTTATAACACTTAATATATCAGCCTGCTGTTCCAAATCATTCATTTTCTATAAAAAGCTCTGCAAAATATGGCAGCTCCTTAACCCAGTCACAAAAGGTATGCCATTCTGCAAGCTTATGTCCCTTTCTAGAATAATATATTCCAACAAGATTCTCATAATTGAGAGTGCATGTCCTCATCTGGTTATAGCTTTCCGGAAGAAGCTGTATCATGCTGTACCACAACGCTTTATCCTTAGTCTCTACATATTCTGTCCTGATGCCTTCAAGAAAATCAATATTCTTCTGCATCATTTCAAGTGCTGCGTCAGTCATATGGTCTGTACTGAAATCAGCCATTTCAAATGGCTTACTATGAATCTTATGCATTGTGCTTGTTGAGTTGGCAACTGTACCAACCTTATAAGTATCATATTCCTTCCACCAGTAAATCGGTGCAGTTATATCAACCGTAACGAATATCTGTCTTACGAATTTTCTATGATCTGAACCTGCCTTGCACAATCTCTTTGCAAGGTCAAGGTCATTTGGTCCAAATACAAAATTCCCCTCCTCATCAAAATAACTGTCCATTCTTGCCCAGCTATTCAATGGATTTCTTGCCCCTCTGATAGCATTATTCATATTCATAACTTCGAATCGTTCTAACTTAATCACAATGATGCTCCTTTAGTTTATAATACCTGTTAATTTTACATGTAAAATGCATTAATAGCAAGTGTCATTATCTGCATTCGCTGTATATTTAGCAGCATTCTCCCACTACCCGCGCTCACAGCTTCGCTGCTTACAAAAAGAACCGCCACATACGCTTTCGCGCATATGGGCGGTTCTGATAGACATTTATTAAACTGGATAAGCCTTATTAGCTGTATCTGCCTTAGCAGGATCAACCTTTGTCTGCTGGGCTTCTCTGTACTTGAAGAATTCAGTAGCAACCTGTGGGAATAATGCATATGAAAGCACATCCTCATCCTGCTGCTTGTACTGCTGTACAACTGGATCATTCTTGAATTTCTCAAGCTGTGGTTCAATTAAGTCAGCCGGACGGCATGTGATAGGCTTTGTATCACCGATAGCCTTCTTCTGGACTTCTGGATTAAATGGCTTGATTGTCTGACCAAATTCACCAGCAAGAACCTTCTTTGACTCCTTAGTAATCATCTTGTATCTCTCACCCTGTAATACATTGAGAACAGCCTGAGTACCAACAATCTGTGATGAAGGAGTAACAAGAGGTGGTTCACCATAGTCCTTACGGACTCTTGGGATTTCCTCTAATACATCTCTGTACTTGTCCTCTGCGCCTGCTTCCTTAAGCTGTGACACAAGGTTAGAAAGCATTCCGCCTGGAACCTGATAAAGTAATGTCTTGATATTAACACCAAGAACCTTAGTATTCATAAGTCCGCTCTTTAATGCTTCCTCACGCATTGGCTGGAAGTAATCTGCTATCTCAGCAAGAAGATTCTGGTCAAGTCCTGTATCGTACTGTGTACCCTTGAATGTCTCAACCATAACCTCTGTAGCCGGCTGTGATGTTCCCATTGAGAATGGTGACATAGCTGTATCAATAATATCAGCACCAGCCTCTACTGCCTTTAAGTATGTCATTGAAGCAACACCAGATGTGTAATGTGTATGCATCTGGATAGGGAGTGATGAACCTTCCTTTAATGCCTGTACAAGCTCTGTAGCCTTGTAAGGAAGTAAAAGTCCAGCCATATCCTTGATACAGATAGAATCTGCACCCATATCTTCAATTTTCTTGGCTGTCTCTTTCCAGTAATCAAGTGTATATGCATCACCTAATGTATAAGAAAGAGCAATCTGAGCATGTCCTTTTTCTTTCTTGGCAGCCTTAACTGCTGTCTCTAAGTTTCTTAAATCATTGAAGCAGTCGAAAATACGGATAATATCAATACCGTTAGCAATTGACTTCTGAACGAAGTACTCAACTACATCATCTGCATAATGATTGTAACCTAAAATATTCTGTCCTCTGAAAAGCATCTGAAGCTTAGTATTCTTGAAACCATCTCTAAGCTTACGAAGTCTTTCCCATGGATCTTCCTTAAGGAATCTGAGTGAAGCATCAAATGTAGCTCCTCCCCAGCACTCTACTGAATGATAACCAACCTTGTCCATCTTATCTACGATAGGAAGCATCTGCTCTGTTGTCATTCTTGTAGCAATAAGAGACTGATGTGCATCACGCAAAACTGTCTCAGTAATCTTTAAAGGCTTTTTAACCTGTTCTGCCATAATATCCTCCATTCTTGCCTGCTTTTCAAGGCATCTCAGGTTTGTGCGCAAGCACAAATCCTGTGTGTGAAAAATCTCGGATTTTTCACACTGTCCTCCTAAAATTATCATATATCACATATTGCAGATAAAACCGCAATATGTGCTGCATGACTTGCTAAATTACATAACACCAAACATGGCCATAAATGTACCGGCTGCAACCGCTGTACCAATAACTCCGGCAACATTAGGTCCCATAGCATGCATCAGAAGGAAGTTAGAAGGATCTGCCTCAGAACCAACCTTCTGTGAAACTCTGGCTGCCATAGGAACCGCAGATACACCTGCTGAACCAATGAGCGGATTAACCTTACCATGTGTAACAAAACACATAACCTTACCAAAGGCTACACCTGCTGCAGTACCGAATGCAAATGCGATAAGTCCTAAAGCAACAATCTTTAATGTATCAAGGTTAAGGAATGCTTCAGCACTTGTTGTAGCACCAACTGATGTACCAAGAATGATAACTACGATGTACATAAGCGCATTAGATGCTGTTTCTGTAAGCTGCTTAACAACTCCACTTTCCTTGAAAAGGTTACCTAACATAAGCATACCAACAAGTGGTGCTGTTGTAGGAAGAATAAGTACTACTACTACTGTAACTACTACAGGGAAGAGAATCTTCTCAAGCTTAGAAACAGGTCTTAACTGTTCCATCTTAACTTCTCTTTCCTTCTTAGTTGTTAAAAGCTTCATAATTGGTGGCTGGATAATTGGAACCAGTGACATATATGAATATGCTGCTACTGCTATTGGTCCCATATATTTAGTCTGGCCAAGCTTACCTGCAAGGAATATTGAAGTAGGACCATCAGCACCACCGATAATAGATATAGCTGCCGCAGCCTTATCAGGGAATCCCATAAGAATAGCCATAAGGTATGCTGCAAAGATACCAAACTGTGCTGCCGCACCAAGCAGGAAGCTTGCCGGGTTAGCAATCAATGGACCGAAATCAGTCATGGCACCAACACCTAAGAAAATAAGTGATGGTAAAATACTCCATTCATCAAGTAAATAGAAATAATGTAACAAACCACCTACGCCATTGCTTGAATCCTCTATTGATAACATAATATCAGGATAGAGATTTACAAGAAGCATACCAAAAGAAATAGGTACTAAGAGCAGAGGTTCATATCCTTTTTTAATTGCAAGATAAAGGAAAACAAACGCAACCAGAACCATAAGGTAATTCCCCCATGTAAGTCCGAAGAATGCACTCTGGTGAACGAGGTTTCCTAAAGTTGTTAAAATATAACTCATCTTATACCTCCGTAAGTCACTTTATATCAGTATCATAATTAATTTAATGAAACTAATACCTTACCTGACTCTACAGAATCACCAGCTGCACACTCAACAGTTGCAATTGTACCATCCTGAGGAGCACAGATTTCATTCTCCATCTTCATAGCTTCAAGGACAACTAATACATCGCCCTTCTTTAC
>CAVKBP010000151.1:0-5946 GCA_963654395.1 Ruminococcus sp. CAG:382
CTAATATAATCGTGAATAAAGGAGAGTTACAGATGAAGATAAGCTGCAATAAATTGCAAAATTTATGATTGATAATCAGCATTTGTTGTAAGCTTCCTGAATTTCTCATTGAGAATTCGCAAAATTTACAAGGTTTGTTATGAATAGTAATAAACAGAAAAGAGGAAATGGATATGGGTGAGATTGTTAAAATCAGTAGCGAAAAGAATAACGAAATACTGGCAATAATGAATGACACAGCACTTTGTCCTGCATTAGAGGAATCAAAGGTGGGTATATCAAATTATACACGAGTGCCTATTGGCAGACTTACCTCGTTGGGAACTACTTTTGAACCTCTTGCAACTGCAATACAGACGGCGGTAAATGGAGCTGGAGGAAGTGGCTTATACTATGTTAATACAGGTGGAAAGACTATGTTCCAAATGAATGGAACAAATAATTTTATCGGCTCATTAATGACAGAAGCTGGCAAAGTAGGTGGTGGACAAGCTCAGATGACACCGTTTGTCTGTAATCCAACTATGCTCTTTATGGCAGCGGCACTGGCTAATGTAGATAAGAAGCTAGATACTATTCAGGATATGCAGAAAGAGATGATGGATTTCCTTGTACAGAAGGAAAAGTCAGAGCTTAAGGGAAATCTTACATTCTTATATGATGTGTTTAATAACTATAAATACAACTGGAATAATAAAATGTATAAGAACAGCAATCATATGGTGGTTCTTCAAATAAAAAAAGAAACTGAACAAAAAATTACATTCTACAGAGAGCAGATTATTTCTAAGGTTAATAAAAAGTCATTTATCCACAGTGACCAAACTGTAAATAAGCAATTACAGGCAGTACAAGACCAGTTTAAGGACTATCAACTGGCATTGTACACATTTGCATTTTCATCATTCTTAGATGTAATGCTAGCTGGAAATTATAATGGTGGTTACCTTTCTGGAATATCAGCTAAGCTTGATGATTATTCTATGAAATACAGAGAACTTTACACACATTGCTATGAAGAAATATCTGGATACTCATCAACATCCATACAATCTACATTGCTTAAAGGATTGTCAAAGACTTCCGGAGCTGTCGGAAAGTTTGTAGAGAAAATTCCTGTTGTTGGCGACAAAACACAGATTGACGAAAATCTGATTGCAGCAGGAGAAAAGCTTGGTTCTATAGGAACAGAGAAAGTATATAAGCAAATGAAACAGCTTATTGAAAGGCAAAGTAATTTTGTCCGGCCATTCATTGATAACATAGATACGGTCAATAGATTAAGCAACAATCAGCTTCAAATGGTTGTTGATAAGGATGATCTGTATATAGCAACCATCGCATAGAATTTAAGAATAAATTCAGAAAGGAGGCTCGAGTCTGAGCCAAATAGCAGTTATTTAATTTTCACTGTCCTAGTAATGACTATGAGTGGTTAGATTTCGCAAGTATGGAAAAATCTTGAAGATTGAAGAGTTTGGAGATATAAAATGAACATATGCGTATATGGTTCGGCTGATGTGCTGGACGAGAAATGTATGGAAGCCGCGAAAACACTGGGCAGTTTCATAGGGAAAAATGGAGCAAAGGTAATATCCGTATTGCCTGAAAAGCCGATTTACATAACACCTACAGAGAAATAAAAAATAAGTTGATTTAATGTATTTTTTAGTGTACAATTTCTTTATAAATATCGGGGATGAATGATTACATTTTTCCCTGTGGATGTGAATAAGGAGACATAATAATGGACGCAGTAGTAAAGTATATTGATGGGCTTCTGGAAAAAAGTACACCAGATGCTCCAGTATGGAACATTGAGAAGATTAAGCAGGGCCTTAAGTCTAAGTGGAATTATATCGATGGATGTATGATTAAGGCAGTTCTTCAGATGTACGCCTTGACTAAGGAGGAAAAGTACCTTAAGTTTGCAGATGACTTTATCGATTACAGAGTGTTTGAAGATGGTACAATAGATGGCTACAGCATTGGCGAGAAGAATATTGATAATGTCAATGCAGGTAAGACATTATTTGAATTGTACGACCTTACAGGCAAGGAAAAGTATAAGAAAGCAGCAGATTTAGTATATTCACAGATTGAGATTATGCCTAGATGCCAGAATGAAGCGAAGAGCTTCTGGCATAAGGACATTTATCCTAATCAGGTATGGCTTGATGGTCTTTATATGGGACTTCCTTTCTATCTTGAATATGAGACAAGATACAACGACAGAAAGAATTATCCTGATATCTTCGGACAGTTCAAGTTCGTAATTGAGAATATGAAGAACCCTCTGAACGGACTTTATTTCCATGCAATAGATACAAGCAAGGAAGCCTTCTGGTGCGATAAGGTTACAGGCTTATCACAGCATAGCTGGTTAAGGGCTATTGGCTGGTATACAATGGCACTTCTTGATACACTTGACCAGGTTGATAATCATGACCACAAGTTTGATGCAGAGTGCAAGATGCTTGAGGATGCATTTAAGGATCTTATTGATGCAATGCTTAAGTATCAGGATGAGAGCGGTATGTGGTATCAGGTAGTTAATTATGGCGGTATGGATAAGAACTATCTTGAGACAAGCGGAAGCTCAATTATGGCATATGCCCTTCTTAAGGGTGTCCGTCTTGGATTCCTTTCAGATGATTATGCCAAGTATGCCAAGAAAGCAATTGATGGTATATGTGAAAGATACTTAAAGACTAAGGAAGATGGTTCATTATCACTTGGCGGTATCTGCCTTGTTGCAGGACTTGGCGGTAAAGGAAGAAGACCTGGTACATATGACTATTATATGTCAGAGCCAATCGTAGAAGATGACGCTAAGGGTGTAGGTCCATTCCTTCTTGCATATACAGAGCTATTAAGATACGAAAATAAATAAAATCATATTAAATCATGAACATTTAAGATAACGGGGTCTTACAGCATATGTCTGGGGGCTCCGTTTTTTGCATAAGGAGGATTATTATGAATGCAAAACCATATGTAACTTTAGAGGAAGCGCTTGCAGCAAGACAGGAGGGAAAAAGCAGCATAAAGTTTCTGACAGAGGCTAACGGCTGTGTCAATGGCTGCTGCTCAGGAGTTACCATATATTCTAAAACAGAATTCAATGAGCATCCGGGTTCACATGATGACCAGGAAGGCTTCTTCGTGCTTGAGGGCGAAGGATATGCATGGCTGGATGGTGAAGAATTTCCAATCAAGGCAGGAGATTCATTTATAGCGCTGCCGGGCGTTAAGCATACGGTAAAGGCGGCAAATGCGGATAAACCGGTTAAGGTATTCTGGTTCCACAGTGGAGTCTGAAGAATTTCTGTTACTGCGTAAGAAAGTGATTCAGGAGAGAGCATACTCCTTTTGCTAAGCAAAAACTTAGAATGAGTCTGCGAATCGTTACTGGAACGATGTACGAGTGAGCAGTAACAGATTTCTAAAATATGATATAAGATTATTAACATTTAATCTTGGAACATAAGAAAAAATGATGTATAATAAGCGTTAGTTTTGTAAAACAAGGCAGAAAATAAGGAGGAGTATATGTTTAAGATTAACGATAATTATTTAAAGCTTCCAGGAAGCTATTTATTTTCAACAATTGCCAAGAAGGTAGCAGCTTATCAGCAGGCTAATCCTGACAAGGAAATCATCAGGCTTGGTATCGGTGATGTTACACAGCCATTAGCACCGGCAGTTATTGATGCATTACATAAGTCAGTTGACGAGATGGGACATGCAGAGACTTTCCATGGTTATGCACCAGACCTCGGATATGAGTTCTTAAGAAGCGCAATTGCAGACCATGATTACAAGAAGCGCGGATGTGATATATCAGCAGATGAAATATTTGTATCAGACGGAGCTAAATCAGATTCAGGTAATATCGGGGATATCTTCTCAGTAGACAATAAGATTGCAGTGTGTGATCCTGTATATCCTGTATATGTTGATACTAATGCAATGGCAGGAAGAACTGGAGATTACATACCAGAGAGGCAGGCATGGAGCAATGTTGTCTATATGCCTTGTACAGCAGAGACTAATTTTGCACCAGAGCTTCCAAAGGAAACACCTGATATTATATATCTGTGCTTCCCTAACAATCCTACAGGTTCAACTATCACTAAAGATGAGCTTCAGAAATGGGTTGATTACGCTAACAAGGTTGGCGCTGTTATTATCTATGATGCAGCATATGAAGCATACATTTCAGAAGCAGATGTGCCTCATACAATCTATGAGTGTGAGGGTGCAAGAACGTGCGCAATTGAGCTTAGGTCATTTTCTAAGAATGCAGGATTTACAGGTGTAAGACTTGGATTCACAGTTATTCCTAAGGATCTTAAGTGCGGTGATGTGACACTTCACAGCCTCTGGGCAAGAAGACATGGAACTAAATTTAACGGCGCTCCATACATTGTGCAGAGAGCAGGCGAGGCCGTTTATTCAGAGGCAGGACAGAAGCAGACTGGAGAGCAGATTGCTTACTACATGAACAATGCAAAGACTATCCTTGAAGGACTTAAGTCAGCAGGCTACACGGTTTCAGGTGGTGTCAACGCACCTTATATCTGGTTAAAGACACCGGACAAGATGACAAGCTGGGAGTTCTTTGATTACCTTCTTGAGAAGGCTAATGTTGTGGGTACACCGGGCTCAGGCTTTGGACCAAGTGGTGAAGGCTACTTCAGACTGACTGCATTCGGTTCATATGAGAATACAGTTAAGGCGCTTGAAAGAATCAAGGCACTTTAATAATTAATTATAAGAACAGTTACAAATAAAAAGCTGTGCGTTAACGGATTAAAGTTTAACGCACAGCTTTTTTTATAGTTAAGAATAGTTAATCAATAAGAATAATTAATCAACAGTCAATTACTTATCTTCGGTTTTCTTTTCAGGCATAAGCTTGACGATAACCGATTCAGCCCTGTTAGAAGCAACCTTCTCAACGAACATCCACACATTTCCGACAGTGATCTTATCACCAGCTTTAGGAAGCCTGTCGAGCTTCTCGACGATAAGTCCGCCTACGGAATCATTGTCCTCAGATTCAAGATTAGTGCCGAGCTCGTCGTTTAAGTCATCAAGCTTAAAGGAGCCATCAACTCTGTATGTAGTGTCGTTAATTTTAGACAAAGCGTCTTTTTCGTCAGTGTCATATTCATCCCTGATTTCACCGACTATTTCCTCAAGCAGGTCTTCTGTGGTTATCATTCCGGCTGTCGTTCCATATTCACTAAGAACAATAGCGATGCTGGTTGAACTTAGCTGCATTTCTTTAAAGAGATCAGAGGTGTTCTTTTGTTCAAATGTAAAGTAAGGCTTTCTCATAATGTTTCTTATATTAAATGTTTCGTTATCAGAAGGATTAACGATTAAATCCTTGATGTTAAGAATACCGATTACATTATCCGGTGAATTTTCATAAATAGGAATACGCGTGTACATAGTCTGCTTAAACAGCGCTATTATGTCATCATAAGATGAGGCAGCATCAGCAAATGTCATGTCAATACGGGGAATCATAATGTCCTTGGCAGTTGAATCACCGAAATCAAAAAGATTATTGATGATTTTCTTTTCGCTGGATTCAATTACACCCTCCTGCTGGCTCACATTTACAATGGTTCGTATCTCGTCCTCGGTGAAGATATCCTTTTTCTTCTTGTTATCAATTCTTAGTACCCACAGTATAAATCCGGCGAGGCGGTCAACTATAAATATAACAGGTGTGAGAACTGTCATAAGCACAAGTATTACAGGAGCGTAAGCCATTGCCATTCTGGTAGCATACATGTTGGCTGTGTTCTTAGGTGTAATCTCACCAAATATAAGAACAAGAAGAGTAAGAACTCCGGTGACGATACCTGTCGCCTTATTACCCCATACACTGATTGTAAATGATGTGGCTAATGCAGAACAGCTGATATT
>CAVKBP010000152.1:0-5910 GCA_963654395.1 Ruminococcus sp. CAG:382
TGCCATCGCTCAACGGATAAAAGCTACCCTGGGGATAACAGGCTTATCACTCCCAAGAGTTCACATCGACGGAGTGGTTTGGCACCTCGATGTCGGCTCATCGCATCCTGGGGCTGAAGTAGGTCCCAAGGGTTGGGCTGTTCGCCCATTAAAGCGGTACGCGAGCTGGGTTCAGAACGTCGTGAGACAGTTCGGTCCCTATCCGGCGCGGGCGGAGGATATTTGAGAGGAGCTGTCCTTAGTACGAGAGGACCGGGATGGACGGACCACTGGTGTATCTGTTGTCGACCAACGGCATGGCAGAGTAGCCAAGTCTGGAAGGGATAAACGCTGAAGGCATCTAAGCGTGAAGCCCCCCTCAAGATGAGATCTCTCATTCGAAAGAAGTAAGACCCCTTGAAGACGACGAGGTAGATAGGGCAGAGGTGGAAGGGCAGTAATGTCCGGAGCTGACTGTTACTAATCGGTCGAGGGCTTGACCTGAGACCTTAGTGAGTAACGAACGGAGTGAGGAAACGCGCTTAGTTCGAAGGTCATTCTCTGAGTGAAGCGAAGAGAATATCCAAAATTTACTAAGAGAACGGTTCTTAAGTTAGTGTGTTTTATGATATGCAGTTTTGAAGGTGCATGGTTTTTATTTTCTAATGCTTTATATCGGGGTGTGGCTCAGCTTGGCTAGAGCGCTTGATTTGGGATCAAGAGGTCGCAGGTTCGAATCCTGTCACCCCGACTTACAACTTAATATTCATGCGGGTGTAGTTCAATGGTAGAACACTAGCCTTCCAAGCTAGATACGTGGGTTCGATTCCCATCACCCGCTTTGTGTGTTCGTAGCTCAGCTGGATAGAGCAACGGCCTTCTAAGCCGTGGGTCGAGGGTTCGAATCCCCCCGGGCACACTTTTTTTAATGAGTCATGGCCAGTAGTTATGACTTTTGCATTATGGTGGGTATAGCACAGCTGGTCAGCGCGTCAGATTGTGGCTCTGAAGGTCCAGGGTTCGAATCCCTGTACCCACCCTTTTTTTATTTCTTGGGCTATCGCCAAGCGGTAAGGCACAGGGTTTTGATCCCTGCATTACGCTGGTTCGAATCCAGCTAGCCCAGCTCGGTAGATATATCCGGAGCTGGATGTTTAATATAGATTATTGCTTAATTTGTTTTGTATATATTTGAGGGCTCATAGCTCAGTTGGTAGAGCACTAGACTTTTAATCTAGGTGTCCCGGGTTCGAACCCCGGTGGGCTCATTGAAAAGACCTGTTTACTGGATTTAATCCAATAAGCAGGTCTTTTTGCTGATTAATCAACTTTGCTTTAAAGGTAATAGATATGTTTAATAAATATGGAAAAATCAAAAAAATCGGTCTGGCATTAATCGGACTCTTGATGGTTGTATTCTTAATTGCCAATGTAAGAATAAGGTCAGTTGATTCATACAGAAAGCAATATAATAATATGGCAGATTCCGGACAGACGCAGGCGGTTGATTCGGATAATGCAGAGACAAAAACGATATCATCAGGTAATGCGCAACAAAACGGTGATAGCAGTGCAGCCATAAGCAACGATGCTGATGGACATAATAAAGAAGCAGACGATGCTGAAAAAACAGGACGCAATGGAGAAGCAGTAAGTACAGGCAGCGATTGGGAAGCAGTAGGCACAGGACGCGATGGGGAAGATGTAGGTACAGGACACAATGGAGAAGCAGTAAGTACAGGACGCAATGGGGAAGCGATAAGTACTGGATATGATGGGGAAGCAGCAGACACAGGACGCAATGGAGAAGCAGTAAGTACTGGAAACAATGGAGAAGTTGTAGGCACAGGATATAATGAGGCATCGGAAGACACTGGACATAGTGATACAGAAGATGATAATGCACGCTATGACAGCAGCGCAGCTTCAGATGATACCACAGAGACTACGGGTGGCAGTGAGCCGGGGAAGAATCAGAGCGGCAGTGAGCCGGGTGAGAATCAGGACAGCAATAGTGATTCACAGAACACAGAACCGTCTGGCAGCATTATCACATGCACCATAGAGATTAGATGTGATAATGCTGTAGCTAAGAAGGAAAGCATTGCTAATCCCGGAATAAGGGATGCAATTCCGGATGATGGTACGATACTGGAGATTACTTCGTATTCAGGAGTTGAAGGTTTTTCTGTCTATGATGTGCTTGCAGCAGTCACTGCAATGCATAATCCTGTAATTCCTATAGTGGCTAACAGCAATAAGACATATGTTTCAAGTATTAATAATCTGTCAGAGAAGAATGTCGGACCGACGAGCGGCTGGACCTACAGGGTAAATGGCAGCCTGCCAATGATGGCAGCATGTAATTATAAGGTGAAGGATGGAGATGTTATTAAATGGATATACGTGTGCCAGTGGGGAGACAGTTGACAAAATATTCAGCATTTGCAGTAATGCATCCATGGACGAATTTTATCTATACAGTTCTGGTGCTGGTGATAACAATGTTCACAATGAATCCGGTTATGCTGGCAGCTTCATATGCGGGTTCGCTTGCATTTGGGATATATATGCAGGGAGGTTCATTCCTTAAGAAGAATATTATAATAATAATTCCGGTCGTCATATTCTCGGTATTAATCCAGCCGGTATTCAATCACAGCGGAGTTACTCCGTTATTCTATATCAACGATAACATGGTATGTCTTGAAAATGTAGTATATGGTGCAGTTATCAGTCTGCTTCTCGTAGCAGTCATACAGTGGTGCAGCGTAGCAGCCATGTATCTTTCATCAGAAAAAATGATGTATCTTTTTGGAAGCTTTATTCCGTCCGTAGGCATGATATTTTCTATGATATTAAGGATGATACCGCTTATGGGAAAGAGATACAGACAGATACATGAAGCACAACTGGGGCTTCGTGGCGTGGAAGCTAAGGAAAATGTGATTGAAAAAATCGGACATTTTGCAAATGAGTTCTCTACCCTTATAACATGGTCGCTTGAAAGCTCAATGGAAACCTCCATGTCTATGGAGAGCAGAGGCTATGGTCTTAAAGGAAGAACGAGCTTTAACAGATTCCGCTTTACGCGAAAGGATGCAGTTGTGATAATTATAATGGTGGCATGCTTTGTGCTGGCTATTATTCCAATAGCAGAAGGCAGGCTTGCAGTATATTATCTGCCGGTGATATATTTTACGGAAATCAATTCAGGAGAAGTGCTGGCAGTTGCCGCATTTGTAATACTGGTATTAATTCCATTGGTTATAGAGACAGCCGGCAATGTGCAGTATAAGAAACGCAGTTCATATAACGAAAGGTAATTGCATAATGACAGACACAATTATTAATGTTTCATCGCTTTCCTTCGGATATGCAGGAAGTGATGGGCTGGTGCTTGAGGATATAACATTTGAAGTAAAAAAAGGTGAGGTTGTGCTGATTACCGGAGTGTCCGGAAGTGGAAAGACAACGCTCCTTAGGATGCTTGATAAAAGCATGATGCCGGAGGGACGGCTTGGCGGAAGGGCAGAGTACTGTGGCAGGCAGATAAGCAGCTTAAGCCAGGCAGAAGCCGCGGTTAAGACCGGATATGTCGGACAGAATCCAGACAATCAGATAGTTACGGATAAGGTGTGGCATGAACTGGCATTTGGACTGGAAAATCTTGGTGTGAATAATTCGGACATAAGGCGCAGAGTTGCGGAAATGTCGGAATATTTCGGGATTACAGAGTGGTACGATAAGAACACAGAGGAGTTGTCAGGCGGACAGAAGCAGCTTCTTAACCTTGCATCCATTATGGTGATGAAACCGGAGATTCTGCTGCTTGATGAGCCTACGGCGCAGCTTGATCCGCTTGCCAAGAAGAAGTTCATAGATACGGTGCTGGAGCTTAACAGGGATTTTGGAATAACGGTAATGTGTGTTGAACACAATCTTGCAGATATATATTCCAAGGCGGACAGAGTGCTTGTGCTTGAGGATGGCAGGCTCATACACGATGATACTCCGCGAAAGGTGGCAGAGGCTCTTGTTAAGACAGGCAATCCGCTTGTGTATGGACTTCCTTCATCTGTCAGGATATATGAAGGCTGTAAGGATAAGATTACATTTGAAATGAAATGTCCGCTTACGGTTAAGGAAGGCAGGGACTGGATAGCGGCTCTTAATATTAAAGGTGGTTCTGTACCGCAGGATAAGCATTACGAAGCTGGGGAGACAGCGGTTTCGGTTAAAAATGTGTTCTTCAGGTACACAAGAAATTCTGCAAATGTGCTTGAGAACATCAGCTTTGACATAGAGAAAGGCAGGATAACTGCACTGCTTGGAAGTAACGGTGCAGGAAAGACTACGCTTCTAAGGCTTATGGCAGGGATTAAAAAGCCTATATCCGGTAAGGTGAGGGTGAATGGAAGCTGTGCATTGCTTGTGCAGAATCCAATGGCACTGCTTAATCAGATAAGTGTTGAGGAAGAGCTGGCATCGGCGGTTATGGATAAAGGAAATGTGTCTGTTAAGAGTATGGACAGGCAGCAGCGTATAGAGCTTGTTGAGAATATGTTAGAGCGCACAGAGCTTCGTGGGGTAAGAAAACAACATCCTTATGACTTGAGCGGTGGGCAGCAGCAGAGGCTTGCATTAGCTAAGATACTGCTGTACGATCCGGATATTATTCTGCTTGATGAACCAACCAAGGGAATTGACACATTTTTCTGTAAAAGAATGGGAGAATGGCTGACAGAATTAAAGAATATGGGGAAAACTATCGTGATTGTGTCGCATGATGTGGAATTCTGTGCTGTATATGCTGACAAATGTGGATTAATATTCGACAGGAATATTGAAAGCTACACAGATTCACACAGCTTTTTTGCCGGTAACATATTTTTTACAACGGATGCTAATAAAATAATGTCCGATTTTTTCAATGATTGTGTAACCTGTGATGAAGCTGTTGAAGCTATCCACAGATGTATAGAGGATAATAAATGAGTATCAATTACATGCTTATAAGCGTTATAATACTGGCTGCTGCAATTGCCATTCCTTTCTTTACATTTGAAAAAAGGAAGCCGAAGGCAAGGCATGTTGTGATGATTGCAGTTATGTCAGCGCTTACGGTTGCTGCCAATATAATATGTGCCTATACGATACCGCTGCATGCTGGCACAGCACTTGTTATAATTACAGGGATTGCATTTGGCCCGCAGGCGGGCTTTCTTACAGGTGTGATGTCGAGGTTTGTATGTAATTTCTTTATGGGGCAGGGGGTGTGGACACCTTGGGAAATGGCAGCATGGGGGCTGCTTGGTGTGCTTGCCGGGATTGCGTTCTACAAGCCGGAGCCTGCCGGCTGCTTTGATGATAAGAAAGAGCTTGTGAGAAAGCAGGCAAGGACAGGTCTGTCTGTTATCGCTGTTCCGGTTGTGTGTATGGCGGTGTCGGAGCTTGCTGGCTATATTACCTATATATTCGTGGCAGAGCCGGGTGAGAAATTTTGGGGCTGGAGGCTGTATGCTTTCGGGCTTGTTGGAATTATTGCAGCGGTTCTTCTTATGAGAAGCCGTATACCCTGCAATTTCATTACTGTGACGGTATTTACATTTGTCAGTGTGTTCGTTATATATGGCGGAATTATGAATATCGCAGCGATGATGATGAACAGCACATATACGGCTTCAGGCAGCGCTGATATATCATGGGAGACGCTTAAGCTTTTATACATTACGGGTGTGCCTTATGATGCCATGCATGCAGGCGGCGCAGCAGTGTGCGCCTTTCTTTTCGGTGACGGGCTGCTTGGGAAGCTTACGCGCGCGCGGATTAAATATGGGTTGTAGATGCTGATAAATTGTAAATGTTCAGAGCCAGGCAAAATTTCAAAAATCAGACATGGAATGCTTGCATTCCTATGGATGATTTTGA
>CAVKBP010000153.1:0-5897 GCA_963654395.1 Ruminococcus sp. CAG:382
TGAAATGTCCGTACTGCGGGAACAAATCGTATCATAAAAAGGTTCTTACAAAGTAGTTATAACCTCAATTTATCAACTTGCCCTTTGAGAGAGGAGAAATCCTTTTCTCAAAGGGCTTTTTTATTTTACGGATATTTGCAAACTACAAGAAAAAGCCAAAACTTCATATACTCTAAGCAGATGTCCTCTATTCCAAGTCTTATACCCATCAGATATCTGCCTGCATGCCTTCAAGAATCCTGTCCACAAGCCCATTAAACTGTTCAAGATTAGTCACATGATTAGCTTCATTTCTCAATGCCGCTGCATGCTTTATCCCCGCTGTATACCATGCAAAATGTTTTCTCATCTCGCGGATTCCTGTAAATTCGCCTTTAATCTCACACAGCCCTTTTGCATGTCTCTTAATCATCTGGCATACCTCTTCAACAGAAGGCGGTGCTATAACTGTCCCATTATTCATATATTCAGAAACCTGCCTGAATATCCATGGATTTCCTCTGGCTGCTCTTCCAATCATTATTCCGTCGCAGCCTGTCTGCTTAATCATATTAACAGCATCCTCGCCACATTTAATATCGCCATTGCCGATAACAGGAATTGATACAGTTTCCTTAACCTGCCTTATAATATCCCAGTCTGCATGTCCTGAATAATACTGCTGCCTTGTTCTTGCATGGACCGCCACAGCAGCTCCGCCGGACTCCTCAATAACATGCGCTATCTGAGGCGCATTTATACTGTTCTCATCAAAGCCCGCCCTTATCTTGATTGTGAGCGGCTTATCAAGCGCATTTGCCATCTTCTCAACAATTTTTCCAACAAGCACAGGATCCTTCATAAGTGCCGAACCTTCGCCGTTATTGACTACCTTTGGCACAGGACAGCCCATATTGACATCAATTATATCAAACTCTCTTTCGGAAAGCCTCTTTGCAATGTCAGCCATAATATCCGGATCAGAGCCGAAAAGCTGCAGCGCAAGCGGACGCTCCTGTGGCACAGTCTTCATCAGGTCTTCTGTATTCTTATTGTTGTACAGCACAGCCTTTGCACTGACCATCTCTGTACACATAAGACCGCAGCCCTGCTCCTTGCATAAAAGTCGAAATGGCAGGTCTGTTACTCCTGCCATCGGTGCCAATGCAATATTGTTCTTTATCTCAACATTTTCAATTCTCATAATTACTCCATGCCTAAGAAGAATACCTTGAAGAACATTTCAAGCGATTCGAGCAGCTCACGCTTCTCATACTGATACTTCTTTACAAGCATGCCGCATGCAATATCATCGTACAGTAAATCGCCCTCGTCTGCTGACGATTTGAACAGCAGATTGCCCTCCTCGTCGAATTCCATATCGAGTATTCCTCCAACCTCCTCAGTGAAAAGAACGCACATAATCTTCAACTCGTTCTTTATGTCTTCCGGAAGCCTGTCAAAATCAGGGTTAAAATAATATTTCTTCTCATAAGAATTAGACACACATAAAACTACATTTTCATCAAACATATCCATATAATCCTCTCACAGAAACCTCTCCGGTTCTGATAATCTTCTCGCCCTCGTCTGTCTTAATAATAAGCTCTCCCTCATCATTAATTCCAAGTGCTTTGCCGGCAATCTCTTTATCTGCGTATATTGCCTTAACTTCGCTGTCTTTATTGACAAGCATTGCATTATAATCCTCTTTAAGTCCTGCCAGATTCTGTGTCTTAACAAATGTATCATAATATTTTGCAAAGCTCTCTGAAAATGCAGCTACTATCCGGCTTCTTTTCAGATGGCTGCCAGTCTCTAAGTACAGCGACGAAGCTGTTTCTTTAATCGAATCGTCAAATTCAGTCGTATTAACATTAATTCCCATGCCGATAACAACATAATGTATGTAATCCATCTCGGCACTCATCTCTGTTAATATTCCGCATATTTTCTTCTTATTAAGGACAATATCATTAGGCCATTTTATGCGGCATTCTGCGTCATGTCCATCCTCTATAAGAACAGTGTGGATTGCCTCCTGCACCGCCATAGCTGCCACAATAGTGAGCATAGAAGCACTGGCTGGTGCTATATCCGGTCTTAAAAGCAGTGACATCCATATTCCGCTTCCAGCAGGAGATACCCAGTTGCGCCCACGCCTGCCGCGGCCACCTGTCTGGCTCTCTGTAATATAAAGCGTTCCAGCTTCCGCATTATCCTTCTCCGCGGCTCTCTTAGCCTCGTTATTGGTAGAATCTGTCTCATCATAATATACTACCTTACGGATAATCCCAGCAGCTTCACCTATATCAACATTTCCAAGCTGGCTCATAATCTCGCCCGCTGTAAGAATGTCAGGATACTTTGTTATGTGGTAGCCCTTGTTCTGAACAGCCTCTATTACATAGCCCTCTTCCTTTAACTGGTTGATAACCTTCCAGACAGCCGTTCTGGAAACACCAAGCATATTGCAAAGCGCCTGTCCTGACACATATCCATCTGAATTTCTCAAAACATTTAAAATCTTAGTCTTCATGCCATTACCCGCCATGCTATCACTGCCATAAGTAACAATCCCAAAGTAATAACCGTAAGAATAATGCCTGTCACAGTTCTGTAGCTCATGAAATTTTTCGCTGCCGTAAGCCCGTTAATCAGCGCACCAAGCATGAATTCCACTGCAAATAATTTGCCGCTTCCACTGCGCAGGAAAAGTATAATTATAAATATTATTCCTATTGCAAATGTGATTGCTATATTGGCATAATCTATGAGCATTTTGCTCTTTCTATACGCGCCACTCGTTGTATAATACATAACGCCTCCATACCCTTATGAATACATTTTTACTTATAGGCACCAAGTGTAGCTGCCATTACAGCCTTGATTGTATGCATTCTGTTCTCAGCCTCATCAAATACAACTGACTGCTCTGACTCAAATACTTCATCAGTAACTTCCATCTCATCAAGACCGAATTTGTCATGAATCTCTTTTCCAATCTTAGTCTTAAGGTCGTGGAATGCCGGAAGACAATGCATGAAAATTGCGTTCTTAGAAGCATTTTCCATAACTGCCTTATTTACCTGATATGGAAGAAGTGCCTTGATTCTCTCAGCCCATACTTCATCCGGCTCACCCATTGATACCCATACATCAGTGTATAATACATCTGCGTCCTTAGTTCCTGCCATGACATCCTCTGTAAGAGTTACAGAACCACCGCTTAACTTTGCCCATTCCTCACACTGTGCAACAAGTGCCTTGTCTGGGAAATATTCCTTTGCTGTGCAGGCTGTATAGTGAAGTCCTAACTTGGCACATACAATCATAAGTGAATTACCCATGTTGTATCTAGCATCACCCATATACACGAACTTAACACCCTTTAATCTGCCAAGCTTCTCCTTGACTGTAAGCATATCCGCAAGCATCTGTGTCGGATGATACTCGTTAGTAAGTCCGTTCCATACAGGCACACTTGAGTACTTCGCAAGGTCTTCAACTATCTCCTGTCCAAAGCCTCTGTACTCAATTCCCTCAAACATTGTACATAAAACTCTTGCAGTATCAGCAATGCTTTCCTTCTTGCCAATCTGTGAGCCTGTCGGATCAAGATATGTAACGCCCATACCGAGATCATGTGCTGCAACCTCGAAGGAGCAGCGTGTTCTTGTGCTTGTCTTCTCGAATATAAGCGCAATATTTTTTCCGATAAGCGGCTGCTCTACAACACCTCTTTTCTTCTTATCCTTAAGCTCTGCAGCCAGGTCTATTAAATATAAAATCTCCTCAGGTGTGTAATCCTTGAGTGTTAAAAAATCGCGTCCCTTTAAATCCATGACATCCTCCTGTCTGTATGCAGTCTGCGCATACAATGCATAATTAATAACATTGTTCATTCTAGCGCAATTATTGTGCTTCGTCAAATGTGATGTTTTACATAATCATACATGTACATAGATTTATGTTCAATTGCATTAGTTTCCTTCTTTTCGAACCTGTCGGAAATTCTCCACATCCACCTGTTCTAAATTTCATCATTCCAACCGCTGTTCAAACAAAGCTTCTTCCATTATACAGCGCAAAATAAAAGAGACTCCACTCGTCACAAGAATGAAGTCTCCTGATATATACACATCCTACAGCATATTATCTGCAGGATGCCGGCTGCCCACGCAGCCTTTTTACCCTTAATGGAACACATGATTTCCAATTATTACGAAATCTGAATAGTTATTGACATCTGCAGTATATATTGACCTGAATGATGTATAACCATCTATATTATTAACACCTGATAATGCTTCAAGTGCTGCCTGCATACATTCTGTGTTTCTTGGACCACTTGCAAGTCTTGCTGCAAATTTATCTGAAGCATTTCCTGCGCCGTCAGATACTCCTGAAAACTGGCTTTTCTGATATGCAACGCCTGAAACTGAACCAGGATAACGGCTGCTTCTTACTCTGTTAAGAATAACATTTGCAACTGCAAGCTTTCCTGCATATGGCTCATATCCAGCTTCCCAGTCTATAAGGCATGCCATAAGCCATATATCCTCATCTGACACACTCATAGTCGGATTATATGTTATATCTGTTCCTGAAATAGTATTCTCTATAACCTTCTGTTTTCTGGCTTCCTCTGCTGCCGCTGCAGCTCTCGCTGCTTCTTCCTCAGCTTCTATTCTCGCCTCTTCTTCAAGTCTTGCAGCCTCTTCTGCCGCTTCTTTAGCTTCAGCTTCCTCAACTGTATAACCTGTAAGAAGATTATCTGTACCAATCTGCTCTGCCAGAACTCCTGCCTCATCTCCAAAGCAGAGATTCTGTGTGAGGACATAGCCCTCGCAGTTACCAGAAGTTATCTTAGTCCATTCCTTTCCAACCATATCAACATCTACTAATGTATTGGCATAAAGCCTTCCTACAACAGCCGATGCTTCTCCATCTGTGTCACCATACACATCAAGATATGGTTCTGTTAATGCTACTGCTTTGTTCTTATATGTTCCTGTTTCTTCATACCCAGTCACAAGAACCTCTTCAGTATTAGCTGAATAAGATGCTACCTTAATTTCAATGTCAGTATTCTCTGTTTTCTCATAGGTAGTCGCTACTGCTGGAATAACCGGTGTCATAAATAACACGATAGAAGCTCCCATATAGCAAGCAGCTTTGCTACTTCTAAGTTTCATAATTATACTTTCCTTTCCGGCTGCCTATTTAGCTTTGCCTATAAATTGTTACAAAATTGTTACAACTTATTACAGAATTATAATAACAAAGTTACATCATTTTGTCAAATGTGTTAATACTCTTAAATTAACATTGGCAAAACTGCCTGTTTTGGGGTGGAATATGGTTGTAATAGATTATGTTATTAATTTTCAGCATAAGATAATTATAAATAGAAAGAAAGACCTTGAGCTCATTATAAACTCTTGGTCTTTCTTTTTCGGGACTATTCCTTTTTCACACCCCATCATTATTTATAACATGCCTTTATCCCTTACACATTACCATAATTTGCTGCATTTTTATCGACTACATCATCAGGAAATAATCAGTTGATTACTTTCTCTTACATTACTTATTCTGTTCTTCTAAGAGCTTCTTCAACTTCTCTACTTCTGCCTGTAGTTCCGTATTCTGTTCTTGTAGTTCATCTTGATTCCTTAGCTTTTGCTGTAATTCAGCATTCTTTAATTCCAATTTTCCTGCCTTCACTGACAATTCAGCATTCTGCTCAGTCAGCTCATCAGCCTTTATTGTAAGCTCATCATTCTTTGCCCCAAGCTCAGTATTCTGCTCCTTCAATTCATCCTTTTCCGCTTTCAGTTCATCAACCTTTCCTGTAAGTTCATCATTCTGCCCCTTCAACACCACCATCTCATTTTTCATCCTGTCGACCATCA
>CAVKBP010000154.1:0-5791 GCA_963654395.1 Ruminococcus sp. CAG:382
AAATGCTTCGCATTTCGTCGGTGTGGCGTATCCGCCAAATAAAATTTCAAAATCAGACATAGGAATGCAAAGCATTCCATATCTGATTTCTGAAATTTTGCTTGGCTCTGAACAGTTACATATTATAAGATATCGGCGGTATTGTTGTAAACACCTAAAACATCTGATATAATGTCAAGTTGTGTCTGTTCACACGACACATCGCAAGACAAAGATTACAAGGAGGATTTATATGGCAGAATTATATTCAGATTCTAAGGAACCTGTTAAGAAGCCACAGCATGCTCAGGAACACGAGCATGAGCATGAACATCACTCACATGAACATGCGGCGCACCACAGTTTCCACAGACAACCAACGAAGCATAGACATAAGAAGAAAAAAAGCAAACGCGGTTTAATCATTGCACTGAGTATTATAGCCTGTCTGTTGATTACTTTAGGAATCGGCGGCGCATATGGTTACAAGGTTGCAAAGCGCGAGGTTGCTGATTTAAAGCAGCAGGCATCTGTATTAAAGACTGACCTCTCGGGAGTTATGAACGGTCTTAAGGATCAGAATCCTGTAGCAATTAATATGGCATGTGACCAGCTTGATGTTTCTCTTGACAATATTAACAAAACATTTGACAAGAAGATATGGAAAACAGCATATAAAGTTCCTACCTTCAAGGGCTACATTGATTCAGTCAAAAAGCTTCTTTCACTTGTGGGTGAAGCTTCGGACGATATCGCAAGACCTGTAGCACAGACAATGAATGATTATCCATTGTCCGGACTTAAGGTGGGTGACGACGGATTCAGCATAACAACAATCAACGCTTACCTCAACCTACTCGAGGATGTAGAGCCGAAGATTAACGACATAGCTGATTCAATGACTCAGGTTAACCTTCCTATGGGACTTAACAGCATGATTGCTGATTACTCAGTACAGATGTCTTCAATGATGGGTTCATTTGATGACCTCAAGGAATTCCTTCCGCTTTTCAAAGCATTTATTGGAGACGGCTCTGACAGGACTTATCTTCTTGCAGCACAGAATTCATCAGAGATACGCGCTTCGGGCGGTTTCCCTGGCTCTGTAGGAACAATTAAGATTCGTGATGGCGTACTTACTATTGGCGATTTCCAGAGTGTATACAAGGTTCTTTCCTCATATACTCCTGATTCAGCCAACATTACTTCAGAAGAAAGAGAGCTCTTCGGTTCATGGATGAGTGCGCCAAGAGATGCATGCTTCGATCCTGACTTTGAAAGAGTTGCTTATATATGGGCACTCGCTTATGAGCAGCGTAATTCTGAGCATGTCAACGGTGTGGTATCTTTAACACCTGTAATTATACAGAGCATGCTCGGTTACATCGGTGATGTAAGCCTGTCTGACGGCACTGTATTAACAAGTGAAAATGCAACTAAGGTGCTTCAGTACGACCTTTATTACAAATATCTCAACGCAGCCGCAACATCTACTGCCGGTGATTATGTTGATGATTTATTTGCTGAGACAGCTAAGGCTACAATGTCAAGCCTTGTAACAGACTTCGATGTCAAGAAAGCCGGAGATTACTACAAGGTATTCATCGAAGGTGCCAAGGACAGAACTATCATGATGTGGATGGAGGACGAAGCTGAGCAGGAGCTTGTAAAAGAAGCCAACTGTTCAGGCGGTCTTAATGATGATCCTGAAACCCCTGAAACAGGCGTATACTTCAGTATGTCAGATCCATGTAAGCTCGGATGGTTCCTTGATATCAACACTGAAATCAGTGAACCGGTTATCAATGACGACGGAACAAGAACCTATGATGTAACTGCCACATATGGCAATGTAATATCATCTGCTGATAAAACTAATGCAGGTGCATACATACTTGGAAGCTATGGCGGAACAATTACAGGATATATACATATATTTGCTCCAGCCGGTGGTTCAATATCAGATATTAAGACAAGCAATGGCGGAAGAATGTACACAGGTACATACCACGGTCTTGAGGTTGCATATATGTTTGGCAACTCTATAGCCCCAGGCTCACAGATTACAGTAACTTATAAAGTAACAACCGCAGCCGGAGTCACAACTCCACTTGGTGTTAATTCAACACCTACATTACAGAAATACAGATAAATGTGCGCCGTAAGGCGCAGCGCATGAAAAAGCCCTCCGGTTATGCCGGAGGGCTTTTAATTGAACTATTCTACTGTCCGCCAGTTGTAAATACTGACTGGATTGTTTTGAAAAGAATCTTGATATCGAGCATGATACTCCAGTTATCAATATATTCCAGATCCATCTTGACGATATCCTCAAAATCACTGACTGTCTTTCTTCCATATGCCTGCCACATTCCTGTGATTCCCGGCTTCATTGAAAGTCTTCTCTTATGGTGTCTTTCATACTGCTTGAACTCGCCAACCGTTGGCGGTCTTGTTCCGACAAGGCTCATATCACCTTTAAGGACATTAATGAACTGTGGAAGCTCATCTATACTGGTCTTTCTAATGAATTTACCCACCTTGGTAATTCGTGGATCATCCTTCATCTTAAACATCAGACCACTCATCTCATTCTGTGCCATAAGCTCCTTTTTACGCTCCTCTGCGTCCATATACATGGAACGGAACTTATATATGTAGAAGTATCGTCCGTTCTTGCCGACACGCTTCTGCTTGAAGAAAATCGGTCCTGGCGATTCAATCATAATTGCCGGACCAACGAAAATCATGGCAATTCCCATGAAAACAATTCCGACCAGGGCACCTGCAATATCAATGCAGCGCTTTACCAGCATACCCTTCCAGTCATACAATCTGTTAGCAAATGTAACAACAGGCACACTGCCTATGAATCCCAGCTTGCAGTCAAAGTCCTTATAGCTGTCAAGGATTTCCAGTCTTAAATTAACTGTAATTCCCATGTCTTCAAGTTCCATGACCATAGGTTTGATGCTTTCTCTGGTCTTATAGTCAACATCTATGAATACTTCATCAACGATTTCATTCTTGATAAAACGCATCATAGAATGAACATTTGCAACAACCGGAATACCATTAATCTGCTGTCCTGTCATATCCTCGTCAGTGATAACGACTCCATCCAGTCTTCTCATCCAGTCATTCCTTGCAGCAACCCTTGTCAGGATTCCATCCGCACGGCTCTTAATCGTTACCACAAGCACGCTGTTAGCACGCTTTCCGCCATTGCGGTGTCTCATGTATACCTTAACAAGCATTCTTAAAAGATACATAAGAACTGTTCCTAAAACAAATGTTATGACATACACACTTCTCGGAACGCCCTGTATTGTCCTGCTTAACAGCTCATACACAGCAATGAACGCGGAGCTGATAAGACTCTTCTTAAATACTGATGCCAGCTCCTCGAATCTGGTGCGGTTAAGCACATCTCCCTTAATATTGCAGAAAAGCGCCGAAATAAGCACCGCTAATATAATCGTTACGATATTATTGTTCAGTTCATCAAATGTTCTTTCGATACCATATCCGCGATACCCTGCAAGCCATATAATACCTGCAAGATAATATGATAAAAGCACCGCTATAGCATCTGTAAAAAATATTAAAATATTCTGTATACTTTCCTTGGTTCTGTTGACATTAATCATAAGTTGACCGGCTCTCCCCCCCCCGCAATTTTTAGACATTTCATATATTATATAATCGCATACACAAAATATCAACACTTTTTTCACTATTAATGTAAAAAAATGACGGTAAATTGTAATTGTTCAGAGTCAGGCAAAATTTCATAAATCAGATGTGGAATGCTTGCATTCCTACATCTGATTTTGAAATTTTATCTGGCGGATACGCCACACCTCCAAAATGCGAAGCATTTTGGAGGTGTGCTCTGAACAATTACAATAAATTCATGGGAGAAATTCTGAAGAATAAGCCACATACACTCAACATAATCCTTGGCATATCCCCAGTCACGGAGACTTGAAAGATTACCAAGATATAACTTCTCCTGCTTGCCCTGTGCTATACGCGCTGCCGCAAGAGTAATCTTTCTTGTAACAAATGTTTCTCCTCTTCTCTCAGATTCGTGATTGAACAGAATACCTGAACAGCAGAACATATTATAGGCTTCCCTGTACTCCTTAACAATCCAGAAGCCATACTGCTTGGCAACAGCATATGGACTGTATGGATGAAATGGCGTAGTCTCCCTCTGTGGAACTTCCTCAACCTTACCATATAACTCAGATGTAGAAGCCTGATATATCTTACATGTATCAGCAAGACCACACATACGGACAGCCTCAAGAACTCTCAATACTCCTGTTGCAACAACATCTGCTGTATACTCAGGAACATCAAAAGATACCTGTACATGGCTCTGTGCTGCAAGATTATATATTTCATCAGGTCTTACCTTAGATATAACAGATATAAGACTTGTAGAATCTGCCAGATCTCCATAATGAAGATGAAACTGTGGATTCCCCTCAAGATGAGCAATCCTCTCTCTATAATCAACAGATGATCTTCTTATGATACCATGAACATCATATCCTTTATCAATAAGCAGCTCTGCAAGATAAGATCCATCCTGTCCTGTGACACCTGTAATAATCGCTTTTTTCATTCTTAATTCTCCTTGTATCTATAAATGTATTAGAAAGATAGACTTATTCTAAACACCGATACATTCTTAATGAATGGACAAAAAAGTTAATTACTAGCACAATATTGCGTTTTGATCAAACCTTCGTAACAATAACCACACCGTTTCCATCTATCTCCACCGTCTTATTTCCTGCGGTTATGAAAAAGCTGTCTCCGGCTTTATAAGCTTTGGCATCCTTGCCAACGCGGATAGTTCCCGCTCCTTCAGTAAATATAACACCAAAGAAAATCAATGTAGATGGATATACAGATTTCCTTTTCAATACAGCTAGTGGATATCCTGCTTACAGTGATGTGTATATCTCAACATTCTCTTTGATAATTAAAAATCCATCAACGACAATTAAATCTTCGCTTTTTTAATTAATTTACCTACAATCGTATTCCAGATTTCTACAATCATTTCTTCTTTTCTAATCAATAGAAATAGACCATACACTCCAAAAAATAATACTGCTGAAATCAATAATGTCAGGAAACTTCCAAGCTCTAGAGTTTTCACCCAAAGGGATGCAACAGAACCAAGTATCAACGCAATTAATATTCTGAAGTAATGAATTTGTTTAAATGTGTCAATGACTTCATCTTTAAGCGCTATGTATTGAACGACTAATACAGCAAATTCGGCTACTAATGTGCCTACTGCAGCACCTATTGATGCAAAATGTGGAATCAAAATAGCATTTAGAATCACATCTACAACAGCACCAACTATTTCTGAATAAAGAACAATTTTTTCTTTACCAAGAGGCACTAATATCTGAACACCTAAAATATTTGTTATACCAATAAAAAGTAATGTTGGCATAATAACTTGCATAGGAATTATAGAACCATCATATGCAGTTCCAGATAAGAAGTAAATGCCTTCTTTTGCGAAAAAAATAAAAAATAACATCAATGGAATTGCAAGCAGAAATACAAAAGAAAGAGCTTTTCTTGTAATTCTCTTGAATTCATTTACCATACCGTTTTCTACATAATAGGATGCTCTTGGTAATAGAACGGTTCCTAGAGATGTAACTATTGATACCAATATTGTCTTAATCTTTACTGCTGCATTATAATAACCAACATCAATATCTGATGACATAAATCCCAACATTACATTATCTAGATTTGTATAGATTGTGGT
>CAVKBP010000155.1:0-5660 GCA_963654395.1 Ruminococcus sp. CAG:382
CTTTCTTCTTTCTTTCTCTATCCTTTCCGGTCATCACACACACATAATGAACCAGATGGTAGATAATAAGCGAAACAAGTGCTGTGTACACTACTTCCGGAAGGATAAATCTTGACATAAAGAATCCAACATTAAGTCTGTTATGAAGCAGGAAATTACCAATATACGATATAAAACCATATCCAAAATCAGATGTAATCACAAGCGCGAGTGGTATAAGTATTTCCCTTACCTCGTACTTCTGATAAAAAATGCCTGAAAAATATCCTATGTATATAAAAATAAGTGCTGTGAAGCCAAATAGTCCTGAAAAGAACAAATCATACATAATACCGGCAAAAAAGCCGACAAACATTCCATCATTCTTACCGGCAAAAAAGCCAAAGAACACCGGCAGTATAATCAGCCAGTTAGGTGAAATATCAGCAATCGAAATAACTCTTGCCAAAGATACCTGCATGAGATAGAAAAACAATATTAAAATCAGTTCTGCTATTTTTCTTTTCATAATCCATTATCCTAAACACTTATTCTTTAAGCTGTGTTATAACCAACACCTCCTGCAGGTTATTAAAGTCAACCGCAGGAACTATATATCCTGACTGGGTAAGATTATTAGAATCCAGCTCAACATCCTTAATATATCCAATCAGTATTCCCTGTAAATACTTGTCACTTATATTAGAGGTGACAACCTTATCTCCATTTCTTACAATAACATCACTTTTAAAATGTGATACCTTTATCATTCCTGTATCCATCAGTTCTATGTCTCCCTGGACAACACAGGTTTCGTTAGTGTCTATTAACATTCCGCTTACATTACTGTTATTATCTGTAATTGTCTTGATAATAGAATAATTACTGCCTGTCTCAGAGATAATACCTACAAGACCTCCGCTTGCAATGACATTCATTCCTGTCTGGATGCCATCGTCTGTTCCCTTGTCAATCTTAAGTGAAGAATGCCAGTTATCTGTTGTTGTTCCGATAACTCTTGCACCAATCTTGGAATATCCTGTATACTGGGAATCAAGCTGATACAGTTCTCTTAATCTTGACAGCTCATAAGTATCCTGCTTTAACTGATTATTTTCTTCCGTAAGCTCATCAACCTGACTCTGAAGATTCTTATTCTCATCTAAGACAACTGATATTTCCTGAAGTGTCTCATACTTGTCATACACCCACAGACCAATATTATTCATGCCCTTCTGGACCGGAACCACAACCATTGAAACAGCTTTTTTAAGTGGTCTGGTAAGTGTATCAGTAAAAAAGCTTGTTCCAATGAAGAAGCAGCAAAGAACCGTAAGTATAATGAGAATATTCTTCGAGGTCATAAATGAAGAAATCTTTTTTCCCATCTTTTAACCAATCCTTAATCAAAATTTTTCTCTGTAGGAGTGTAAGCAACCTTAGCAAAATCAGGATTGGAAACAACTCCTATAAGACCTCTGACAACACTTTCTGCCGGATGTTCAACAATATTAACATTAAGATTAGTCTCGTCGTTAATGAATTTCTCAAGATTATTAATCTGTGATGTTCCTCCTGTAAAGTAAACACCGTCCTTGATAATATCTGCTGCAAGTTCTGGCGGAGTTCTCTCAAGTATAACCTTAATGGCATCCATGATAGAATGTAACGAATCAATTATCGCCTGATATATGACATCAGAAGAAATAGGAACGCTTACAGGAAGTCCTGACAAAACATTTCTTCCAAAGCCTGGTGCAAAGCTTTCAGCAACAGGAACTGCACTTCCTAATTCTTTCTTCAGATTCTCAGCAGTCTTGCTTCCGATTACAAGATTATATGCCTTTCTTACATTGCTTATAATACAGTCATCAAGCTTATTGCCACCAATCTTGACAGCCTTGCTTATAACAATTCCGCCTAAGGAAAGTACTGAAATCTCTGTTGTCTCTGCACCGATATTGACAATCATGATACCCTTGGACTTAGTTACATCAAGACCTGCACCAATAGCATCTGCAACCGGCTTGTCAACTACATATACATTCTTAGCCTTAACCTTTGAATCAACAACAAGCTCATAAAAAGCTCTCTTCTCAACCTCTGTTACATCTGTCGGTACAGCGATGTAAAAATCTGAACCTGTAATCTTCTTTCCTTCATTAATCTTGTTAAAGAAGTTGAAAAGAAGAGTCTGCATATTCTCAATATCAGCTATCACACCGAACTTTACAGGGAATGAAACCTCAATATGCTCCGGTGCCTTTTCATACATTTCGTATGCCTCATCACCGAAAGCTAAAAGCTCTGTCTTATTAGCGATAGCTATAATATTCTTCTCATTAAGCATCTTATCCTTGTCACTACAGCACATTTTAAAATTACTTGTGCCTATATCAATACCGTATGCGTTACCCATTTTTAAATTCCTTTCCTTTTTGTTAATTGATGTATTGCATTTGTTTAAAGCTGAAATAAGAATTATCTCCTATGATAATATGGTCTGACAGTTCTATTCCAATAATCTTACCAGCTTCAAGAACGCTTCTTGTCACCCTCATATCCTCCCTGCTTGGAGACGGATTACCCGAAGGATGGTTATGGAGAAGCACAACTGAGGCTGCCCTGTTATCCAGCGCTTCCTTGAATATCTCCCGCACTGAAACCATTGAGCCAGTTGATGTTCCTACAGATAGCACCTTATCCCTGATAAGACGGCATCTGTTATCAAGCATTACAAGAACCAGATGCTCTTTGTCCAAATGTCTCATATCCTCCATATAGTATCCGGCAATTGATTCCGGATTGGAAAAATCCAGTCTCTGCCTTGCCTTCTGCTTGGCAATTCTTCTTGACAGCTCAAGAATACAGCATATCTGCACAGCCTTGGCTTTACCTATACCCTTAATCTGCATAAGCTCTGAAACAGACATATCATACAGTCCGTTAAGATTCCCGGCACTCTCCAGAATATTTTCTGCAAGCTGTATTGAATTCAAGCCATTCGTTCCGGTTCGTATAATCGCAGCCAGAAGCTCTGAATTGTCAAGTGACGACGCACCATACTCAAGACATTTTTCATAAGGAAGAAGCTTCTCCTCCCCTGCACCTGTTATTATATTCTCATATACCATAAATTAAACAGCAGTCAGATTAAATAAATCTGTAAATAACAATTGCGAGTATAACTCCTATTATGCTGGCAACTGTAATCTTAATCTGGAGTGCAAATGTTAATACAATTACTCCAAGATTCAGAACCAGTGGACTATCCAGCCCAAAGCCCTGTCCATAAGACAGCCAGCCAAGAGCAGGCACACCGGCAGTAAGCTCCGCAATAAGACCGCCCAGCACAATGCCTATAAGAATAAAAAGCCATAGAAGCCAGCCGTTCTTATATTTAGAAATGTTACTCATAGATTTCACCCTTTAATCATAAATTGGAGTACGGAAAATTCCATACTCCAAAGCATTATAACACAAATATTAATTCAATCAAAGCTTTATAAGCTCTTTTTCATACATTTTCTGAACACTCATCATAATTCCAAGCTTTGCATGGTACCAGGTAAGTCCTCCCTGGAAGAATACTGAGTAAGGCTCCTTTAACGGACCGTCTGCGGAAAGCTCTATTGATGAGCCTTGTACAAATGCGCCGGCAGCCATTATAACATCTGAATCGTATCCCGGCATCGGCCATGGTTCTGGTGTGACAAAGCTGTCAACAGGCGCTGCCGCCTGAATTCCCTTGCAGAAAGCAAGAAGTCCGTCTGCGCTTCCAAGCTCCACTGCCTGAATAATATCATATCTTGGCTCACTGCCATCAGGTCTTACCACAAAGCCAGCCTTTTCATAAACATTTGCAGCAAATATAGCACCCTTAAGCGCGCCGGCAACAACTACAGGCGACAAGAAAAGTCCCTGATAAAAGCTCTGGTTGACACCAAGTGTTGCACCAACCTCCTTGCCAAGCCCCGGAGAAGAAAGTCTGTAGGCAGCCTGCTCAACACATTCCTTCTTTCCTGCAATATAGCCTCCACATGGAGCAAGTCCGCCACCCGGATTTTTAATAAGCGAACCGACTATCATATCAGCTCCGACCTCTGATGGCTCGATTCTTTCAACAAATTCACCATAGCAGTTATCAACCATGCATATAACCTCAGGCTTGATTCCCTTTATGAAGCTTATAAGCTCACCGATTCTTTCAACTGAAAGAGTAGGTCTTGAAGCATATCCCTTTGAACGCTGAATTGTTACAAGCTTAGTTCTTTCGTTGATTGCATTTTTTATGCCATCATAATCAAAGCCGCCGTCAGAAAGCAGGTCAACCTGTGCATAAGTAATTCCATATTCTGCAAGGCTTCCCTTAGATGGTCTGATTCCGATAATCTCATCCATAGTATCGTATGGCTTTCCAACAGGTGATAAAAGCTCATCGCCCGGTCTTAGGTTGGAGGATAAAGCAACATTTAACGCATGTGTTCCGCATATAATCTGTGGTCTTACAAGTGCATCTTCTGTCTTGAATATATCTGAATAGACCTTCTCCAAAGTATCTCTTCCGTCATCATTATAGCCATAGCCTGTAGTTCCTGATAAATGCATTTCGGCAACCTTATTAGCCTGCATTGCCCTAATAACCTTCATCTGGTTATACTCTGCATTCCTGTCTATTTCTTCAAATCTGTCCTGAAGCGACCTGATTATATTATCACAGTAATCATACACCTCATCACAGATTCCCATATTCTTATACATTTCTCTCATAATTAAATAATATCCTTTTCTTTTAGTTGTCCAAGCATAAAGTCAAGTGCAGCTTCTCTTTTAATCTGGGAAAAATCAACCCATGTAACTGACGGCTCTCTCCTGAACCAGGTAAGCTGTCTTTTTGCAAAATGTCTTGTATCCTGCTTAATCATTTCACGAAGAGCTGCCTCGTCACAACTGCCCTCAAGATAATCGAACACCTCTTTATATCCGATTCCCTGCATTGCCACATCTTCCTTGACAAGTCCCATGTCTGACAGATGTTTTACCTCATCTAACAGTCCGTTGTCAAACATTATATCAACGCGCCTGTTAATTCTGTCATAGAGAAACCCGCGTTTATCATTAAGCACGAAATAGCAGAAATTATATGGCGATTCCTTCGCCCTCTGCTCATTATTATGCTCTGAAATCCTTCTGCCTGTTGTCTTATAAAACTCAAGCGCCCGGATAACCCTCTTTACATTATTGGCATGAATTGCTTCGGCAGATTGCGGATCAGCTTCCCTTAACATATCATGAAGCACCTCTGCCCCCTTAGTGTCCGCAATCCCCTGAAGGTATTCTCTATATTCATAGTCACTTTCATCATCCTCAAAGGTTGAATCATACAGAAGAGCCTGAATATAAAATCCGGTACCGCCAACAACCACAGGAATATGTCCATTGTGGCGGATTTTTTCAATTGCGTCGGTTGCCATAGCCTTAAATCTGGCAACATCAAAGCCCTCGGAGGGTTCAATCTCATCAACAAGATAATGCTTTACACCCTGCATTTCCTCTTTAGTTATCTTGGCAGTTCCGATATCCATATACTTATATACCTGCATGGAATCGGCACTTATTATCTCACCATTTACCGCCTTTGCAAGCTCAATTGAAAGCTCAGTCTTTCCAACAGCGGTCGG
>CAVKBP010000156.1:0-5595 GCA_963654395.1 Ruminococcus sp. CAG:382
GCAAATATATCCCATAATCCGTCAATTTTATTCTTTAATTCACCTGTAATCATTCGTCATATCTCCTGTCATCTAATTATTCCATATATTGTTATCATTTAAAGCAACACCTCCAAATATGGTCTAAGTATATTTTCAACATGAAACATGGCTGCATATTTCATAAGCATCCTTAGGTTTTTATCCTTATGTCTGGCATATTGCTTTAGTGTATCCTAAAAAACAGTTTTACTAATTCCATTATTTATGACTTGAAAGGTCTGAATAGTTCCCCCATATCCATTCATAACATCTTTTTCTCTTTATAGCAATCAAATATATAAATCGGAGATTCATAATAAACACTGCCATTATAATCATCTATCTTCGCACTGATGAAGGAATTATACACTTCAATCAGTGCATCAATAACCTGTATTTTTTCATCCTCAGCTACTTTCTTAATGAGCCGTCTGTATACCTTCCCTATATCCCAATGTGATGGTACCGCATAGCCGCATTCAGCTACATTATCAAATTCTCCCAGAGTAATGCCTGCGTCTTCAATAAATTCATCACTGACATTATCAATATTGTCACAATGATATACATCAGCAAGCTCGTATATCTTACTAATTCTGTCTTTTCCAAGCTTATTCACCACATCAGCACGAACATTCTTAGTCTTCCGGGAAATGTATTCAATCAGTCCGCAGGTAAAAAGTAAATCATTATCCTTCTTAGACTCTCTTCCTTCGCCTACCATTACCGCACCTCCTCGTAGCCTCTATAAGTCAGACACTTTAAAGCTTTCTCCGTACAAAACACAATCTGGTGTGTTGGATATTTAAACTTTGCTAACACCCAGAACTGTTCCCTAGTAATAGTTCCGTCCATATAATCCGACACATATGTATAAATCTGGTCATCTGCCATAGCCCCAATCACGATATCATAATCATGAGATTTTCCACTCCTGCACGCCACAATAAAATCAAGCCACTCTTCTGTCATTTCATTAAATTCCAATATTTTTAAACCTGCCGGTATTCTCACATCATATATCGAAACAATTTTCGTTTTATAACGCTTCGCCCATCTTTGAGCCTGCTCTTTTATTACTGTACAGTAAAAACCTATACCAAAATCCTTCGTGTTCTTATTTACTCGAATTTCCGGCTTATCAACCACCTGATAGCCACCATGATATACCGTCATCAGCGCCATATTCCATCTCCTCACCTGTCTATGCTCTTCGTCCAATATACGACTCGTACAATCTGTAATCACTGTTAACAATAAGCTCCTCTGGGAAACCGGTTTCCTCTATAACCTTATAAGCCCTGTCAAATCTGCATATATCTTCTTTAATATGTGCATCACTTCCTACAGATATGCTTACTCCCAGCTTTTTGCACAAATTAAGCATTATCACATCATTATCAAATGCTCCCTTTCTTGGACCATCTGGATTTAACGATGTATTATTAATCTCAAGCAGCACATGCTTTTCCTTGGCAGCCCTCACAAGCTGTTCATAGTCAACCGGATACCTTGAGTCATCCGGATGTCCTATAATATTGACATATGGATTATCCATTGCCTTAATCAATGCATTAGTATTCTGCTCTTTGCTTCCCGGCTTAATGCATGGAATGTGAAGGCTTGCAATTACAACATCACAGCCTTTTAGTCCATACTCAGAAAGGTCAATATCTCCGTCAAAATTCATTATATTAACCTCACAGCCCATATATAATTTCACACCAAATTTTTCTCTTGGGATTATTTTCATGTTAGAAAAGTACAGTATTCCTGCACTTCCCGGCATCTTAGGCGCATGATCAGTTATCGCAAGATGTGTAACTCCTATATTTGCTGCATAGGCAGCACACTCGTCTATAGTATTATATGCATGCCCACTGACAAGCGTGTGGGTATGAGTGTCTATTGTATACTTCATAAAATGCCTCCTCTAAGTCAGTTCATATTCCTTCAACTGCTCTCTGTATATTCTATACCCCGGACAATATTTTTCAACCTCCGCCCAGAATTCCGCCGAATGATTCATATATCTTCTGTGCGAAAGCTCATGCACAATAACATAATCCATCAGCTCCTGCGGCATATAATACAACTGGTAATTAAAATTCACATTTCCTTTTGCGCTGCAGCTTCCCCACCTTGTTTTCTGGTTACGGATTGTAATTCTGCCAACATTCACCTTCATTATATCGCAGTAATACAGCACTCTTTTTTCAAATGCATTCTTTATATCTTCAAGCTCCTGCTCCGTCAAATGTCCAGCATCCGGCGCGCCTGTACCCTGCCTGTCCTCTGATTTCCGCCTGACAATATCAAGCTTCTGATTAATCCAGTCCTTATGCTCGTCCACAAATCTTTCAATATCTGCTGATGACATCCGCAAAGGAGCTCTCACAATCACCTTTTCATCTGCGTGAACCTCTAATCCTATTGTTCTTCTTTGGGATTTTATAATCTGTATTTTCATGATTCTACCTTATCAATATTTTATCTTCTCTATTAAACATTTTCTGCCTCCTTGCACACATCAACCCTTAAAGTATTCACACTGCTTATAATATTCATCCGCTTCTACTTGCATCAGCGCTGCCAGTCTGCTTACGCTGTGTTCATCTCTATATTGCTTCAACCCGCCAATATATTCAGCTCTATGCACATCCAGCACAATAAATGGCTGCATATCATCATTTATCAGACTCTCCCTGAATAGAATCATCCGACCGGTTCTTCCGTTGCCATCCTGAAACGGGTGTATTGCTTCGTATCTTGCATGAAACTGGGCAAGCGTATTCATATCCTTGTCACTTGAATGATACCATTCCAACAGCTTCGCCATCTCATTTGCAACCTCTTTCGGGTGTGTAGTCTGATGCATTCCAATCATGTTCGGACGCTCTTTATACTCACCTATCGCGTACCCATTTGCCCTGTCCTCGAATACACCCGATTTCAATTCATAGTGAAAATGTTTTATCATATCCTGCGACAAATCCTGACTCAATGTGTCTAACATGTAATTAAACATCAGAAAATGTCCATTCATTTCTTCTACATCTTTAGCTCTGTAGTAATCATCTGTTCCTGGCAGAATTCCATCGTCAAACAGAGATGCAGTCTGCTCTGGTGTAAGTGTGCTTCCTTCAATCTTATTGGAATTGTATGCCATAGCTCTTTGTGTATAAGCATATATTCCCGAACGGTCAAATTTTTTTCGTTCAATAACAAAGCGCTCTATCAGCCATTCCTTGATATTTTCCATAGCTACTCTCCTCCAAGTAAGTTCATATTCGTTACCACATTATCATTCAAATCAAATGAAATCATCTGTGAACATGTATTCTCTGTCAAATAATTATATCTCATAATTTCCTCTCCTACAATAAAATATCCTGTATTCTCTCTCTGACTACCTTAACTCCTTGTGTCGGCTCAAATCTTTCTACAATATTACCTTCATCGTCAATCAGGAATTTTGTGAAATTCCATTTAATCTTGCTGTTATTCTTATAATCAGAATCCATCTTCTTTACAACCTACCAGCCACCTTGTCAATAGGTTGTGCACAATTAATTTTAAAATTCACAATAAAAAAGAATCCCACGACAGTTTTTTCGCTGCCGCGGGATTCTTTTTATTCATATATGTGTTTCTTATGCTTACCAGAAGCTGCCTGCTCGCCGGCACCCTGTGCCGCGACATTGACATTCTGATGTGCTTTCTTTTTCTTTAGTGGATGCTTTGGATTCTTATCCATAATAATCCCTCCATTCCGCAGGCACAAAATGATTAATCATTATCCTTCAATGGCAATGTACTTCTTTTCCTCAACCGATTTAGCTTCCTTCTTAGGAACTGAAAGTCTCAAGATACCATCTTCGTACTTAGCTTTGATATCTTCCTGTGTGACATCATCACCAACATAGAAGCTACGGCTCATAGCACCGGCATATCTTTCCTTACGGATGTATTTACCCTTCTTATCCTTCTCTTCCTTATCAAGTCCCTTAGAAGCACTTATTGTAAGATAACCATTCTCAAGCTGTGCATTGATTTCATCCTTCTTAAATCCAGGTAAATCAATATCAAGCTCATAACCTGCATCGGTTTCCTTAACATCAGTCTTCATTACATTGCTTGCATGCTTACCATACAAAGCCTTGTCAACTTCAGGAAATCCAAAGTCCATCCAACCATCATTAAATAAATTCTCTCCAAAAATACTAGGCATCAACATAAGTCATTCCTCCTTAGATATATCATACTATCTTGTTACCATGTTTCTCTGGAACAGGGATGTTTCAGTAACCATCAGGTACTTTTCCTTTACTTTCGTACCTCCTTTGGTTCCCTTCCTTTGTTCTTGACTATGTTATAAACCTTTTTGTTAGCAATGTCAAGTGTTGAGTGCTAATTATTTTTAAATTCAAATTAATAATCCTGCAAGCCCAGCATTTATGCGGCCTTACGGGATTATTAAATATTTATAAACTGTACTTGTCATGTCAATTATTGCGACAATATCGCAACTTTTTCACATTAGTTTTCTTTTCCATGATTAACGCTTTTATTTCATCATATTCTAATTTTAGTTCATCTGCCAGATACACATCACTCATGCAGTGCATATCGGATACGCCATCACGCATCAATTGATAGACTTGGGAATGATAGAAGAATTTCAATGCCTCATCCAGTGAAAGCCCCTGCTGTTTTGCAAAGCACTCCACGACTCGGCTGTATTTTTTCTGAAGTAAAATAGGGTTTGCTGTCATAACTTTTCACTCCCTTCAAAATGCAGCAGAGACAATGCCTTCTCTGTGCGGAAACATATTTGCAAATTTGGTTTTTCATAACGCAGCCGATTAAGAGCCTCCATCTTATCGATTAATCCATCAAAAAACAGCTCCACAGTATTAAATACCTTATCATTAGCAACACCGCCCATAACAAGGTCATAATCTGTCGAATCTTTCCCTCTGCGACAGTTCAGAATAAAATCCAGCCATTCTTCGGAATATGAACCAAATTTTAGTGTTTTCAGTTCCGTTTCCAAGCCTTCATCATATTCATATCTGGAGATAATACCATCCTGACCGCGGCGTTTGAACTTGCCACACCATTTCGCTGCCTGCTCGTATAATGGCGTAACATAAAAGCCACACCCAAAATCTACATTAGGACGGGAATGAATCAAATCAGGTTTTGAAATTTCTAAAAATGAACCATGATAGAGTATCATACTTCCACGCCCCTTTCTTTCATCACATCAAGAAGATCGTCCACGATATATTCCCGGCTCTGTGTATGCAGGACTTCATATTCCGGCACGATATAGCCATTCAGAATATTGCTTTTTTCGGTAAATGCCTGATAGACACGCTCTGCATCCACTCCCAGCTTTATCGCTACATTTTCAATGCAGAATATGGCAAACTCAAGCTCTTTGGAATTTTCAATTTTTTTGTTCATCAACATACGCAGATCCTTTCTATTCTATCAAGCCTTAATCCATAGATATTATCGCGAGCCAAATCTGACATTTGGCTCGCGATTCCTCCGGCACTTTGTGCC
>CAVKBP010000157.1:0-1135 GCA_963654395.1 Ruminococcus sp. CAG:382
GTAACATCAGGAAAAGGCGGTGTAGGTAAGACTACGACTACAGCAAATATTGGTACAGGTCTTGCACAGCTTGGAAAGAAGGTTGTCATGATTGATACAGATACAGGTCTTAGAAATCTTGATGTTGTATTAGGGCTCGAAAACCGTATTGTATATAATCTTGTAGATGTTGTGGAAGGTAACTGCAGATTAAAGCAGGCTATGATTGCAGACAAGAGATGTCCGAAGCTCTTCCTTTTACCTACTGCACAGACAAGGGACAAGTCAGCAATAACTCCTGAACAGATGATTAAGGTTCTTGATGAAATCAAGAGTGATCCAGAGGGCTTTGATTACATAATACTTGATTGTCCAGCCGGTATTGAGCAGGGCTTCCAGAATGCCATTGCCGGAGCAGACAGAGCTTTAGTTGTTACTACACCGGAGGTTTCTGCCATAAGAGATGCTGACAGAATTGTTGGCCTTCTTGATGCCCATGGACTTCAGAACCATGAGGATTTAATTGTCAACAGAATCAGAATGGATATGGTCAACAGAGGCGAGATGATGTCTATTGACGATGTTAATGACATTTTACAGCTTAATGTTATAGGTGCTGTTCCAGATGATGAAAATATTGTTGTGGCAACTAATAAGGGACAGCCACTTGTTGGCGATGCTTCTCTTGCAGGACAGGCTTATATGAATATATGCCGCAGAATTACTGGTGAGGAGATTCCTTTCCTGGATCTTAATGGTAAGGGAGGGTTCTTTAAGAAGCTTTCCTCATTATTTAAGAGTGATAAGAAGAACTAGTATATATATGTAACATGCTTTTAAAGGCTGTTAAGGGAGGGATTAAATATGGGATTACTTGATTTGTTTAAGAAAAAAGGTTCAAGTGATGTTGCTAAAGACAGATTGAAGCTGCTGCTTGTTTCTGACAGGGCTAACTGTTCACCAGAGGTTATGGAAATGATTAAGAATGATATCATTAAGGTCATTTCTAAATATATGGAAATTGATACAGACGGACTGGATATTCAGATTACTTCTACAGAATCTGATGCCAATAATGGTTCTGTACCTGCAATTTTTGCTAATATTCCTATCAAGGATATGAGAAATGGCGAAAAGTAATAAGGAAAAGTAATAA
>CAVKBP010000157.1:1145-5586 GCA_963654395.1 Ruminococcus sp. CAG:382
ATAAGGATTTCTGAGATGCCTTGAAAAGCAGGCAGGAATGGAAGATTATTATGTTAAAAAAATATAAGCTGCGTTCATACAATTTTATATTAGTATTTATTCTGATTGTTACATCAGCATTTGGTCTGGCTGTGGTTAATAGTGCCAATAGTGCATATACTGTGAAGCAGGGTGCCGGAATGGCGGTATCATTTATTATAATGATTATTGTATCCTTTATTGATTACAACTGGATTCTGAAGTATTACTGGATATGGTATGCGGTTATTACAGCCATGCTTATAGGTGTTCTTACGGTATTTGGACATGGTACGCATGGAGCAACAAGATGGCTTAAGATAGGACCGGTACAGTTGCAGCCATCCGAGTTTTTGAAGCTGGCACTTATTTTACTGGTTGCAAAGCTGGCTGCAGCGAATAAAGAGAAGCTTAATTCTATTAGGTTTCTGGCACTGATAGCTGGTCTTACTCTTTTTCCTATATTGCTTGTAGCATTGCAGCCTAACCTTTCAACGACTATTCTTTTATGTCTTATAGTTGTTGCCATGCTGTATTGTGCAGGCGTAAGCTACAAGATATTCGGAATGGCGTTGTTGATTGCTGTTCCGCTTATATCAGGCTTTTTAATATATGTTATATCGGTTGAGCATCCTATCCTTATCAAGGAATATCAGAGGAATCGTATTGTCGACTTTATTGAAGGTAACAAATCAGACGAAGTAGACATGACTGATGCCGGTACATATCAGCAGGCATATGCTGTACAGGCAATTGGTTCAGGCAGGCTGACTGGAAAGGGACTTAATAATGATGACACCTCATCCTTAAAGAATGCCGGATATATAGCTGAGGCCCAGAATGATTTTATATTTGCTGTAATTGGTGAAGAATTAGGCTTTACAGGAAGCTGTATCACAATTTTTTTATTGTTTCTGATTGTTTTAGAGTGTATAATATCAGCCATAAGGGCTAAGGATTTTGGAGGGAGGCTTATATGCTGCGGGGTTGCATTATATATAGGCTTCCAGACATTTATTAATATAGGTGTTGTTTCGTGGATTCTGCCTAATACAGGTGTTCCATTACCATTCTTTAGCTGTGGTATTACATCGCTTCTGACATTGTTTGTAGCTATGGGAATTGTTCTTAATGTAAATTTACAGCGCAATGTTGAAAGAGATGATGATATATTTGCCAAGGACTTCAGAGGATAGCTTTAATACATATATTTTAACATTAGGGGGAATCGTTAATGAACATCGGTTTAATTGCACATGATTCTAAGAAAAAGTTAATGCAGAATTTTTGTATTGCGTATAAAGGGATTCTTAATAAGAATCAGCTTTTTGCTACAGGCACGACTGGACGGCTTATAGAAGAGGTTACTAATTTATCAGTACATAAGTTCCTTGCAGGACATCTTGGTGGTGACCAGCAGCTATGCGCCCAGATTGAACATAATCAGATTGATTTAGTTATATTCTTAAGGGAAGCAGAGAATCCGCTGGCACACGAACCTGATTCTGACAATATCTGTAAGCTTTGTGATATGTATAATATTCCATTGGCAACTAATCTTGCAACAGCAGAATTGCTTGTCAAGTCGCTTGAGCGAGGCGATATGGAATGGAGAGAGATTTATCAGTAGTTTTTAAAAAGGTGGTACTCTGCTCATAACAGTGGAAGAGTATCACCTTATTTTTTATATTTTGATTGCTTTATTATTTTAGTCTTTTCTTAATTTAACAATATTTCTTGCAGAGCGCTTATTTTCTTCAACAATTTCTGCGTAATGCTTTCTGGTAGTATTAACATCTTTATGTCCTAGAACATCAGCCACCAGATATATATCCTGACTTTCCTGATACAGGTTAGTGCCATAAGTGCTTCGTAATTTATGAGGAGTAATATGCTTTACGGTTGTTACTGTATGGGCATATTTCTTAACCAGAAGCTCAACTGACCTTACACACAGCCGCTTTTTCTTGGCTGATATAAATAAAGCATTCTCATGTCCCTCTTCAGGTGTAAGATTCTTTCTTTCCTCAAGATAATTAAGAAGCGCCTCCCTTACCTCATCACCAAAATATACAAAGCTTTCAGCGCCACCTTTTCTTATAACCTTGATTCTGTCATTATCAAAGTCTACATCATCAATATCTAAGCCAACGCATTCAGACACACGGATGCCGGTTCCAAGCATAAGTGTAAGCAGAGCAAGATCTCGCGTCTTGAGCTTTTCGTGGCTTTGTAGCTGTGTCTTTGTGAGCTTATTGCCTGATTCGACATTATCAAGAAATTCAGCTACTTCATTGGGCTCCATACGGATAATGGCTTTCTCATGAATTTTAGGCATGTCAACCTTCATTGTTGGGTTGGAACTGATTATTTCATAACGGTAGTAATATGCATAAAAGCGTCTTAATGAACATAATTTGCGCTTAGCAGCACTTTCCGAATTAGTTATATCACGGCCATTCTTTTTATATAATTTCACATGTCGTAAATATTTCGTTATATCTGTGCCATCTATCTTTTCTAAGTCTGACGGCTTAAAGTCTTTCATTGAATAAGACTGGAATTGTGGAATGCATTCTGTAAGAAATTCAAAAAAGCCTTTGATATCCATGGCGTAGGCAATTTTAGTCCGTGGCTGTTTATTAAATTCAAGGCTGTCAAAGTACTGGGTGCAGAAATCAGGAAGAATATCCAGCAGCTCATTCAGCTTTTGCTTGTACTTGATATTCTGTTGTTCGGTATAGGTTTTCCCAGCCATTATAAAGAACACCTCCTTAATTGATTATTGATTGATATTGATATTTTTGTAGCTACTCACTTCGTTAAACTCGGCTTTAGCGAAGTGAGTGATGTAAGATTAATTATAAATTACCACATTTATCTAAATATTGATACCTCTAATCTCTTATATATTATCTGAATATTTTATGAAAAAATATGGTGACTGTGAAACAAGTAACATAGTCTTCTATTCATTTCATTGTTTTGCAATTAATCTTTATTTTGCAACTAATCTGCCCTGATAAAGTCTTTTATTAACTACATTGATATGAAATGCCTTCTGATATGCTTTAATCCTGTTAAGTTCATTATCAGTTATAATAGATATGCAGGTTCCTGTGTTGCCATTGCGTCCGCAGCGTCCACATCTGTGAATATATTCTTTATTATCCTCAGGCAGGTTTACATTAATTACTGTATCAATATTATCAATCTGAAGCCCTCTAGCTGCTACATCAGTTGCAATAAGAAGCTGGATTTTTCCGGCTCTGAAATTGTCTATGGCTGCTTTCTTGGCTGTATTATCCTTATTGCCAGCTATAGAGACCACACTATAATTATGATATTCAAGCTTCTGCAGGGATTCCTCTAAATCATACTTAGAATTGACGAATATAATTGCTTTCTCTGGCTTAACTGCTTTAATAATTTTTCTTAAGGTTTCAATCCGTTCTCTTCTGTCAGAAATAACGCTTATATGCTTAATTGTTGACGGAATCTGGCTTACATTACCGGAATTGCTGTTAATGTCAATAAATATTGGTTTGAAGCACAAAGTATTAGTTCTCGTCTTCTTATCAACGCTTGCAGAGAATAATAGAACCTGTGTAAACTTCATCAAAGACTTTCTGACAGCCTCAACATCCTTAATAAATGACTTGTCAAAAAGCTTATCTGCTTCATCAAGTACAAGTGTCCTTACCTCGTGTACTTTAAGCTTTCTATTGCTTATAAGCTGGTATATGCGGTTAGGTGTTCCGACAATTATAGCCGGCTTATTGGACTTGATAGCATCTATCTGTCTTGATATATTCACATCTCCTATCAGTGCAACAGACGAATATGTATTGTCCATATGTGAAAATATGTCTTTAATTGTATTGTTGACCTGAATAGCAAGCTCTGCTGTTGGAACAAGGATAACAGCCTGTATATTATGATTGTCACTCTTCAACCTGTTAATTACCGGAATCAGGTATGCAAGAGTCTTTCCTGTTCCTGTCGATGAACACGCTATAATATCACGATTGTTCATTATATGCTTGTATGTCTGACGCTGTATATCTGTCATATCGGTGATTTTATTATCTGAAAGGTATTCTGATACGCTATCAGAAATAGTCTCTATATCGCTGAATTTCATGCCTAATCTCCCTAATGTAAATTAATGCTGTCATGGTTAAATTATACTGTACCCGTAAGTGTGGACGCAGATATACTTCCCATAACCACTAAATTCTAACAAAAATGCAGTGAAAAGTCCAATATTTAAGCAGCTTTTCACTGCATATGGAGAATATATGGCAATAGATATTAATCCATCGTTGATGAATAATAATATATTACAAGATTCTTACCAGAATGAATTGTATCAGATGATAAATCATTCATCTGCCTTATATTACTTATATATGAAGCAGTA
>CAVKBP010000158.1:0-5559 GCA_963654395.1 Ruminococcus sp. CAG:382
AGCCAAATCTGACATTTGGCTCGCGATTCCTCCGGCACTTTGTGCCTGCGGAATAGAGATTAGTATATACGGAAGTTGGTGGGTACATGGCAGAACAGAATATACTTAATGGCAATCAGAAACAACTGGAACAGATTATCGGAGATATGAAGGAACACAGCTCGAAAAAAGAGAGACTGGAGAAGCTTTCTGAAAGCGTAAAGGATATCTCGAAAGAATTAGATAATGCCAGAAAAGAAAAGCAAAGCGAGACTGATTCCAGAATAAAAGCAAGTATAGATGCAATATGCGATGGCTATGATAAATCAATCGCTGCTGAAAAGGATAAGCTTAAAGGTGTTACTGCCGCAAGAGATAAAGCTAAGATGGCTGGCGTTAAGGAGCGGATTAATGAGGAAACTGCTTCATTAAGAGCAGAAAATTCAGATCTGGCAGAACAGATTAATGAAGCCTTTATACATGAGAATATCTCAAAGATATTTAACAGCCAGTTATTTATTGCGGTATTTAATGCCAGAAAATTTCTGGATTATGTGATTGATGTGGTGTTGTTACTTGTTCTTTTTGCGGTTGTGCCACTGTCTTTGTATATTCTGCCAATGATTCCGGTATGGATTCTTCTGGCTTACAGTATTGCCATGCCTATGTTATGCGTGATTTTGATTAAAGGTATCTACAGAGGCGTGTTATTGAAGCATAAGGATACAATATTTGCAGCCCAGACAACGAGAATGCAGATATATAATAACAAAAAGAAAATAAAAAAGATAGCGAAGAATATACGCAGAGACAAGAATGAGGATATGTATGGTCTTGAGTCTTATGACACAAAGATTAATACGCTTCATGATGGAATTGCAGGTATTGAAGAAGAGAAAAATGCAGCTCTGGAGGAGTTTGACAAAACTACCAAAGCTGACATTATAAATGAAATCAATAACCGCTATGATGATAAGATTAACAGCATGGAGACAGAGCTGAAAAAGAAAAAAGCTGAATATGATGAGCTGGATGATTTAATCAAGAAACAGAGGATATATATATCATCTAATTATGAAGCGTATCTTGGAAAAGAATTCATGAATGTTGACAGACTTATGGAATTGAATTCAATTATGAAGTCTGATTCAGCAGATACGATAGCTCAGGCTCTTGCTGAATATAATAATCGTCATTAAAGGTTTTTAATGCTAGTACAATTGCATCAGCTATCTGGAATATGACTGACAGACGGGTTGTCTGAAGTGTAGAGAATTCCATTTGACGAGAGGAATTAACAATTCCTGTAATATGGACATCTCCAACTTCAGGCAGCTTTTTTTTAACACCAAGACCTGGGCGTAAAGGTCCTGTTGCAAGGGTCATATAACCGACATGCTCTTCTTTCCCCAGAGAAGCATCTATTGCAATTATAAAAGGATTGTCAAAGACATTATCTATGGTCTTCAGACAGTTACCAAGATTGGCAGCATGAACAGGCTGGTTGAGATCTCCAATCAGATACAATCCGGGAGAAATATAGCTTTTGAAGAGATGACCGATTAATGGACCAAGACTGTCGCCGGTTGAGCGGTCACTTCCTATACACAGGATGATGATTTCCTGATGCGGAAGAATTTTCTCTGATACAATGCCACAAAGCAGTTTCCCCATTTTCACTCCGGAAGAAGGAACATTTGAATTAAAATAATAAAGCATAGATACCTCCGATTTTTATCTGTCAGAGACAGGCTCTTTAATAATGTGTACGCTGTAGATATGGCGATTATTACAAAAAATATTTTTAAGGGATGACAAAATCTGATAATTTTTTCCTGATTACAGTGATATTATTCTGGTGAAAAAGAGTAAAAGGAGGCACCATGATAGAAATAATTTGTAATGAAGAGAATTCAGATAAGTTAATAAAAGGTACAAGAGGTGCGGCCGTAAGAAGACCGAAAAATATTAAACAGATAGGTGAAGTGAACTCTGATAAGAGGATATATATAGAAGATTATGCTTTTACATATATAAATTCCATAGCGTACAATAATCCATCGGATATTCAGGCGGGGGTTCTGCTGGGAGACAATCAGATTGACGGGAAAGAAAAATGTGTTTTTATAAAAGGCGTAATAAAGGCAAGACTGGGAAAAGAAGTAGAAGAAAAAGGCGTGTATTTTAATGAAAATGTCTGGAATGGCATATATTCGGATGTCGAGAAATATTTTCCGGATCTTTGCGTTGCAGGATGGTTTGCCGCTGTTCCGGAAGTTACACCTGAAAGAATGCTCAAATTAAAGAAGCTGCATTTGGATAATTTTGCAGGGACAATGAAAGCATTTTACCTGATTGATACAGTCGAAAAGGAAGAAAATTTTTACCTTTACGAGAATGGCGAGTTAAGAAAGCAAAAAGGATATGTATGCTTTTATGAGCGCAACTATGAGATGCAGGAATATATGTTAGAGAGAAGAGAGCGCAGCTCAAGTGAAGAAGGACCTGATAAGGTTATGAAATCTATCCGCAATGTGATTAAGGAGAAAGAGGAGCTTAAGGAACAGAAAAAGAGCGCAAGATTTATGTACGGAGTAAGCACATTTATGGTTGTGGTTATTCTTGTTATCGGGATTAATCTGATGAGCAATTACCAGAAGATGAAAAAATTCGACAAATCAATAAGCAGCCTCATGGTGCAGATGTCGGGAAATGAATCTACTAAAGAAGACACAGTAGTGTCTGTTAATAAAGTGGATGGAGGAGTGTATCCTACAGGGGCAGAAACAGAGACGGAAATACCAAGCGTAAGCGCAACGGAAACAGAAAGCGTTGATGTGACAATAGCGGCGCAGACAGAAGCGCAGACAGTTTCAGAAACGGTGAAGGAGCCAGCGGTATATACAGTAAAAGCCGGGGATACGATAATAGGAATCTGTAAAAAATATTATGGCGATATATCTAAATGCAAAGAAGTAATTGCATATAATGACATAAAAGATGGAAATGTATTATATGTAGGACAGCAGATAAAACTTCCTTGATTAAATTCTCTAATATTGTATAATTATCAGTAACAGATGATGCAATAAAGGGGACTAATATGGCAGATATAATATCTGGAAAATCAAGATTTGATGGAAATAAGAATGCAGCAGCAAGAAAGGTGATTAATATTAATGCGCAGACGGCTGCAGCTTTAGAGCAGACAGGTGATGTCCTTGATGATAAAGTAGTAAAAAGAAAGATACGCAGACATAGGATAAAGGTTTTAGGCGTAGCAGCCGGTGTGATTGCAGTTCTGGCGGTATGTGTATATGTTGTGTTAATGATTATGGATAATTATGATTATACATCATATACAGTTGTCAATTCGACTAACCGTGACGACATAGAATCGTCTAAGTATGTTTCTTTTGCGGATGGATATGTAAGATATAGCAATGACGGTATTTCATATTATAAAGGAAATGGCAAGGTTATATGGAACCAGACATATTCAATGCAGAATCCGTCAGTAAGCATATGTGGGAATTCAATAGTAGTTGCGGATATTAATGGAAATACTGCATATTCATTTAATCAGGAGGGACAGGTTGGGAAAGCGGATACTTCTATGCCGATATTGCAGGCTGAGGTTTCTTCAACGGGTAAAATAGCCGCCGTTCTGGAAGATAATAATGCCAATTATATTAATATGTACGATACTAATGGCGATAAAATATATAGTGTAAAGACAACATTATCTGGTGATGGATATCCACTGGATATAAGCATATCATCAGACGCAAAGAAGCTGATAGCATCATTTATCAAGGTAAGTGGTGATGAGATAAAGACAAATGTTGTTTTTTATAATTTTTCAGATGTTGGAAAAAATGAAACGGAAAGAGTTGTGGGCGGTTTCAATTATGATGATGTAATCGTAGGTAATGTAAAATTTATTAATGATACACTGGCTGTTGCAGTAGGTGAGAATGTTATAAGCATTTATAGCATTAAGGAATATCCGGGACTGGAGCATACAATTGCGATTAATAATGAAATCGAGAAAATATTTTACAGTGACCAGTACATAGGCGTTGTGGAGGACAACTCTGATTCGGGCGACCTGTACAAGCTTGTGGTTTACAACACATCAGGAAAAGAAATATTCAGCACAACATTTGCAGTTCAATATACAGATTTTAAGTTTGATGGGAAAAGTATAATTATGAATAATTCTTCTACATTTGTCCTGATGAATATGAGTGGCAAAAAGCTGGCAGATATAGAATTTGACATGCCTGTTATCAATGTGCTGCCAAAGGGAAGCCGGGGAGAATACACAATAGTGAATTCAAAGTATATACAGACAATCAGACTGAAATGATAAGGGGGAGAAAGTATGCTTTTAATAGGAGTAATATTAATTCTTGGAATATTTGCGGTAGCAGGATGGAGAAAGGGCATTATAAAAATTGTGCTTTCGTTAGTGTCAATAGTTGTAACAATAATAGCATCAGTAATCGTTGCTCCATTGGCGGCATCAGCGGTAAAGAGCGGAACGAATCTTGATGAAAATCTGTCGCAGTCAATATATGAGCTGTTATCTAATAATAAGAATATAGATAGTTACTTTGCTGAAAATCAGGTGGATATAGGTATAAATGTCGAACATATAAGCAGTTATTCAGATATTGTAAGCAATCTGGTGGGAGAGGTAGGAAACAGGATTAATCTTCCAGAGAGTCTCACTGATGCAGTTAAAGCCATTCCAGAAAATGAAATGGTAAATACTGTGACCGACTACGCCGTAACATCAGTTAAAGAAGCAGCGTTAAGGATGATTTCGATAAGGCTTGCAGACATTGTTCTGACGGTAATTATATATATTGTAGTAATGGCGGTTGTGTTTATAATTCTAAATGTTATTATTGCAACCACAGGAGTTGTCAACAGACTGCCTGTTATAAAGGAGGCTAATAAAATTGGCGGGGCAGTAATTGGTCTGGTTGAAGGTCTTGTTGTTGTATGGCTGTTTTTTACACTGATAACTGCAATAAGTGCAACGGAGACGGCTTCTAATATATTGTCACAGATACATAGCAGTGTATTTTTGGAGGATCTGTATAATTACAATCCAATCACAAAGTTTTTGTTTAATTCAGTAAAATAAAAATCCGGGCAGGATTTTATAATTTAGTAGCGATGATTTTAAAAGCACTTTATTCTGGTTAGATGGTCAGATAGAGTGCTTTTTGATTTCTAGTACATCGAAAATTAAATAACCGCCATATTGACTTGCCTGATTTCTCATATGCTGCGTTGTCGTCAATTGCCGTAGCCCGCTACGCCTGCGTTTTTTGATATACATATTCAAAAAACATTCTGCGTTTTGGGATAGTTATTCATGAAAAGCTGTACTAGTGTTAAAATGTGGTGGAAACCGTTACTATATATGGATGTATATGTGATGAAAATGTACATATATAGTACTTGAATTGTAATAAAAGCAGAAATTCAAAAAAATTGCAAAAAAAATTAAAAAAGTTGTTGACAACATGTGCACGGGGTGATATTATAAGCAAGTCGCCGCGG
>CAVKBP010000159.1:0-5496 GCA_963654395.1 Ruminococcus sp. CAG:382
CAATGCCCTAACTTTCATCGCCCCTCGCCTTAATCGCCTCTATACACTCATCATAACCACTATAGAAATATTCCTGACAGTCATCTTTTTCCAGTATCTCTGTAAGAACCTCTGAGAACTGCTCCGCAAGCTCTCCGTTCATATGCCCCTCCCAGTCAGAGAAATCATCATCACTTACGCTGAGATACTCATATTTAATAAGATTGCCATCAATATATCTTACATCATTCTCATCGCATATCTGCTTGAAATATGTATCAGCCTCATTAGCCGCGCCCGCAACAACAGAAGAGGGCGGAATCGGCGTTGTAACACATATAAGCTCAATGTCATTATCCCTACAGTATTCAACTATCTTTTCAAAATACTTCTGGACCTTGGAATTAAGGTCATCATATGTCCATGGCGACGGATTTAATTTTCCTTTCTTATCCGTAACCTTGGTACGATAGAAAAAACCCAATCCCTGATATGGACCCTCTGTATCAATTCCGGCAACGCCCTCAATCTGATAATTCTTATACCCATCTGTATTCTTCATGGCTACATATTTCTTAATAGTCTTCCAGTTTTTTGCAAATGCATATTTTCTGAAATATAATGTCCTGAAATCCTTAGTCATAAGCTCATTAACAATATACTCCAGCTTAAGCCCCGAAAAAGGAAGCTGGTTATACACCAGAAGATCCCCGAAATCAGAATCACGCTTCTGGTTCTTGTCCCAGTACTGGTAATCAAGCTCAAGAATTATCTTCTTAACATCATTATTACGGCATACTTCTTTAATCATGTAATAATTATCAATTACCGTCGCACCCTGAATGCACATATTTATCGGATTATCCGCATATCCCATCTCAAGAAAATAATGCGGATCAATTGACGCTCTTCCATGCGACGCTCCCACTACGACACAGTCATAATCCTCTCCCGATTCAGAATTATCTGCTGCATGTATTATATATCTTGCATACCCCGGCTGAACCAGTACATAATCACATGCTTCAACAAGCATTGCTATTATTGCCAGAAAAATTACCACCCTCATATATTTAAATGCTTCTTTAAACATTTTTTTATTCAAGGTAATCCTCCATTCCTGCCTGCTATTCAAGGCATTTCAGGTTTGTGCGCAAGCACACTATCCTGCACCTTTGCTTAAAACTGGGCGTACATAAATCCACCCGATGTATTAGATATATATCCAACCATTGCAACAGACATAACAAGCATTATGTACACAGCCCATCTGATAACAAGCGGCTTCTTATCCAGAGCCACTCTGATTGCAATGCCTTTTTCTTTAAGTATACTAATAACCAGCCATACTAAGCAGCCTGCAAGTGCAACTATTAAGTCCAGCTCACTTCCAAACATTTTAATAACCGTATCCATGTTAAACGCTGAATGCTTAAATGTATTACCCATAAGCCTGAATGCATCCGTAAGAGTTGCTGCATCATCAAAATACCAGCTTATATTGACAAGTATAAATGTTCTTGCTACCTGCCAGCCTCTGTACCAGCGGGCGTTCTTATTAATATGCGTTATCTTAAACATTTTTTCATAGACAGGTGCCATGATACTGCTGAAGCTCATGATTACGCCATTGTACATGCCATATACAATATACTTCCATGCTGCTCCATGCCATACACCCACTATGAAGAATATAAGTAAATCCGCAAGGCATATAGGCAGTGCCTTAGCCATATATTTACCAAATCTTGTTTTGCTGTGTTTCTTGAAAAACTTACCCAGCTTATTCATTGCTTTGCTTAAGCTGAACGGATAGAACACATAATCCTTCATCCATGTACCAAGTGTTATGTGCCATCTGCGCCAGAATTCCCCAATCGAATGAGAGAAAAATGGCTGCCTGAAATTATCATCAAGCTGTATCCCGAACATCTCGGAAGCACCCATAACCATGTCTATTCCACCGGCGAAATCTCCGTAGAGCTGCGCACAGTACGCAAGCACACCTATTATCACATATACACCGTGATACTGTCCCGGATTGTTAAATACAAGGTCAGCCACAACACCGACACGGTCAGCTATAATGAATTTCTTAAAAAGTCCCCACGCCATACGCTGCAATCCATGCTGGATAACAACAAGGTCATAGCTGTGCCCTTCTAAGAACTGTGGCGCAAGCCTGTCATATCTTCCGATAGGTCCCTGTGTCATCTGTGGAAAATATGACACGAAAAGAGCATATTTGAAAATGTTATTACAAGCCTTCACCTTTCCTCTGTACACATCAATAACATAAGATACTGACTGGAACGAATAGAAGGAAATTCCAAGCGGCAGAAGCAGTGTAAATGTTGATATACTTCCATCACCGCCAAATGCCTTAATTATGCTGTTAACATTTTCAATTGCAAAATTATGATATTTAACAACTGCAAGTACCCCGAATACCAGAAGCAGCGCTGCTATAATTATTCTTTTCTTATGTGTCTTTGCTTTCTCTTTAAGCGCCTTCTTATCCTCTCTTGATAATCCCTCTGCCTTAAGATTAATATCAAGCTTATCATCTGCTTTTTCTAAAAGGATTCCTGATGTGAAAGTAACTATCGTTGTAAACAATATGAATATAATAGTCTTATACCCCGAACATAAATAGTAGGCATAGCTTAATATTAAAAGCCATGCCCACTGCGCTCTCTTAGGTATAAGATAATATACAATTACTCCCACTAATAAAAATACCAGAAATCCGGTAGAAACCAGTGACATATTACTTTACCCCGCTTTCCAGATTAATCCTGCAGACGCTGAATCATCTCCCACATAGCCTCTGCTGAATTAAAGTTCTCAGGTACTATATCAACAGGTGTGATATCAATGTCAAATTCGTCATTTAACTCTCCAACAAGTGATACAATGTCGAATGAACTGAATATTCCGTCATCGATAAGTGTATCGCACACCTCATAATCTACATCGCTGTTGATTTCATTCAAAATGTCTAATAACTGATCCATACTAATCTCCATTCCTGCTCGTTTTTCAGAGCATATCAAGTTTGTGCTTACCTGCTTTTCAAGCCATCTCAGGTTTGTGCGCAAGCACAAATCCTGCGTGTGAATAATCTTTGATTCTTCACACAGACCTCGCAAATTATAAAAATGTATTGTCCACTCACCTGTGAACCACAAACATTCTATCTTTTCATTCTCCTGTAGTCAATCAAAATTTGTTACAAAATTGTGAATTTATTGTAACTTTATTGTGTTCTAATGCTATTTATTAAAAATGTGTCCAGCGGCTTTCTTACAACTCTGTATCCTTTACTCTTAGAATACATTACAATTGCGGGCATTCTGCGGCTCAAGAACAGATATATTCCTTCTGTAACCGAGTATGCTCCGATATTATAGAATGCAAGCATGTCACCTATCTTAGCATCCTTTAATTCAAGATTCTTAACAATTACATCTCCCACTGTACACAGCGAACCGCATATGTTATATGGCTGCAATCCCTGTGAATACACCTCCACACCATGTTCAACACCATCAGCAAAGCCTTCTGTGTACTCCATAGGTATGAATTCACATCTTGGCTTCTTCATAGCCATAGCCTGTCCATAGTAGTTGATATGATTGATTCCGCTGTCAATTATTGCATATCTTGTTGTGTCGTTCATCTTCATATCAGCAATTCTGCTTATAAGAATTCCACATGTCGCAGCAATGTATCTTCCCATCTCAAGAGTGACATTGAATTTTTCGGACATTTCTTTAATCATTCCTGCAAATTCTTCAAGCTCATCATAGCTTTCATTCATTGCATCACATTTGTCTGTAACAAAATAATCAACAGATAATCCCGGTCCGTACTCTATCTCTTTAAGCTTAACGCCATGCTCAGCCTCGCATGTGTGCGCGATTGCCTGAAGCCACACAACCTCTGATTCTATCTGGCTTAATTTCTTCTTCTGGGTTCCTGAATAGCACTGGATTCCCTCGATAATAATTCCCTTAAGCTCATCCCTTCTGTCAGCAATCTCATACACCTGACGCTCGTTCATTCCGAACTGGTTGCCGCTCGTAACTCTTATAAGAACCTTAACCTTAATACCGCATTCAACGGCACATGCATTGATAAGCTCAAGCTGGTTAAGTGACTCTGCTGTATAGATTCCAACCGCACCTGTCTTCATAGTGTAGAGAATATCCTTCTTTTCCTTATTAACACCGGATAACACAATCTTATCCCTGCTTACGCCCTCTTTTTCGCATATTGCAAATTCGCCCGGAGAACATACCTCGAATTTATCAAGCTTTCTGTCAAGCACACTTATAAGAAAAGGATTCGCCTTCATCGCATAGCACACAGTGGCATTGCAGCCAAGAATCTGCTGTATTCTATCAATTCTTTCACATAGTACATCTGTGTCAAATACATATGACGGTGTACCGCATTTCAAAGCAATTTCCTTTAACTCATTAATCCCAACCATACTTATGCCTCCTGTTCCCTGTGAATTTTCATAAGCTCTTTCCTGTCAATTTTGCCATTCTTGGTAAGCGGCATAGTGTCTATCTTAATAAGCACATTTGGAATCATCCACTGTGGAACCTTATCTTTGAGTGCATGTGTTACACCCTTTCTGTCAAGCTCACTGCCACTCTCTGCCTCGAAGAAGCCAAGAATCTTATTCTCGTCAGTATCAAATATACAGCAGCTTCTAAGCAGTCCGTCTATCGCATTCATATATGTCTCAATCTCGCCAAGCTCAATTCTGTGTCCCATATGCTTAATCTGGAAATCCTTTCTTGATGAGAAGAAAAGCTCGCCAGCTTCGCTGTAGTAGCCTAAGTCGCCTGTGCGGTATATAGTCTCAAGATATCTGTCATTAAGAGGATTCTGTACAAATGCTGCTTCTGTCTTTTCAGGATTGCGAAGATACCCAAGCGTTACTGCAGTTCCTGATACACATATCTCTCCTAATTCACCCGGTCTGTGCTCATCAACTAATCTGTCTTCATCATCTAACAGGAATACCCTTTCATTGGCAAATGCTTTTCCCATTGGAAGCTTCTCATCAAGCCCGAACTCTCTGTCAATAACATAATATGTACAGTTACATGTAATCTCTGTCGGTCCGTACAGATTGACAAACATTGCGTCCGGATACTGCTCTCTCCATGCATTAAGGTGCTTTATAGGCATAACCTCTCCACTAAACATAATCTTCTTAAGTGAAGACGGCCTTTTATACCCGAATCCATTAAGTGTCGTCACAATACATAGCGCTGATACAGCCCATATAATAGTTGTAACATTTCTGTCATCAAGGAAATCAAGCAGCTTAGTCGGGAATGAAAAGCACATTTTAGGAATAAGCTGCAATGTTGCTCCTGTCTTTAAGCTTGAATATATATCCTTAACTGATACATCAAAGTCAAACGGTGCCTGATTGCCGATAACATCCTCGTTAGTAATTTCAAATGTTTCTGTAAAGCAATCTATAAAATC
>CAVKBP010000160.1:0-5489 GCA_963654395.1 Ruminococcus sp. CAG:382
TTGCGCACACTATATAATATCCCAGGCATATAAGTGCGAGCGCCAGCCATGTTACATACATATAAATATCATTCTCCATGTGAAATGTTTAAACAATATATCTGTATTTAATATAACATAGTTTGATAATTATGCTAGTTTTTTTTGATGTAAAAGTTTAATATAAACCTATGATTAATCAATACGGAAGCGAGGTATTATAAATGTTTACATTCAACAAAGATGTCACAGCTACTAACTGTGAGCCAGGCGTTACAAGAAAAATATTATGCTACTCTGATGACCTTATGATGTGCGAGATTCATTTTGAAAAAGGTTCTAAGGGAAATTTCCACAGCCATAAGCATTTGCAGATTACTTATGTTGCCAAGGGCAGCTTCGAGTTCACTATCGGCGACGAAACTAAAATCGTCAATCAGGGCGACAGCGTGTATATGCCTTCCGGCGTTAATCATGGTGTGACATGTCTTGAAGAGGGAATTCTCTGTGATGTGTTTAATCCTATGAGAGAGGATTTTCTTAAATAACTAATATGCGTTATGCAGTCACGAGGCAGGAGATTTGTTGGTCTTCTGCCTCGCATTTTTATAGTTAATACTTTTCAGGTATTAAGTTTCTGCCATAATAGTATTTTACCTTTATGAAATGCAATGCTACGATTAACTGCATAATATGGCACGAAAGGATCTATGCATATGAGCTTTATATTTAAAATGCTTAATCTTCAATTTATGTTATTCATATTAATGGCAGTCGGAATCATTGTTAAGAAATCCGGCATAATAACCTCGGAAAGCCGGAAGCATTTTTCTAAACTTTTAATTAATGTAATTCTTCCCTGTAACATTGTACATTCTTTTATGGGAGGTATTAATACATCACCTGAATTCGTTAAAAACTGCGTTCTGGCGGTGATTCTGTCAGCCGTTATCCAGATTTTTATCACCTACTTTAATAAGCTTATATTCATTAAGGCTAAAAATGAAAGAAAAAATGTTATGTCTTATGGCATGATATGCTCTAACTCTAGCTTTATCGGTCTTCCTGTTGCAGAAGAGCTTTACGGCAGCCTCGGTGTGCTGTACACCTCCATATTCCAGATACCTATAAGATTCACCATGTGGACTGCCGGTCTTGCTCTTTTTACAAATGTAGATAAAAAATCTGCATTTAAAAAGCTAGCCAAGCACCCCTGTATCATAGCTATATTTGTTGGCTTCGCTGTTATGCTGGTTCCATTTTCCCTGCCGGAGGTCATCACAGATACCATAGCCTCTGTCAGCAAATGTACAACTCCCCTGTCAATGTTTGTTATCGGTGCTATCCTTGCAGATGCCGATATCAGGACTATGTTTTCTTTAGATGTATTGTATTTTACATTCTGGAGACTGCTGGGATTTCCGCTGCTTATATGGTTAGTGCTTCTTCCATTTCATCTGGATTCATTGCTCGTAAGCATCTGTATAATCATGTCGGGCATGCCTGCCGGAAGCACAACCTCTATTCTTGCCGACCAGTACGGAGGAGATGCCATGTTTGCTTCCCAGATGACATTTGTATCAACACTTTTTTCAATAATAACAATTCCGCTGCTTGGACTGCTGCTCGGTTAAAATGCTCCTGTGGTGAGCATACCTGCATTCAGGCAGATAAGTATTTTTATGTGGCAAATGTGACTTTGACTATTTACGTAGTACATTAAAACAGTAAGATAACTGCCCAGAGGCATACATTTTGAATGCTTGCTCTGGACAGTTAAAGACATGTCCAATTTACATTGATTTTCTAAGGTTGCGTATCTCCCTATTGATTCTTCTGCATACGCCCTGATTGTCCTTCTTGTTTCTTACCAGTTTATTTAATCTGTATTCTAATAATGCGCATTTCTGTTCTTTATTCATTGTTCGTTTTCTCCTTTTAATTCATTTTTTTATTTTTAATTTTTCAGAACCAAGCATTTTGGAGGTTGGCTCTGAACAATTATTCTTATAGTTCCTTCGCTAATGTGCAGATAAGCTTTGCACAGTTTTCATAGTCTATCCTGCTGCTGTCAAGCATGAGGTCGTAATTGTGTCTGTCACCCCACACCTTGTCAGTATATGTATTGTAGTGTCTGCCACGCTCCTTATCAGATTTTTCAAGCTTTTTCAGGGCAGACGACCTTTCCATTCCATATTCCCTGACTGCATGCTCCACGCGGCTGTTTTTATCCGCATATATGAACACATTCAGTACATCATCCCTGTCAGACAGAATATAATCTGCGCACCTGCCTACAATTACACATCTTTCCTTTTTGGCTATGTCTTTAACGACTTCCTTCTGCGCTTCAAATACCTGCTCAGACAACGGAAGTGTCTGCTGGTTAGCACTCTGCAATACACCGTATCCATAGCTGCTTCCTATCGCAAGGCTGTACAGAAAGCTGTTAGTTACCTTCTGCTCTGCCGACTCGATATACTGTGGTGCCAGCCCTGTCTTTTTGGCGGCTTCATCAATCAGCTCATGGTCGTAATAAGCAATCCCTAAGCGGTTCGCCACAAGCTTTCCTATAGTCCTTCCACCGCTTCCAAGCTCTCTGCCAATTGTAATAATCCTTTTCATGGGCTTCCTCTCCTTTCTAACCATTAATTTCCTATAAATGTTGTCTATAAACTGCTGTCTCTTTTTCCATCAGCATCAGCTTCTTATCACTGATTTTCTTCGTTTAGCATTCAGCTTCTCGCCGCTGCTTTCCTTTCCATCCTCTGTGATATCCTGCTTATATTGCATTCATTGTTGGAGCAGTCGTACAGCCATCCGTAATACACCCTGCCCCGTTCATCCTTAAGACGCATTTTAATGCACTTCTTTGACAAATCACTGCATTCCACACATTTACTGGCGTAATGTGACATCACACATCAGCTCCTTTGGTATTAAGCTTCTTTATGGCGAAATTAAGAATCTGTCCTATAACAGTTGCTATCGCAGCGCCCTTCATACCCCAGCCGAAGCCTAAGACAAATATTGCATCTGACACTACTTTTCTGGTCATATCTAACCTCCTTCTTTTGTTACCATTCAGGGCTAGTACATTGCTTCATAAATAACTATCCCAAAACCGCAGAATGATTTTTTGAATATGCATATCAAAAAACGCAGGCGTAGCGGGCTACGGCGGGGCTTTTTGCTATGTGCAGTCAGAAAAACAGGCAAGTTATTGGGATAGTTATTTAGAAATCGCTGTACTAGGCACAATTTCATGATTCATATGAAGAATGCCTGCTCCCTGAACAATCATTTTTTAACCATGCACGAAGTATAAACCATATGATAATCATAGAGTCAATGCATTTCTTTTAAAATATTAGTTGTATTTCAAAGCCTATACATCTATAATGAAATTACATCAAAGCAATCTTTCTACAGGAGCTATATGCATATGGAAAATTATCTTTCAATCGGAGAAATGGCTAAAATACGCGGCATTAATGTACAGTCGCTTCGTTATTACGAAAAGCTTGGCATACTTATTCCGGCTTATATAAGTCCGGAAAGCGGATACCGTTATTATTCGCTTGAACAGATTATGATACTTGATACTATATTATTAAGCATAGACTTAGGGATAACGCTTAAGGATTTAAAGAATTATGTTGATAAAGATGGACAGCTTGAATTTGAACGGCTGCTACGGGATGGAAAAAAGCTGGCTGACGAAAAAATGCGGAAAATAGAATCCAATATAGATTCCATTAACCGCACATTACAGCATATCAACGCCCAGAGAGATTTTCTTGGAAGAAATGACTATTATACCCGCTACATATTTGAACGATACTATATATCTGTGCCTTGCGAATATAGAATGGACGCCAAGACCTATGAAAAGAACTTGAGCCGGCTGTTCGACCTTGCTAAGCAGAAAAACCTGCGCGCATCATTTCCGCATGGCATTATTACTTCCTATGATAACGGAAAATATGTATCCTCAAGCATGTTCTTAGAGGTTCTGCCTGACGATTCCAAGGATATCCGTAAGCTGCCCGCCGCCAATTATCTGTGTTTACAGGAAGCACGTGAAATGCACTCTGATCCGCTTGATATATTTCCTAATAAGTTAATTAAGAATGGCAGGACAGACATTGTTATATCGTGCATGTCACCGGACACCTACCGGTATGATAAGGTTGTACTTGAATTTCAGATACGGGCGTAGAAAAACTAGTACAGCGAAAATTAAATATCTGCTATATTGGCGCAGGATGATTTTCTTGTATGCAAGACGGAGGAAAGAGGCGTAGCGGTGGCTACGGCGATTGACGACAACGCAGCATATGAAAAATCAGACAAGTCAATATGGCGGTTATTTAATTTCGATGTACCAGCATAAAAGATACCTGTTGCCAGCTTTTATAGAAAATAACAGAAAGCTGGTAACGAACCATATATTTCAACAGACAGAAATAATCGCAACACAGAAAGGAGCTGATTTTATCACTACTCAACAGCTTGAAAGCTTTATTAAGGTTGCAGAGGGCTTAAGCTTTGCAAGGGCTGCCGAAGCCCTCAACATCACCACCTCTGCCATATCCAGACAGATACAGTCCTTAGAGGAGGAATTAGACACGAAGCTTCTAAACCGCTCTACACGCGCGGTTTCACTGACACCAGCAGGTGTGATTTTCCTCAATGACGCTAAGGAAATCCTTGCAAGGCTGCAGCTTGCAGCACATAAGATAAAAAGCCATTCTGAAATCACACCACAGATTATCAGCATTGGCTGTGTTTCTAATACAGATTTGTCACTTATGACTAACTCACTGCAATACATCCATAAGCAGATGCCGGACATTCATCCTTTCTTACGAATCCTTCCACCCAGAATGATTCTTAACATGCTGCTTTCGGATGAGCTTGATTTCATATTCGGCTTTAAGGATGACATTGCTGTGCGCGATAATCTTCTATACTATGAGCTTGACAGAGTTCCGGTATGCATAATCATGCCTGCTGATAACCACCTGAATACCTCCAAGGAGCTTACCGAACGCGAGCTTGCAGATGAGAAATTCATACTCTGTAATTCCTATGAAATTCCGTCATCAATAGCCAGCATCCAGAACAGGCTTACACATCAGTATTCACCTGCATTGACATATTACTCCAATAACTTGCAGGCACTGCTCGCCCTCATAAAATCAGGATATGGAATCTCGGTTCTGCCTAAGATTCCTACACCGGACGATTCGCTTAAATTTATACCTTTAAAGAATACAAAGTCGCTCTCTTACGGCATATTCTATAAGAAAGCGGCTAACAATCCTGTTATAAAGCAATTTATTAAAATTGTAAAAGCAATTGACAAGCATTAATCCAACTCGAACGCTCCTGTATAGAGCTGGTAATAAGTACCCTTTTTTTCAATCAGGCTGTCATGGTCACCGCGCTCTATTATGCATCCATGGTCAAGCACCATAATCACATCTGAATTCTGTATGGTAGAT
>CAVKBP010000161.1:0-5486 GCA_963654395.1 Ruminococcus sp. CAG:382
CCGCCCCATTGCTATATAAATGCATATAACAACCGTACAGGTAATATAGAAAAACCGCTTTTATTAAAACATATTTATGTATATTAAATATATTAATATGATATAAGCCAGTTGTCAAAAATTTTATAGTATTATTACAATTAGCATTTAACTACAAAAATGGCACCATATACTCAGGAATATAATTAATGCCCTTCTGTTATCATCACCACTAAAATCAGTGTTCCCTGCGGGAATCGAACCCACAACTACAGCTTAGAAGCTCAAGTCTCCACAGAAATTCTCACTATAACGAATACAACAAATGCTCTCAAATTCTTCAGATGACCTACTCTTTAATAGTTGTACAAGGAAAATTGTATCTTAATAAATTAACAATTTTACCAAAATAAATTATCCCTTCTATTTTGTATACAATGTCACCCCATCCTTGATAGTCTCAAGCACTTCAATATTTCTGATTTCATCAGCATCAACTTTAAGAGGATTCTTGTCACATATAATCATATCAGCGCATTTCCCCTCTCTGAGGCTTCCCTTCTTATCCTCCTCGAAATATTCATAAGCAGCATTTATTGTGACTGCCTTAAGAGCCTCGTACACACCTATGCGCTGTTCTGGCGCAATAACTCTGCTGCTTCTTGTCTTTCTGTTCACCGCTGTCCATACAGAATGAAACATTTTAGGAGGCGTTACAGGCGTATCCTGATGGAAATTCACGCATAGACCTCTCCTGACAGCAGACGCAACCGGACTTACACGGCTGCCTCGCTCTTCCCCCATATTTGCCACATGAATATCTCCCCAGTAAAAAACATGTCCAACAAATATAGATGCGATCATATTAATCTCAGCCATAATATCAAACTGGTCATCTCTTGCTGTCTGACAATGAATCATAACAGGTCTTAAATCACATTTATCAGGATTATCCGACTCCTTAACAGCCCTTACATAACCACTAAGCAACTGATCCCCTGCCGCATCACCATTGCAGTGTGTCAACAGTTGTCTGCCATCATCCACAGCCTTTTTACAGAATTCATAGACCTTTTCATCCGTAAATCTAGGGTATCCTCTGTAATCATCCATACCTTCATAAGGCTTAGTCATATATGCTGAACGCCCCTGTGGCGAACCATCAAGCACCATCTTATATCCACCAAGCTTAAGATGATTCTGGTACTTATTAACATACTCCGGATAATCACTGAATATCTTCTCCACACCATCATCTATAACCGGATAGGAAACTATATCAATATCCAGTCTGCCCTCACTGCCTGCTTTTACAAATGTTTCTACATCCTTTCTAGAAGCAGCTCCATCCTGAACCGTTGTAATACCATTAGACAGATACAGCTTCTGCACCTCTTCAAGACATTTGTCAACATCCTCATATGCACCCTGAAGCTTCCAGAATGCCTTATACATAGCTGCCTCCTCAAGATAACCATCCGGCTCACCTGTTGCTTCATCTATACCTATATGTCCACCCTCCGGATCCTTTTCTCCCTTCACATATCCAGCCAGTTCCAGCATAGAGCTGTTTACAACACACATGTGGAGTGATGTATTAAGAATAATTACCGGATGCTTATCAGTAGCTTTATCGAGAACATATTTGTCCGGATGCTTAAAACCAGGTAGGATGTTATGGTCATAATTGTAGCCCATAACAAGAGTTCCCGGCTTAATATCATTATCCTCTATGTACTTCTTAATAGTCTGCGTTATCTGCTCCATAGATGTACAGTCACCCAGATCGGCCTTCGTAACCATCTGCATTGCTAAAGATATATGGCCATGCGGATCAATGAATGCTGGCATAAGTGTTCTGCCATCAAGATTTACAGGCTCAGCTTCTGGATATTCTGCTTTCAGCTCATCCAGTCTTCCAAGTGCTTTAATAATACCGTTTTTTTCGACCAGAGCCTCATATTCGTCCTTTTCAGACTCCATTGTTATAATGTCACCATTGTAATATAGCTTCTCCACTCTGCTTACCTCCATATTCTTCTGCAATTCAGACATTTATTCTATTAATTCCTGCTGCATGCCAGCATCCTATATAAGTTCTGACAATTTAAGAGCAAGATATAATTCAACCTTAGTATCAAAATCTGTTAAATCACAATCAAGTATTTCCTCTATCTTGCGAAGCTTGTAATTGACGGTATTTCTATGCATATACAGAGCCTCTGCCGTATTAGCTGCACTTCCTGCTTCTTTAAAATATATCTTTAGGAATTCTACATATTTCGTCTTATTCAGCTCATCATACCGCACAATCTTTTCAAGAAGTTCATTATAGTACTCCTTAGCTATTTCCATATCTTCAATAGCCATAAGAGTTCTGTACACTCCCATTTCTTTAAATATAGCTGCCTCTCCTTTAATTCCTCTTCTCATCTGCAGCTTCATTGCTTTCAATGCAAGATTATAGCTTTTATGCAGGCATCTTACACTTCTGGTATTCCTTCCAACCCCACAATACACATTTTCATATATTCCGCCCAGCTTACGCAGATAATCAATAATGGCATGGACATCAGACTCAATCTCTCTATATCCGCAATTTTTAAATATTACAAATATCGTACCACGCCTCGAAAAAACAAAGCATTCTTTTCTTCCTGTTCCACTGTAATCATGTGCTATATGTCTTATTGTTTTCTCAATCATTCCTCTTTGGTTCTCTTTTTCTTCAAGCTTTTCTATAAAGAAAAGTGCAACGCAATAAGGCAGCTCACAATCTATGCCATTTTTTTCAAATAAAGGCATGTACAGACTTTGCTGTAGCGGAAAAAATATCGCATTTTCCATGGCACCGGTAATTTCCATATCAGCCCGGTCAGCCATGGTAAGGATTTCACTGAAGCATTTCATAATGCCTGCCATATGTACATGCCACGGCACTTCAAATAACACAAAATCATTATGATTGCAAAAATCCATAACACTCTGCGGTATCTTTTTTATATAAGGTCCAATATTAATGACTATGGCACTCGCCTTATTATCGTATATTGACTCCACCAGCTTAAGAATTGAGTCATCATCACCATCTGTGCTGATTCCCGTTGTAAATGCAATCTCACTTCCTTCAAGAAATTCCGATATGGCAATGCTTTCCACCATATGAATCCAGTTAACAACCTTGTCCATGCCAGCCTCTCCGGCTACACACTTCATCTCATATCTCTTATCATCTTTTACAGATTTGTATAGGGTTTCCACTGTCACTGCCATATCTTCACCTCCATTTACACAGGCTTAATTATCCTTGCTTCTGCTTGATATCGTATATGCTTCCTCAATTGGAACAACAAATATTCTTCCATCACCAGAATTACCATTTTCCCCTGTCTGGCCAGAATCCATGATCACATCTATAACCTCATTCTTGTCGCTATCCTCACAGGCAATCATAAGCATATTCTTAGTCATTTCATCATATACAATCTCTCCAACCTGGATTCCATGCTGCTTGCCTCTTCCTGCCACAGTCCATTTGGTTGATGCCCCAAATCCTGCCTCCGCTAATGCACGATTAACCTCATATACTTTTTCTGGTCTGACAATTGCGTATATCATCTTCATAACTTGCATCTCCTCTCAATAAATCATTATTGCATACTGTTATTAACAAGTGTCTCAACATCGCTTGCATTATTAATTCCTATATCATGCAGATATCCCTTAAGATATTCATTCTGGGATTCATTATCCTCACCATCCCATATACGCCCCTTGGCAAATGTAAATGTCGGCTTTTTCCATACTCCGAACACCTTAAGCAATATAAGGTATACAAATATTGTCAGGAACATACCGCCACACGCTATAGGCAGTGATATATAGTGAAGTCCGGCAAATGTTATGAATAACATTGTAGGTGTTGAGAACATCATTCCCATATTCATAACGCCGAGCTCTGCACCTGTACTTGTCTGCAGCTTAGGATCTACCATTCTGACTAGTGATAAACCACTTGGTGTTGTTCCGGTACTTGTTCCGTATACGCCAAGAACTCTCTCAAAATCATGGTCGCTTCCCAGTCTTTCACCAAAGTACATTGATATGAAAAATGTAATTATTCCTTCGATTATTCCGGCAATTATAATTGGTACTATCCATTTTCCAATAATACCAACCTGGATTGCCATAAATGAACTTACAACCAGATAATCTGAAAAGAATCCTGTTATCCTGCTCTGAAATGCATTGTTGATAAGATAGCTGATTTTCAACTTGCCCATTATCCATTTCACAATATACGCTGCAAACATTCCCCACATAAACAGCATTGCTGCAAATGTTGGTCCAAGACCAGGTATCAGTCTGATTACTGCTGCCATTAAAAGTGCCAGAAGATATGTCACACCCATAATCGCAAAATGTGCTGCAAATGTTTCTATGTTAGCACTGTGAAAGGTTGATTTTCCAAGATTTTCCCTCTGTTCCTCAGGAGTGAAAAAGCCTCTTTCTACTGAGCTGTTAATTGTACTCTTATTCTTAGCAATACCTTTTTTAAGACCATATCTTGCCGCCGGAACACCTATTCCAAAGGCTGCTATAAATCCGATAACAGCATATATAAGTGCAACCATCTCTGCATTTTCATATCCGTATGTATACTCAAACAGTCTTCCATATGTAGATGCCTGTCCTGGTCCCTGACAGAATGCAAAAGGAACAAGAATTCCATACATAGCATCCATATTTACAGCCTTGCCCATAATAGCTGTGATTCCAATTCCTACTAATGGCTGGACTGCGTACAGAATACACCATATCAATGCCATTCCAAGCGCACCTCTTACAGCGCCGCTGCTCTTCTTCTTTTTCTTTTTATCTGTACTCTCTTTATTCTGCTTCTTCTTGCCACCACCTGTAAGTCCTATTGATATGAATGACATTACGAAGAATACATCAACAATATTGCTGAAATCCTGGATAGACACGCCACCCACATCAACCTTACCAAGAATTACATTCATAACAATGAATCCAAGTATTCCACCTATTACACTTGTTGGCATAAGCATATGTCTGAAAAATGGCACCTTAGCCCTGATAAGCATACCAAGACACAGCATAACACTTGCTATTCCAAAAGCTATTACGACACTATACATAGAGCCACCACGCTCCTTTCCTCTCTTTTATTACTTCAGCTACGCCATGCTATGATACATCTCATCCAGCATCTCATCCGTTATGTCAACCGGATTATTGTACAGATTAGGGTGACGGCTGATTCTTACAAGCTCAGCTATCTGCTCCTCTGATAACTTAAGATCCTTTAAATCATTTCTAAGATGGAGCTTTTCCTTTAAAGCATGGATGGCATCTGCCATGTCATCAGTGTCTGCAAATCCAAGCTTTCTTGCAAATTCATCTATTCTTGCTCCCTCTTCACCTCTGGCATTAATCCTTGCGAAATAATCAAGTGTAAGTCCGCACGCCTCACCATGTGGAAT
>CAVKBP010000162.1:0-5463 GCA_963654395.1 Ruminococcus sp. CAG:382
GAATAATATTTACTTGTCAAAGTTCAATGCCAGAGTTTTGCTGGCATGATCACTCGAGATTCCGAGAGATCATTATACAAAGAGGAGGATTATTTATGGGGATTAATGCACCTATTATGGAGGCAAAAGGACAGATTGACTATGGATTTACTAATGATTATATGTTTCGTGCGATTCTACAAAAGAGCAGAAAGACACTGATTGGGCTGGTAAGTGCCCTGCTGCATCTCAATCCTGAAGACATTAAAGATATTAAGATTACCAATCCAATAATATTGGGAGAAAGCATTGATGCCAAAACATTTATACTTGATGTTAATATTCTTCTTAATAACAACATGATGCTTAACATTGAAATGCAGGTTAATAATCTGCATAACTGGGAAAACAGGTCGCTCTGCTACTTGTGTTCTGATTTCAGCCAGCTTAATAAGGGGGACGCATATGATGATGTTAAGACTGTTATTAATATCGGTATTCTTGATTACACATTGTTTACTGATGTGCCGGAATTCTATGCACAATACGAGCTGCTTAATAAGAAAACCCATAGAAGATATAGTGACAAACTTGGCATCGCTGTGTTAGACTTAACTCGTATAGATTTAGCTACTGAAGAAGATAAGGCTTATGGCATCGACACATGGGCGGCTGTCTTCAAGGCTAAGACATGGGAGGAATTGCGCATGGCTGTTCAGAGTAATGAGTATATGAAGGACGCGGCTGAAACTTTATATGAGCTTAACAGTGACGAAATAATCCGCCAGCAATGCGAAGCGCGGAGACGGGCTGAGATTGAAGAAAAACATATACAGGATAAGATGAAGAAGCTGGAAGATGAGAAGGCTGAGCTTTATTCTGAATTGCTGACTGCAAAAGAAGATAAAGCTCTATTACATGCAGAATTAGAAGCCAAAACATCAGAAGCCGAAAAATGGAAGGCTAAATGCGAGCAGCTACTAGCAGCCCAGGCAGAAAAGAAGAATTAGATAAGAATTAAAATAAGCGGTGCAATCTCTGCGCCGCTTATAATAATCAATTATCTTCATATCCATAATACTTGCCATAGTACTTACCGTAATACTTGCCATAATATGAATTACCGGTCATATCAACCTTATTAAGTACACAGCCAAGAAGCTTACAGCCTGTCATCTCTAGCTGCTCCTTAGACTTTCTGGCGAATTTGTAACTGATATCTCCAGCTCCGATAACCAGAATTCCACCGTCACAGAACTTAGATATAACGGCTGCATCGATAACACTTCCGATAGGTGGAGTATCAATTATTACCATGTCAAATGTGTCTCTTACTTCTTCAACCATTCTTGCAAATCTGTCATTGCCAACAAGCTCACTTGGGTTTGGTGGCACAGGACCTGCAAATATCATACAGAAATTAGGAATATCACTCACACACATAACATCCTCAAGTTCATTCTTACCTGAAAGATAATGTGTAAGTCCATACTTAATCTTTCCCTTTTTTCCTCTGTTCTTCATTACTGACTTTCTTGTATCAGCATCAATAAGCAATGTCTTCAATCCATTCTGTGCGAATGACATTGCAAGCTCGAACGAAACCGTACTCTTTCCTTCACTAGGAGTAGTGCTTGTTATGAATATTACTTTATTATTATCTCCAGAAAACTCTATATTGGTTCTTAACATTTTGTAGGCTTCACTTGTTCTGAAATCAAGATTACTTGCCTTAACCGAAAACTCCTGCATCTCTAGTCCTCCATAAATCTATACCATCAATGTTCTTTGTTATCTATTGCTTGCGTGAAGACCGCTTCTTAACCTGCTGGTCTGCCTGTTCTCCCTCATTCATAGGGATAAGGGCAAGTGTGCTGATTCCGAGGTACTTCTCAATATCTTCCGATGTCTTGATAGAGTCATCTAACAAATGCTGTATTACAATTACAGCTATTGAAATAATCATACCAATTGCTATACCAATAATTGTCCACTTAGGAACTGATGGTGATACCGGAGATTCTGGAAGATTGGCATTATCTACTACATTTACTGCCTCAATATCCATAACCTGTGTTATGTGCTGTGCAGCAAGGTCTCTTACTGCATTGGCAATCTTCTGTGCCTGCTCTGGTTCCGGATCTTTAACTGTTATGGCAATTATTCGTGTATCATCTGTATTAGTTGCTGTAACTCTTGCTGAAAGTGTATCATATGTTTCGTCAAGGTTAAGCTTGCTTATAACACCCTCGATAACATATCTGCTTGTAACAAGCTGCTCGTAATCCTTAGAAAGAGTTGATGAAAGCTGTACATCACTATAAGTTACCGATGTTCCACTCTGCTTGTTAAGGATATATACCTTAGTTGTTGATTCATACTGTGGTGTTATGATAAAAAAGCTGTAGAAAAACGCTATCGCTCCACATACGACAGCCGCCAGTGCTACAATCCACATCTTATGAAGTAATACTGATAATACTTCACCAAGATTAATTTCAATCTCTTCATTCTTATTGTTGTTCTGCATTATCTATTCTCTCCTTATGTTAGTTTAACAGCCTGTCCATTGCATTAAGATATAGAATCCCATCAACATACTGTTCGTCATATTTCTTATAAAGGTAATCTACGCACTCAGCTATCTGCGGAGTTCTGTTTCCCTCACAGCGGTGTGCGTCCGTTCCTATATAATCAACAAGCTGCTCCTTAAGAAGTCTGTGTAAGAACTTCTTAACATCTTTTCCTATGCCCCCCATAATGCTTGAGGCATTAACCTGGATCTCCACGCCCATGCGTCTGATCTCTTTTACATTCTCAATATCATCAACCATGCAGCTATAACGCTCCACATGCGCTATGATTGGCTGATATCCCTCGCTGATAACCTCATCCAGTGAATTACGGATATACTGGTATGGATCTGACGGCATGAATTCCACAAGGACATAATCCGTATTATTCATCCTGCTGGCCTTGCCCTCATCAAGTTTCTCACACATTTCATCATGATACAGAATTTCATTGCCCTGATACAGTTCAATGTCTATACCACATTCATCCTCTGCCACCATCACATCATCAATAAGTCCGCTGACCTTCTCAGGTGAAGCATTATGATGCCCGCTTTTATAATGCGGTGTGGCAATCATGTGCGTAATCCCCTCTGATTGGGCAATCTTCAGCATCTTGAGCGTCTCTTCCAGACTTCTTGATCCGTCATCAATTCCCGGCATAATATGACAGTGGATATCCACTATGCAATCTGCCTTTTTCTTCTTTTTACCAAACAACATACTATTCCTTATACAATCCAATTAATAAGTAAATCTTAGAAATTTTATCAGTTTACTTATAACATGTCAACCATACAGACGAATATTTTAGAACAGTTACTATAATTTGTCATATTTTTCTATCACGCATTGATGTTTTTTACTCTTTTTATCGTAGCTGATACCTACCAGTAATATTTCACCTGTATATTGTCTTACAGACTGCGGGTAATCTTTATTCTCATCTCTTCATTAGGAACAAATGCTGTCTTCCTCTTCTGGTTGTAAGCAAGATAGCCAAGATGTATAAGATATGTCAACACATCATCCCTGTCTGCAAAATTAACAGTATCATTCTGAAATGATGTAACATCGACCGTAACCTCATTTCCAGCCAGCATTTCTATTATTGACTGCTTCAACGCATCAAAGTCCATATTAATAAGCGGAACAATCGCTTCATATGAACCTGTTACGGACCAGTAGCTTTGAAATTCTCCCTCCTGCATCAGATTGACTACTGCATTAGGATTATACACATGACATTTCCCAAGCTCGTAACCATCATACCAGCGCTTTACTTCCTCGAAATCCTGATTATATTGCTGGCATAGATTTTTCACTTCATCCTCTGTAAAACCGATATACTCAGCTAATGCCCCGGCACTTAACATTGAATACTGCTTGAAGTTGTTAAGTGCAGATTGTGTCTTTAGCTTTTTTATCGGAAGAATTCCTGTAAGATATGCAAGTCTTATATACTTTGTCGGCTCCGTTCCCTTAAACAATCCTCTTAAGAAATTAATATATTCATCCTGAACCCTTGTATTATCTGCCTCATCTCTTATAAGGACATCCCATTCATCTATAATTATTATAAATTTGCTTCCAGTTGCATTGTATATAATTGATAATGCTTCCGGCAAAGAAGTAATATCCTGCGGTAATTCGTCAGGATAATATTCTCTCAGCTCTTCAATTGTTTTCCCATTAATGTATGAAACCACCTTATCAGCACCGCCCGCCGGCTCTATGCACCACTGTATGTCAAAATGTATCACATCATATTGGTTAAGGTGTTTCCTGTAATCCTGACTGCTGCTGATTGCAAGCTTAGAAAACATTTTTTCAGAATCACAGCCCCTGCTATAATACGCAGTAAGCATATTGGCTGTAATTGATTTGCCGAATCGCCTCGGGCGGCTGTTACATACATAGCCTTGTAATGTATTCATTACTTTATTAGTATATTCCAGTAATCCTGTCTTATCTATATATATTTCCGAATTAATCGCCACTTCAAATGCGCTATTATCAGGATTTACTAATACCCCCATAGCAGCCTCCTTTTCTCTCACCCAATCATCTCATAGCTTTCATTAATTTCCCCAGCCTTTATCTGTGCCATTCTTTCCTCTATCCTGCTTCTGACAAGCTCGGCGACTTCCTTTTTCTTAAGCTCACCATATTCGGAATAAGGAATAGGCTTTAAGAAATGCACCTGTGTATCCACTCTTTCAAATGTGTTGCTGTTCATGGATTTATACGAGTCAAATAGTGCTACAGGAACAATAGGTGTCTTGGACTGCAGGCTGCACGAGAAGCAGCCCGCCTGAAATTCCTGAAGCTCATTCTTATTGTCTGTGTAGCCGCCCTCCGGAAATATGAGGAAGTTCCTGCCGGATTTTACCTGCTTAGTCACATCCATAATTGCCCTGACCTTATCACGGTTATTGTCAAGGTCTATGACAACTGCATCTATAAGTCCGCAGACCTGACGGCTCATCAGCCTTTCGGCCTGCTTCTTTCCCCAGAGGACACCACACGGCTTTTCCTGTGCGAGAATAATTCCCAATGCATCATATTTGCCCTGATGATTAGGATACATTATGTAATTGCTGTCTTTCGGAATATTCTCTCTTCCATACACCTTGGTTCTTGTTCTGGCATGCTTTCTCATGTAGTTAATAATCCATCTGGCATACTCAAACCGTTCTTCCACTGAATAGCGGTTCTTGTTGGCAGCCATCCTGTTGGCTTTCGGTATTGCGTGAAGCACCATATGCCAGCTTGATATAACAGTACATTTGAAACGCAGGTTAAACATTCTAATTCCTCAGCTTTCTATATAATCCCCAATCTCCATACTAATCACCCATTCCGCAGGCACAAAGTGCCGGAGGAATCGCGAGCCAAATGTCAGATTTGG
>CAVKBP010000163.1:0-5437 GCA_963654395.1 Ruminococcus sp. CAG:382
TATATATCTTCTGTGAAGAGCTGTCCTGCTTCCTTAATCTCGCCAATCTCTTCGTATGCCTCCTTGATATCCTGTACAGAATATCTGTCCTTAAATTCTTCTGTAATCTGTTCAAGTGTATTATTTTCATAAAGCGCTATAATATCGTATACAATATCATCAACAACATGCACAGAGCCGCTGTTGACATCTAATACTATGTTATAGCCGTTATTCTTATACTGATGTATCATTAAAAATAGCCTCCAAACCGTAATTGCTTTATGCGCTTACGAAAAATAAGAGAGTGTAGAATAGCTCGACACTCTCTTACCAAAAATACTAATTATTCTTATTCTCACAGCTCTGGTTACCAACTGTGCAAGATGTCTTACATGCTGACTGGCATGATGTCTGGCACTCGCCACATCCACCGTGCTTCATTGTATCCTTTAATACGCGGTTGCTGATTGTCTTAATATGTTTCACGACAATACCTCCTTCATATATTCAAATTATATCGTATTATATCATGTAACTGGTCTGTTTTCAATCATTTATTCTAAAGAAATATACTAAAGAAATGTCACATCCGGAAACCCAATATGCAATTTATATGTATTTTGTTGCAAATGCAGTTACTTATCTTGTATTATTACATAGTTTATTGTTTTATATTAATAGCAGAATTGTTAATCGAACAGGAGTACAACATGTTTTCATCCAGTGATTTAAAGAAGTTAATCATTCCACTTATATTTGAGCAGCTACTCGCGGTAAGTGTCGGCTTTGTTGATACATTTATGGTATCCATAGCAGGCGAGGCGGCAGTTTCAGGTGTCGCACTTGTCGATAATATCAGCAACCTGCTTATTCAGGTTTTATCTGCACTTGCTACCGGCGGCGCTGTCGTATGCAGCCAGTATCTTGGAAGCAGAAATATTGATATGTCCAAGAAATCTGCCGGACAGCTTATATTTATCATGAGCACATTTTCTGCCCTGCTTATGGTTATTTCACTTATTGGAAATCATGGAATCATTAATTTCATATTCGGACGGATTGAAAAGGATGTATTTGAAAGCGCAAGCATATATTTTTACATAACAGCTATTTCTTATCCGTTTCTTGGTGTTTATAATGCCGGTGCTGCGCTTTTCAGAAGTATCGGAAACAGTAAGATAAGCATGAATACCAGTCTTATCATGAACATAATCAATATATGTGGAAATGCTTTATTTATATTTGTCTTTCATATGGGAGTTGCAGGTGTAGCCTTAGCCACTCTGATATCAAGAATTATATCAGCGATTATTATTATAGGACTTATGTTCAAGGCTGATTCTGCTATAAGAATTAAGAGCGGAAAGGATTTCCTTCCATGCGCTTCTATCATTAAAAAGATTCTGTCTATCGGTCTTCCGAGCGGATTGGAAAATGGTATGTTCCAGATAGGAAAGCTTTCTGTTTCAAGCCTTGTGTCTACCTTCGGAACTGCTGCCATTGCAGCCAACTCGGTTGCCAATTCAGTTACAATGTTTGCCAATATTCCGGGTAACGCTATCGGTATGGCAATGATTACAGTTATCGGCCAGTGTATCGGCGCCAGCAAGCCTGACGAAGCCAAGAAATACGGCAAAAAGCTCTTGTTCATTGCTTACGCAGGTATTCTGGCTACCAATATCGTCATGACTATAGTTGCAGCTCCTGTTGTAGGGCTTTTTCACCTGTCAGCAGAGGCTACAAAGACAGGCTTAAGCCTTATTCACTGCTTTTCAATTGTAGCCATATTCATATGGCCGCTCAGCTTTACAATGCCTAATGCCCTGCGCGCCGCCGGAGATGCAAAGTATACAATGCTTGTAAGCATCTTCTCTATGTGGGCATTCCGCGTAGGAAGCAGCTATTTCCTCGGTGGTACATTAGGACTTGGTGTGCTTGGCGTATGGTTCGGTATGTTCATTGACTGGGGCTTCCGTTCACTGCTGTTTCTTATCAGATTTCTTCGTGGAAAATGGACACAGAAGGCGGTTATCTGATAATAATCTACATTCTTGCCTGCTTTTCACACTACGACTACTTATTGGTATCACATTAAAAATAACGTGCTGTTTATAAATTAGCAATAAAATAAGTTCCTGCAGATCAGGCGCTTTGAACCCACCGGTACTTAATGAGCGTGTAAACGCAAATGTAGTACCACTGTGAGTCAAGAGCTTGCCTGAACTACAGAAACTTATTTTTTATCTTTACCAGCTAATTACTTCATGTCCGTCCTCTGTTACAAGAACCTGAATCTCCCACTGTGCCGATGGAAGTCCGTCCGCTGTGGATACCTCCCAGCCATTCTTTTCATCTGTGACAACATTTACTTTACCCATATTAACCATAGGCTCTATAGTAAACATCATTCCCGGTGCCATTACCATGTCTGTTCCCTTTTTTGTGTTGTATCCAACCCATGGATCCTCGTGGAATTCAAGTCCTACGCCATGTCCACCGATTTCTCTTACAACTGTGTATCCATTAGCAAATGCATGGTCGTGTACAGCCTGTCCCATATCTCCTAGGAAGCCCCATGGCTTAACCTGCTCAAGACCTAATTCAACACACTCCTTAGTAACATCAACCAGCTTCTTAACCTCTGGCTTGACATCGCCTATACAGAACATTCTTGATGAATCTGAAAAATATCCATGAAGAATTGTAGAGCAGTCGACATTTACAATATCACCAGACTTAAGAATTACATCCTTAGACGGAAATCCGTGGCACACCTGCTCATTAACAGATGTACACACACTGTAAGGATATCCCTCATAATTAAGCGGTGCCGGAATTCCGCCCATATCAGTAGTCACATCATATACTATCTTGTCAATCTCGGCAGTGTTCATGCCCTCGTGTATTGCTGCTGCAACAGCGTCAAGGCAGGCAACATTTATCCTGGCACTCTCCTTAATCTTTTCAATCTGTTCAGGTGTCTTAATCAGCTTATGCGCCGGAACAACATGTCCCATATCCTCAAGATATCTTAACTTATCGTCAAATGCTTCATGACACGCTTTGTATTTTCTGCCACTGCCACACCAGCAATGGTCATTTCTTCCTAATTTCTTAATCATCCTTCTGCCTTCCTGTTACATATATTTTAACCATACACAACTATAAGGCTTTCTTTGAATTTTTTCAATATGTGTTTCGCATAATTCAGTGTCATTCAAAACCAGTTATACATTAAAAGCCTTAATTCCCGGATATACTGCACTTGTGCCAAGCTGTTCCTCTATTCTTAAAAGCTGGTTATACTTGGCAACTCTTTCTGACCTGGAAGGCGCACCTGTCTTAATCTGGCAGGTATTAAGTGCAACAGCCAGGTCTGCAATCGTTGTGTCTGCTGTCTCGCCAGACCTGTGTGAGCTTATCGCTGTATATCCTGCCTGGTGTGCCATTTTGATAGCCTCAAGTGTCTCTGAAACCGAGCCAATCTGGTTAAGCTTGATAAGAATTGCATTAGCAGCACCCATTTCGATTCCCTTAGAAAGTCTTTCTGTATTAGTAACAAAGAGGTCGTCGCCTACAAGCTGCACCTTATCTCCAAGTCTTTCTGTAAGCTTCTTCCAGCCTTCCCAGTCCTCTTCATCAAGACCATCCTCAATAGATATAATCGGATACTTTCCGCACAACTTAGCCCAGTGCTCTATAAGCTCTTCTGCTGTATACTCTGTTCCAGCCTTAGGAAGCTTATAGAAGCCCCTGCCCTTCTCACTCTTCCATTCTGAAGAAGCTGCATCCATGGCAATCATAAAGTCCTTACCCGGCTTATATCCCGCCTTTTCTACCGCCTGTAATATCGTCTCAATTGCTTCCTCATCTGACTTAAGTGCTGGAGCAAATCCGCCCTCATCTCCTACAGAGGTTGCAAGTCCTCTCTCCTTAAGTATAGCTGCAAGTGCATGGAATACCTCTGCACACCATCTTAAGCACTCCTTGAAGCTTGGTGCACCGACAGGCATAATCATGAACTCCTGCACATCAAGTCCGCTTGACAATGCATGGCAGCCACCGTTAATAATATTCATCATAGGAACAGGAAGCCTGTTTCCTGACACTCCGCCTAAGAATCTGTAAAGCGGGATATCCAGCGAATCTGCTGCCGCCCTTGCCGCCGCAATAGATACAGCAAGAATAGCATTTGCACCAAGCTTAGACTTGTCCTTAGTTCCATCTGCCTTAATCATTGCCGCATCAACTGCATATATATCTGACGCGTCTATCCCGAACAGGCAGTCATTAATAACTGTATTGATATTCTCAACCGCCTTAGTAACGCCCTTTCCCAGATATCTTGACTTATCCTTATCTCGTAGCTCAAGTGCCTCGAATTCACCTGTAGAAGCACCTGAGGGTGCTGCACCTCTTCCGACAGTTCCATCTGCAAGATAAACCTCTGCCTCAACTGTAGGATTTCCTCTTGAATCAAGAATCTCTCTTCCAATAACCTTTTCAATTTCTAAATAAGCTGCCATATAATCCTCCATTCTCGCCTGCTTTTCAAAACTTCTCAGGTTTGTGCGCAAGCACAAATCCCGCGTGTGAAAAATCCTTAATTTTTCACACTATTCTGCTGTTATAAATGCTTTGTATTCTCAAAGTTAGTTGTTTCTAACTTCAACAACGCAATTCTATCATTTTTCTATTTAATCCGCAATGCTAGAAAATGGGAAGTTTTCTCATTAAAAACTTCCCATTCATAATATATCCAGCTATTCAGTTCATATACACAGGCTTTTCCTACTTTTCCATCTTCTGTAAGAATGCCTTGGTTCTTTCGTTATTCGGATTGTCAATAACATCCTCTGGTCTTCCCTGTTCAACGATAACGCCGCCGTCCATAAATATTACCCTGTCAGCAACATTTCTTGCAAACTCAATCTCATGTGTAACTATAATCATAGTCATTTTCTCATCAGCAAGCTGTCTTAAAACCTTAAGAATTCCTGCTGTAATTTCAGGATCGAGGGCTGATGTAGGTTCATCAAAGAAAAGCATTTCAGGATTCATCGCAAGCGCTCTCGCAATCGCAACTCTCTGCTGCTGTCCTCCCGATAACTGGCATGGATAACTGTTCTCCCTGCCATCAAGACCAACCTTCTTTAAAAGCTCCTCCGCTTCCTTTATAACCTCATCCTTATCTCTTTTCTGGACGCTTATAGGAGCGTCAGTAACATTTTTCATAACAGTATAATGCGGAAAAAGATTAAAGTTCTGGAACACAAGTCCGTATGTATTCTTGATTTCCTTTAATTCCTGCTTTCCGGCATATACAGAAGCGCCATCCTTATCCTCACACGCCGTTTTTCCACCCAGCTTAAGAGTTCCTGCGTCCATAGTCTCAAGAAGCGTCGCACAACGGAGCAGTGTCGATTTACCAGAACCGGAAGGTCCAAGAATAGCC
>CAVKBP010000164.1:0-5411 GCA_963654395.1 Ruminococcus sp. CAG:382
GAAGTGAGTTCTGGACTGAGGAGGTTCAGGAGATTGTGGCTGGGTTTATGGGGGAGCAGAAGGCTTTGATGTAAATATTAAACATTTAAATGCATTTGGTTTTTGCTGAAAATCGCCAAAAAGAGGAATATAATTAAAAATATGAGGATTTATCTCATAAAACGATTGCTAAAAACAATAAATTGCATATAATAAAGATATTAGCAAGAAGTTTAGTTAAATGGAGGTAAATAAAATGTTATGTCAATTTACAGTGAAAAATTTTAAGAGCATAAGGGATGAGGTGACATTTGACATGCAGGCTGCCGCCATTTCTGAGCATGAAGACAGAATTATAAAAGATACAGATAATGAATTATATTTACCAGTATCCGCTGTTTATGGACCAAATGGAGGTGGAAAATCGAATGTTCTCGAAGCACTGTATAGTTTAGTTACTAAAGTGCTTAGACCTTTATATGCCACAAGTAATAACGAAGAGATTGCAATGAAAATGAAAAAGCTTGTTATAGAACCATTTGCTTTTGACAAAAAGACAAGAAATGAATCAACAGAATTTGAGTTGTTCTTCAGAACGGCGTTGGCAGAGTATCGATATGAATTGACTGTTAAGAAAGAAACGATTGAATTTGAAAGATTGGATCGTATAAAATTGGAAACCAGACGGAAATCAGCGATGTTTGAGCGGGATAAAGATGAAATTACTTTAAAAGGTGCATTTGCGAAATTGAAAACTAGCGATGAATTGTCTGATACATTGCCGTTATTATCGTATCTTGGAATTACTTATAGCAAAAATGAGGTGGTGCAGGATGTACTTGGATGGTTTGATGAAAAAATTGATTTTCTGAATTATGGAAATCCTATGCAGGAATTACGAATGGCTGTTTCGAAGTCAGATGATGTAAAAAGATTGATGCTTCAGATGATTCAGGAGATGGATTTAGATATTGTAGATTTTCGCGTAGAAGAAAAAGAAAATGACCGGATAGAAGTGTTTACAAAACATGTAGTAGATGAATATGAAACAGAGTTGAATTTGTTTGATGAATCCAGTGGAACAAAGAAGTTATTTGGTCTGCTTCCATTTATTGCTAAAAGTTTAATAAGAGGAACAACGCTCGTGATTGATGAATTAGATGCAAAAATACACCCGGTGTTACTTAAATATCTTATTATGATGTTTAGCGATATGGAAAAGAATAAAAAAGGTGCACAGTTAATTTTTACATCGCACGATTTGTCTACTATGAATAGTGAAGTTTTCAGAAGAGATGAGATTTGGTTTGTGGCAAAGGGAAAATGTCAGAACTCCAAGTTATATTCTTTAGTAGAATTTAAAAATAAGAAAGGTGAAGCTGTACGAAAGGATGCTAAGTTTGATAAGCAGTATCTGGAAGGAAAGTATGGAGCCGATCCTTACTTAAGAAAGATTATAGATTGGGGAATGGTGAATGGCTAAACGAGGCAGAAAAGAGAAGGATAACTGGAAGAAGAAACGACAGCAGGAATATTTGGAAACGAAAGAATTCCGTTATTATATTTTCTGTGAGGGGCAAGCAACTGAACCTAAATATTTTCAGGGATTCAAACGATATATCGAAGATAATCCAATTTATAAAGACATGGTTTTGATTGAGATTGAAGGCTGTCAGGCTGAGACGATGCGTGTTATTGGAAGGGCTGAAGAGTATGTGCGTAAGAATAAGATTACAAAAGGACAGATTTGGTGTGTTTATGATAAAGACAGCTTTCCATCAAGTGATGTTATGGTAAGTATGAGAAAAATATGGACAACATATTTGAAATATTGATGAATGACGGCAGCCCCAAACTGGCTATTCGATATGCAAAGCGGATTATTAAAAATGGAGAGGGAAAGACACCGGCAGAGATAGCACCCGGAACGAAGGTGCATGAGTTGGTGGAGGAACTGGCAAAATATTTGCCGGAGGAACAGAAGAAGTTTTTTATGTGAGAAGATAGTGTGAAAAGCTGGTAAGAATGGAGGTACATAAGATATTATGAAGTTAGATGTTCTGGGATTGATGGCAGCCTGTTCCTGGCGTGCGTAGACATTTATCAGGCTTTAACTGAGAGCCGCCCTTACAAAAATGGCATGCCGCATGAAAAAGCATGTGCTATCCTTTCAGACATGGCTGAAAAGGGATGGATTGATGCGGATATTGTGGCGGATGTTGATAAGTGTTTTGGCGGGGATTAAATGTGTGAATATGAGTTGAAAATGATAAAAAGACAGTTACCTTTCTTAAAGGATAGAAAAAGCAGGTATTTTCATACCAGCTTTTTTGGATGATACCTAAAATTCAGAAAGAATTAAATTTGAGACTGATCCTGAAAATTTATTGGAAGGGGCATTGAAGTAAGTACATGGAATGTTCAGAATTTACAACTTTAAATTGACTAATCTGTAATTTAATTATATCATAAATAACTAGTACAGTGATTTCTAATAACTATCCCAACGACTTGCCTGTTTTTCTGACTGCACATACCCAAAAGCCTCGTCGTAGCCAGCTACGCCTGCGTTTTTTGATATGCGTATTAAAAAACATTCTGCGTTTTTGGTTCAGTTATTTATGAAACGCTGTACCAGAGACGCTTTGTTTCACTAAATTACAATGGGAGGAAGTTATATGTATTCATTTGATGAAGTATTGAACTATGATCCAGACCTTGCTAAGGCTATGGACGACGAACTTGGAAGACAGAGAAGCCACATTGAGCTTATCGCGTCTGAGAACCTTGTAAGTAAGGCAGTTATGGCAGCTATGGGAAGCCCGCTTACTAATAAGTATGCAGAAGGATATCCAGGAAAGAGATATTACGGCGGCTGTGAGTATGTAGATGTTGTAGAGACACTTGCAATTGAAAGAGCCAAGAAGCTTTTTGGCTGTGAATATGTTAATGTGCAGCCACATTCAGGTGCACAGGCTAATTTAGCAGTATTCTTTGCACTTGTTAATCCTGGAGATACAGTCATGGGCATGAGTCTTGACTGTGGTGGACATTTATCACATGGTTCACCAGTTAATATTTCAGGAAAGTACTTTAATATCGTTCCTTATGGTGTTACAGAGGAAGGCTTCATTGATTATGATGAGGTATTAAGAATTGCCAAAGAATGCAAGCCTAAGATGATTATTGCAGGAGCTTCTGCTTATGCAAGAGCTATTGATTTCAAGAAATTCAGGGAAATCTGTGATGAGGTTGGCGCGTTACTTATGGTGGATATGGCACATATTGCAGGACTTGTAGCTGGTGGTGCACACCCAAGCCCAATTCCATATGCAGATGTTACAACAACAACAACACATAAGACACTCCGTGGACCTAGAGGCGGAATGATTCTTGCTTCAGCAGAGGCAGCAGATAAGTTTAAGCTTAACAAGGCTGTATTCCCAGGAATTCAGGGCGGACCGCTTATGCATGTTATCGCAGGTAAGGCAGTATGCTTAAAGGAAGCACTTGATCCAAGCTTTAAGGTGTATGCAGAAAATGTTGTTAAAAATGCGTCAGCACTTGCTAACGGACTTATGAACAGAGGATTTGATATTGTATCAGGCGGTACAGACAATCACCTTATGCTTGTTAATCTCTTAAGCAAGGGTAAGACTGGTAAGGAAGTTGAGAAGCTTCTTGATGCAGCTAACATTACATGTAATAAGAACACAATTCCTAATGATCCGGCATCTCCATTTGTAACAAGTGGTATCAGACTTGGTACAGCAGCCGTTACAACAAGAGGCTTTAATGAGGCTGATATGGATGTTGTTGCAGAAGCAATTGCTATGCTTGTTGAGGATGTGGATGCTAACCAGGCTAAGGCTATGGAGCTTGTTAAGGGACTTACAGACAAGTATCCGCTTTACGAATAAATTTACAATTCTAAAATTTATATAATCTGTTTGAAGCGAGGGCTCTTCTATAGTATATTAGAGATATATTTTTAAAGAGCGGAGGCGCAGATGAACAGAGGACATTTTAAAGACAGTCAGGTTGTTAAGGGAATTACGATAGGCGCGGTGCTTATTGTGATATATCTTGCCCTTAACAATGTGACTGGGATTCTTAATTCTATATCATATCTTGCAGGACTTATTATGCCATTCATAGTTGGCGGAGTTATTGCATTTATATTCAATGTACCTATGAAAGCAATTGAAAAGGGACTTAACAGGTTATTTGATAAGAAATGTAAAAATAAGCATACGGCTCTTATAAGAGTGCTTGCTTATATGATTACACTTATAGCTATTCTCGCGGTTATTGCAGGAGTGCTTTTTGTTGTTGTGCCTGAGCTGGTGAACACTATAGCAGACCTTATAGGGCAGGTTCCTACGGCGGTGAACAATCTTATTAACTGGCTTCAGGTCAAGCTGGCTGATTATCCTGAATACGAGGAGAAGCTAAGCAGTATTTCTATCAACTGGGATTCGGTTCTTTCTGGTATTATGAGTTTTCTGTCAATAGGAACTAAGGGGATTATTAATGGCGGAATAGGTGCTATAAGCGGCTTTTTCTCAGTGATGACTAATTTCTTTATTGGTTTCGTGTTTTCAGTATATGTGCTGTTTCAGAAAGAAAAGCTTACAGCACAATGTAAGAAGCTTATGTATGTATGCATACCTGAAAAAAAGGTGGACAGAATTATTGAAGTGTTGAGACTTACGAATACTACATTTTCTAATTTCTTATCTGGGCAGTGCCTTGAAGCATGTATTTTGGGAACGATGTTTGTTATTACGCTGACTATTTTAAGAATGCCATATGCGCTTCTTATAGGAATTATAATTGCGGTTTCGGCACTTATTCCGATTGTTGGTGCATTTATCGGATGCGCAGTCGGAGTGATACTGATTATGATGACAAGCCCGGTGAAGGCACTTATATTCATTGTGGTATTTCTTGTATTGCAGCAGATTGAAGGTAATCTTATATATCCTCATGTTGTTGGAAGCTCTGTGGGGCTGCCGGGAATATGGGTGCTTGTCGCTGTGACAATAGGTGGCAATCTGTTCGGGATAATGGGTATGCTGACATTTATTCCAATCAGCTCGGTGTGCTATGCGCTTCTTAGGACATATGTGAACAGGAAAGTGGAAGAGAAGGAGATTGATAAGGAGAAGTTTGAGGGGTGAATGGTTTCCCGGGGGTGGTTACTTCACTATATAAAATAGCTTATCTGCGAATGCTTGCATTCGGGCAGATAAGCTGGTAAGTGCCTCAAAACATGGCGTAGTGATTAATGTATAGATCGCTGATATACTTAAATCATCATATATCAAGGAGGTATGTCTATGACAAGAACCAATCAAGATACAGTTGCCTTTGGCGAGGTTATGCATTCTGATAATGTCTCTTATTCACAGTACAGAGCAAATGCTGCT
>CAVKBP010000165.1:0-5398 GCA_963654395.1 Ruminococcus sp. CAG:382
ATATTGACTTGTCTGATTTTTCATATGCTGCGTTGTCGTCAATCGCCGTAGCCACTGCTGCGCCTCTTTTCTCTGCCTTGCATATGAGAAAATCATCCTGCGCTAATATAGCAGATATTTAATTTTTGCTGTACTAGATATGAGTGCAGAAAATATAGGAGTATACAATGTAATTGTTCAAGGTTAAGCAGGATGTGTAATATTCTGGAAGCGCCTTGGAACAGTTACATTATATTTTTTATTAATTAACCTATTGACATACTAGGTAAAAGGGTTTAATATATGGACAGTTCAATGAAGGTTGAATGTTCATCGCATAACAGATGAAAGGATGAGGGATATATGAGTGGCTTTAACACATCACTGCTGCATGAGGGCGTAGACGATTATCCTAACGGAGCAACGCTTGTTCCGATATATCAGTCAAGCGCATTCAGGCATGAGAGTGCAGAGGAACTAGAGAGGATATTTGACAACAAGGCGATGGGATTCTCATATACGAGAATCAACAATCCGACTATAGAAGCATTTGAAAAAAGAATTACCAAGCTGGAAAAGGGATTTTCAAGTGTTGCCTGTGCCTCAGGCATGGCGGCTATATTTAATGCCATAGCCAATATCGTAAGGCAGGGTGATGAGGTTGTTGCTTCGTGTGGCTTATACGGAGGAACTGTTGAGCTTTTTGAGGATCTGGAAAGCTTTGGCGTTACGATTAAATATGTGGCTGATAACAAGCCGGAGTGCTTCGAGGAGCTTATAACAGACAGGACAAGAGTTGTATTTGCAGAGACAATTGGCAATCCTAAGCTGGATGTTACTGATATCAAGGCAGTTGCTGAGGTTGCACACGCGCATGGAATTCCACTTATAGTCGATAACACAGTATCAACTCCATATCTCATACAGCCAATAACACTTGGCGCGGATGTGGTAGTTAATTCGTCATCAAAGTACATTAATGGAAGCAGCGACGCGATAAGCGGAATACTTACATTTAACGGAAAATTCAGATTTGATAAAGAAAAGTATCCGGGACTTAAGCCATATTTGAAATTTGGTCCGATGGCATATATAATTAAGCTCCGTAACGGATTATTCAGAAACACCGGTGGATGCCTTTCACCGCAGAATGCATTTCTTAATAATCTAGGACTCGAGACATTAGGGCTTAGAATGGAGAGACACTGTTCTAATGCGAATGAGCTTGCCAGATATTTAGACACATTTGAAGGAATAACAGTTAATTATCCGGGACTTGAGAGCAGTCCGTACCATGAGGTGGCTGATAAGCAGTTTGCTAAAGGCTATGGTGCGATAATAACCTTCAGGGTTGGAAGCAAGGAGAGAGCGTTTAAGATAATAAATGCATTAAAGATTCCTAATATTGTTTCTAACATAGGAGATACCAAGACGCTGGTTATCCACCCGGCTTCAACTATTGCGCTTCACCTAAGCGACAAGGATAAGGAGGCTTCGGGAGTGTATGACGATCTGATAAGAGTGAGCGTTGGAATAGAGGATATAGAGGATCTTAAGGAAGATTTCAGAGCAGCGCTAGAGTCTACTTAATATTAAATACTGCTTGCCATGCAAATTAGTGATAGTGTGAAAATAAAGATTTTTACATGCAGGATTTGTGCTGGCGCACAAACTTGAGATGTCTTGGAAAGCAGACAAGATTGGAGGAAATTATGGCAGAGAAAGTTGATTATGGAACACTTAAAAAGGGCGGCTTTATGAGACAGAAGCAGAAGAATAATTTTTCGCTTCGTCTTGCAGTTGTAGGAGGCTATCTTACAGCTGAGAATCTTGCGAAGATTGCGGAGGTTGCAGAAAAATATGGAGACGGACATGTCCATCTTACATCAAGACAGGGTGTAGAGATTCCATTTATTAAGCTTAAGGATATAGATGCAGTTAAAGAAGAGCTTGCAGAGGGCGGCTGCAGACCGGGTGTATGTGGCCCGAGAGTCCGTACAGTCACAGCCTGTCAGGGCAATACAATATGCCCTAGCGGTAACATAGATTCCTATGACATAGCGGTTAAGTTAGATGAAAGATACTTCGGAAGAGAGCTTCCACACAAGTTCAAATTCGGTGTTACAGGATGTCAGAACAACTGTCTTAAGGCAGAGGAGAATGATGTCGGTATCAAGGGCGCTGCTGATGTCAAGTGGCTTGAAGACAAATGTATTGGCTGTGGCGTATGTGAAAAAGCCTGTCGTACAGGTGCAATCACTATGCAGGACGGCAAGGTTGCAGTTGATTATGACAAATGTAATTACTGCGGCAGATGTGCTAAATCCTGTCCAACAGATGCGTGGGACGCACCTTCTGCATATATCATATCATTTGCAGGAACATTTGGTAATTCTATAAGCAAGGGTGAATCACCACTGCCGCTTATCAGAAGTGAAGAACAGTTATTCCGCGTCTGTGATGCGGCAATCCAGTTCTTTGCAGACAACGCAAAGCCAAGTGAAAGATTTAAGTTCACACTCGACAGAGTTGGAAGAGAAGAATTCTATAAGAAGATTAAGGAGGCATACAATGGCTGATTTTGAAATTGATGATACAGTAGATATCACAGATGTGGTCTGCCCGACAACATTTGTCAAGGCAAAGGTAGCACTTGAGGAGTTAGATGACGGACAGATTCTTGCAGTCAGAATGAATGACGGTGAGCCAGTCCAGAATGTCCCAAGAAGCATCAAGGAAGAGGGACACCAGATATTAAAGCTTACAGCTAATGAGGACAGTACATACACACTCATAGTCAGAAAGGTAGAAGACGAGGAGTAAAGAAAGGAGAGCTTATGGCAGCCAGAGCTAATGCAGAGAATTTCGAGGAACTGGTTCTTAAGTCAGAGCTTCCGGTTCTTGTGGATTTCTATTCGGATTCATGCATTCCATGCAAGATGATGGCAGGGATTGTAGGAGACATTGAGGATGATTACGAGGGAAAGCTTAGTGTTTACAAGGTAAATGTTAATTTTGATGAAGAGCTTGCTTCTAAATATGAAGTATTGGCAGCACCTACATTTGTAGCATTCAACAAAGGTGCTGAGACAGGCAGGATTGCAGGAAAGACAACAAGGGATGCACTGCTTGGACTATTTGAAGGATTAAATTAATGTAATAAGTGTATGGAAATGTGCACAGAAAAGAGGATAACATGAAGATTACAGTTGCAGGAAATAAGAAGGAATATGAAGACGGAATTACAGTAGCAGAGCTTATTGTTAAGGAAAATGTTGAGAATCCGGAGTATGTGACAGTTACTGTCAATGATGATTTCGTTGAGAGAGATGATTTTGAGACTACTAAGTTAAATGAAGGCGACGCAGTTGAGTTCTTATATTTCATGGGAGGAGGAGCATACTAATGGCTTTTACTAATGAACAGCTTGAAAGGTATTCGCGCCACATTATTTTAAAGGAAGTTGGAGCTAAAGGCCAGAAGAAGCTTCTTAATGCGAGCGTGCTTATAATCGGCGCAGGTGGACTTGGAGCGCCTGCAGCTATGTATCTGGCAGCAGCCGGAGTTGGAACAATCGGTATTGTTGATGCTGATGAGGTTGATTTATCTAATCTTCAGAGACAGATTATCCATTCTACAGCAGATATCGGTAAGGCTAAGGTTAAATCTGCCAAAGAAACAATGGAAGCAATCAACCCTGATGTAACAGTTAAGACTTACAGAGAATTTGTTACATCTGAAAATGTTATGGAGCTTATCAAGGATTATGATTTCATCATTGATGGAACAGATAATTTCCCGGCAAAGTTCCTTATCAATGACGCATGTGTTATGGCTGGAAAGCCTTTCTCTCATGCCGGTATCATAAGATTCAAAGGTCAGCTTATGACTTATGTACCAGGAGAAGGACCATGCTACAGATGTGTATTCAAGAACCCACCACCAAAGGACGCAGTTCCTACATGTAAGCAGGCAGGCGTTATCGGAGCAATGGGCGGTGTTATCGGAAGCCTTCAGGCAATGGAAGCTATCAAGTACATCATCGGCAAGGGAGACCTTCTTACAGGAAGACTTCTTACATATGACGCATTAAAGATGGAATTCCATACGATTAAGCTTCCAAAGGATCATCATTGTGCTATATGCGGTGATAATCCTACGATTCATGAGCTTATTGATTATGAACAGGCTGAATGTGATATGCATAAGTAGGAGAAAGATATATGTGATGGCAGAATAATGGGATAATCATGTGCAGGCACGCTTTCGCTACTTGTCGTTCACAGCGGTACTAAGCTCGCCAACGCCCTTTGGGCGTTGGTTTGCCAGTGCAGCGAAATTAAATAACTGCTATATTGGCGCAGGATGATTTTCTCATATGCAAGGCGGAGGAAAGAGGCGTAGCGGTGGCTACGGCGATTGACGACAACACAGCATATGAAAAATCAGACAAGTCAATATGGCGGTTATTTAATTTTGCTGTACTAGGTACCGGTGACGCCAAAGTGCACTGCACATGATTATCTCATTATTCTGCATATATATGTTTTCTCTGACGGAGGGGGTGCGGGAATTTATGTTATATAAGTATGAAAGTGATATTTCTTAAGGATAGGAGAATGTGGGTATGATTATTCGAATAAAAAAAAGGGATTATGATGCAGTTGTGAAGTATTGTTTAGATGGGCTTCCTAATGAATCCTGTGGGCTTATTGCGGGATATGTTGACGGGGATGTTAGGTCTATTGAGAAGGTGTATTTTCTTACTAATCTTGATAATAATAATGTGCATTTTACCATGGATCCTAAGGAGCAGTTGGCGGCGGTCAAGGATGCAAGAGGTCTTGGCTTAACTATGCTTGGCAATTTTCATTCCCATCCGGAAACTCCTTCAAGACCTTCCGAGGAAGATAAAAGACTGGCATATGATTCGACTGCAGTATATATGATTATGTCGCTTATGGATAACGACAATCCAGTGTTTAAGGCATTTGGCGTGGATAAGGACAAGAATGTTACTGAGCATGTGCTGGAGATTGTGTAATATGTAAATAATGTTTGCTTACCACTGGCGGCAGATACCGCCGCCACAGCCAGCAAACTTAATTTCAGGCAGAAGCTGCTTAAGCTGTTCGGATTATATGAGGAATAAATAGAGCAGGAATAAATAGAACGAAAAATGTGGTGCCATATCAATTAAGCTGTGACACCACATTTGCATCATACATGAAAGATTTCAACAAGGAATATCAAGGCAAGTCCGTAATAGGTGATAACGGCAACAAGGTCGTTGACGGTTGTGATAAGCGGACCTGAAGCAACAGCCGGATCAATGTGAATCTTGTGGAAAAACATTGGAATGATTGTTCCGACATTACCAGCCATATCAAGGACGAGTGACTGGAAGCATATTACAATT
>CAVKBP010000166.1:0-5367 GCA_963654395.1 Ruminococcus sp. CAG:382
ATGATTGACATGACAGCTTCGCTGAACAGTGCGGAAAATGAGCTTGAGAATATACTTAAAAAGCTTGGGGTGAAGGATGTCCACATATGGTTTGGAAGAGTCAAGGCACTTATCAATCCAAAGGAAATGGTTGAGGTAAGGCATGAGCTTAATTCCAGAAGATATAAGTTAAGACAACAGATTGAATATAATGAAAAGCGCATAGAAGAGGCTAAGAGCAATATCAAGAGAGCTACGCTTTCTAATCCAGAGCACAGTGACGGGGCTATGCGCGTAATAGAAATGTATGAGAAGCGGCATTCACGGGTTGCAAAATAAAATCGTTATGATACAATTAACAGTGGCTTTTTACGCAGAGGACTGATAAAAAGCGAAAGAAGTATGGAGGCTATAAGGATGAAAGAAAGACTTGAAGCAATTAGAGAGAGAGCTTTAGCACAGATTAATGAAACTGATTCGCTTGATAAGCTGAATGATATCAGAGTTGCTTTTCTTGGAAAGAAGGGTGAGCTTACTGAAGTACTTAAGGGTATGAAGGAGGTTGCACCGGAAGACAGACCTAAGGTTGGACAGATTGTCAATGAGACAAGACAGGCTATTGAAGAAGTATTGGAAAAGGCTAAGACAGAATTAGCTGCTAAGAAAAGAGAGCTTCAGTTAAAGAGCGAGGTTATAGATGTTACACTTCCGTCAAAAAGAGATGAGTTAGGACATAAGCATCCTAATACACTTGCATTGGAAGAGATTCAGAAGATATTCATCGGAATGGGTTATGAGGTTGTGGAAGGTCCTGAGGTTGAATATGATTATTATAATTTTGAAGCGCTGAATATTCCTGCAAACCACCCGGCTAAGGATGAACAGGACACATTCTATATTAATGACAAGGTAGTACTCCGTACACAGACTTCCCCTGTACAGGCAAGAGTCATGGAGAAGGGAAAGCTCCCTATCAGAATGATTTCTCCAGGACGCGTATACAGGGCAGATGAGGTAGATGCTACACATTCACCTTGCTTCCATCAGGTAGAAGGCATGGTAATTGATAAAGGAATTACATTTGCAGACCTTAAGGGAACTTTAGCAGAATTTGCCAGAGAGCTTTTCGGACCTGATACCAAGGTTAAGTTCAGACCACATCATTTCCCATTCACAGAGCCTAGTGCCGAGATGGATGTGAGCTGTTTCAAATGTGGTGGCAAAGGCTGCCGCTTCTGCAAGGGCGAGGGCTGGATTGAAATCTTAGGCTGTGGAATGATTCATCCACATGTATTCGAGCTTTGCGGAATTGATAAGGAAGAATATACAGGATTTGCCTTTGGTGTAGGACTTGAGAGAGTTGCTCTTCTTAAGTACGAAATCGACGACATGAGACTTCTTTATGAGAATGATATCAGATTCATAAAGCAGTTTTAATGACTGGAATAAGATAGAATATTTAAGGAGAATGACGATATGAATACATCATTAAATTGGATAAAAGCAATGGTTCCAGGTCTTGAGTGCACAGACCAGGAATTCAGGGATGCAATGACACTTTCAGGTTCTAAGGTAGAGTGTTTCACTGCATTTGACAAGAACCTTGATAAAATCGTAGTTGGACAGATTCTCTCGGTTGAGAAGCATCCTGACGCAGACAAGCTTGTTGTATGCCAGGTTAATGTTGGAAATGAGAATGTCCAGATTGTAACAGGAGCACCTAATATAGAGGTTGGCTCAAGCGGACAGAAGGTTCCTGTTGTATTAGACGGAGGAAGAGTTGCCGGAGGACATGACGGCGGCGCACTTCCAGAGGATGGAATTAAGATTAAGAAGGGCAAGCTGAGAGGAGTAGAGTCATGCGGTATGATGTGCTCTATCGAGGAGCTTGGTTCGTCAAGAGAATTCTTCCCGGATGCACCGGAGGGAGGAATCTATATATTAGGAGATGATGCTGTTGTAGGTTCAAGCGCAGTAGAGTACTTAGGACTTAACGATACAGTATTTGAATATGAGATTACTAATAACCGAGTAGACTGCTACAGCGTTATCGGTATCGCAAGAGAGGCAGCAGCTACATTTAGAAAGCCTTTCAATCCACCAGTTGTTACTAAGACAGGTAATGACGAGGATGTCAACACAATGGTTTCAGTTGATGTTGAAGCTAAGGAGCTTTGCTCAAGATATGTTGCAAGAGTTGTCAAGAATATAAGACTCGCTCCATCTCCAAAATGGATGCAGCACAGACTTATGACAGCAGGTATCAGACCAATCAATAACATTGTCGATATTACTAACTATGTAATGGAAGAGTATGGTCAGCCAATGCATGCATATGACTATGATACTATTGCAGGACAAAGAATTGTTGTAAGAACTGCTGCAGAGGGCGAGAAGTTCGTGACACTTGACGGACAGGAGAGAACTCTTGACGCACAGACACTTCTTATCTGTGACGGTGAGAAGCCGGTTGGTATCGCAGGTATCATGGGCGGTGAGAATTCAATGATTACTGATGATGTCAAGACAATGCTTTTCGAGGCAGCTACATTTGACGGAACTAACATCAGAAAGTCAACTAAGAAGATTGGTTTAAGAACTGATGCATCTGGTAAGTTCGAGAAGGGACTTGATCCGGAAAATGCAATGGAAGCTATCAACAGGGCGTGCCAGCTTATCGAAGAGCTTGATGCAGGTGATGTTGTAGGTGGCGCAGTTGATGTATATCCAAACCCTGTAACTAAGAAGAGACTTCCATTCGAGCCAGCTAAGTATAATGCGCTGCTTGGTACTGAGGTATCAGATGAAGAAATGCTTTCTTACTTTGAAAGACTTGAAATTGAACATGATAAGGCTGCAAATGAGCTTATTATTCCTACCTTCAGACAGGATCTTAACAGAGATGCTGATATAGCAGAGGAGGTTGCAAGATTCTTCGGATATGACAACATTCCTACAACTCTTCCTAAGGGAGAGACAACAATGGGTAAGATTTCATTTGAACGTAGCATCGAGGATGCAGCTTCTGAGGTTGCCCTCTTTACAGGATTTTCACAGGCTATGACATATTCCTTTGAAAGTCCTAAGGTATTCGACAGGTTAAAGCTTCCTGCTGATTCTGCATATAGGAAGACGGTTGTAATCTCTAATCCGTTAGGAGAGGACTTCTCAATTATGAGAACACTTCCAATCCATGGAATGCTTACATCTTTAGCTACTAACTACAACAGAAGAAATAAGAATGTTAAGTTATACGAATTAGCCAAGGTTTACCTTGCAGCAGAGGATGCCAATGAGCTTCCGGATGAGAGAGTTGAATTCACACTTGGAGCATTTGGCTGTGCTGATTTCTACTCAATGAAGGGTGTTATCGAGGAGTTCCTTGAAAAGGTTGGAATGAAGAAGAAGCCAACCTATGATGCAAAGGCTGGTATTCCATTCTTGCATCCAGGCCGTCAGGCAGATGTATATTATGATGGTAAGAAGCTTGGCTATATCGGAGAACTTCATCCGGATGTTGCTGATGCTTACTCAATCGGAGAAAGAGTATATATTGTTGTAATAGATATTCCTACTGTAACTGAAATGGCAAGCTTTGATAAGAAGTACACAGGAATTGCAAAATTCCCTGCTGTAACAAGAGATATAAGCATGGTAATGCCTAAGGAGCTTCCAGTCGGCGAGGTTGAGAAGATTATTGAGAAGCGCGGCGGCAAGATATTAGAGAGCTATAATCTTTTCGATATCTACGAGGGAAGCCAGATTAAGGAGGGCTTCAAGTCAGTCGCTTACTCAATTGCATTCAGAGCTAAGGACAGAACACTTGAGGATAAGGATATCACACCAGTAATGGAGAAGATATTTAAGGATCTTGAGGCTGATGGAATCGAGCTTAGAAAGTAATATAACCGTGAGAACAATTATAGCGGTTGATAAAGGGGCGGCGTGTGGCGCCGCTCCTTTTCTATAAGTAAGAAAGTGAAAATATTATTAAATGCGAGTAATCATGCTCAAAGATACTCAAAATCCAGAGTATTAGTTGGTAACTTAAAACTACTGAAATTACAGGAATAAATAAAATTTAGGAAAGGAAAAGCTATTTAGATGAAGCCTATATCTAATCATCTAGCATATACAATACACATTTGTATATGTTTTTAGTAGCAGCAGGATATGGATTTACATGATTTTAATTATGAGCTGCCAGAGGAGCTTATTGCACAGGATCCTCTGTCAGACAGATCCAGTTCAAGACTTATGGTGCTTGATAAGGAAACTGGTGAGATTGAACATAAGATATTCAGGGATATCGTAGATTATCTTAAGCCGGGTGACTGCCTGGTGGTTAATGATACCAAGGTAATTCCTGCAAGGCTTATAGGGACTAAGGTTGATACAGGGGCAGCCATTGAGGTGCTTCTTCTTAAGAGACTAGAAGACAGACAGGATACCTGGGAGGTTCTTGTCAAGCCGGGTAAGAAGGCTAAGGTTGGTGCTAAGATAAGCTTTGGCGAAGGAAAGCTCATAGGTGAGGTTATTGATATAGTTGAGGAAGGAAACAGGCTTATCCAGTTTTCCTATGATGGAATATTCGAAGAGATTCTTGATGAACTTGGACAGATGCCGCTTCCTCCATATATAACACATAAGCTTGAGGATAAGAACAGATACCAGACTGTATATGCCAAGCATGAGGGTTCTGCAGCAGCACCTACGGCAGGACTGCATTTTACAACAGAGCTTCTTGATAAAATCAAAGCTATGGGTGTAAATATAGCAAGAGTGACACTTCATGTAGGACTTGGAACCTTCAGACCAGTCAAGGTGGAGAATATTCTTGACCACCATATGCATTCGGAATTCTATGTTGTTACACAGGAAGCCGCTGACATGATTAATAATACAAGAAAGAACGGTGGCAGGGTAATTGCTGTCGGAACAACAAGCACAAGAACTCTTGAGTCAGTAGCACTTGAGGATGGAACGATTCCGGCTAAGAGCGGATGGACAGAGATATTCATATATCCGGGATATAAGTTTAGGGCAATCGACTGTCTTATAACTAACTTCCACCTTCCGGAATCAACACTTGTCATGCTTGTGTCAGCGCTTGCCGGAAGAGAGCATGTGCTTCATGCATATGAGGTGGCTGTGCAGGAGAGATACAGATTCTTCAGCTTTGGGGATGCTATGTTTATAAAATGACACAAAATTCCACTTTTGTGAAGTATCCAATTACGCTACTTGGACGAGAAATAATAAGGTTGCCGATGTCCTGCGGGATACTTGCGTGGAAAAATGTTCCAGTAACTGTTCAGAGCCAACCTCCAGAACGCTTCGCATTCGAAAGGTGTGGCGTATCCGCCAAATAAAATTTCAAAATCATCC
>CAVKBP010000167.1:0-5308 GCA_963654395.1 Ruminococcus sp. CAG:382
TTTACAAGTGACAAGACAGTTGTAAAATTATTGTGTAAAATTATAAAAATCCTACCCGCATTTTTTCTTCCCATCAAAAAAACAATGCCGGTATTCACTACCAGCATTGTCCCACATCTTATAATTCAATTTATAATTTAATTTATAATTTAATTGCCAGAGCTGCCAATTATTGTCCTGCTGCACAGGTAAGTTATGAGGAAATATCCGCCATAAATAACCGCAACGAATGCCAGTGTAAGCCCGATAGATGCAGTCATTGAGCTCATTCCCATAGTTGCAAGAATTATATTGATAAATTTAATTCCGAACACAGAATGAATAAGCGCAAGAATCAGTGGAAATGCGAAGAATATCCCAATCTGCTTGAAAAGTGCCATGTCAATCATTCTCTCGTCAACGCCTATTTTTCTTATCATTCCATATCGTTCCTTATTGTCTGCACTGTCTGATAATTCCTTCAATGCAAGTATTGCTGCGCTGCTTATAAGGAATATAACACCAAGATATAAAGCAATAAATGTAACTAATGCTCCAAGTCCTACACTCGCCTCTGCAATATCAATTCTGGAATTATAGCTTATTTCACTTGTGTTATTATATACACCCTTAAGCGCTGCATCAAGCTTATCCTCAATCTCATATCTTTCTGCCTTTGTATCGGCATCGTAATCAGCAACAAGACCTGTCATTCTTATCTGTTCAGCATTTACCGCATTATCGGGCAGTATTAATATTCCATCATTAATGTGCTGTGAAGATAACTCTATAAAGCCATCCTTACACTCACTATATTTAGGCTTATAGGTCTTTCCATTAACATTAAATGTTGCACCCGATTTCAGTACTATATTTCTAATCTCTATCTCATTCTTAAAATCAGCAATTATCATATACTCATCATCATTAAGTGAATAAGTCTCATTACCGTATACGGCAGCTACCCTGTTATAATCACTCACTGTCATAACTGTCGGCATTCCAAGAAACATAATATCCGGATATTTCTCCAGAATCTCATCCTTCATATTTCCCAGTGTGTCTTCTGTTGACATTCCGACATTATATATATTATATTCTGTTACATTTTTAAGATACTTATCAATATTAAATCCATTATTATTAAGTGTCTCCTTAATGCTTAACTTAGAATCCTCAAGCATTGCCTTATCCTTTTCACTAAGCTCCTCTGAAGATTCATAAGCGTCAGACAATGCACTATAAGTATATTTGCTAAACTGTACATCCATAGGACATGTCTCGCCGAGCGTCTTTGAAAGCGATGACTTCATCGAAAGTGCCGCAGAAAGCACGCTTATTGTAATAAAAAGCATGATACATATAACAGTTGTTGAGAATACAGTAGTGTTAATCTTGCTGCAGAACTGTCTTAACACAAAGCTGTTCACGCCTTTATAGTACACACTCTTGATACTGGTAAATATTTTTATAATAAAGCCTGATACAGACCAGAATATTAAAAATGTAGCAATACATCCGAGTGCAATTGGAACGCCGATTTTATCAACAATATTTATTGATTCAACACCCCTTGTAACCATCCAGTATGCATAAGAAAGAATACCAACGCCTATGACAAATACTATTGTACATATAACCGGATTTTTCATAGTAACCTTCTCAGTTTTCTTGCCTGCGTTAAGAAGATCAATAAGCTTACATCTGCTGATGCTGAATGTGTTAAATATCATAACAAGCACATACATAATTGCAAAATATATTAAAGTCTTAACGCATGCCTTCATTGAGAATACGAATCTGAACTTAGTCATATCTGCGTCAAACATATCGGCAACAAGCACACTCATAAACTGTGAAAGGATTGTACCGATAACAAGTCCTGCCACAAGTGAAACAATGCCGATAAGCAGTGTCTCAAAGAAAAGAATAGCTGAAATCTTTCTCTTGCTCATTCCAAGTGTAAGATATATGCCGAACTCCTTATTACGCCTTTTGATAAGAAAACGGCTTGCATATATAATCAGAAATCCCAGTATGCACGACACGAAAACGCTCACTCCTGAAAGCATGTCATTCATCAGCTTAATAATATCCATTACATTTGCTCTGACATCAAGCATAACGCTCTGGCTATCTATTGCATTAAACACATAAAATATTGCAACACCAAGAATAAGAGTAAAGAAATATACGGTATAATCCTTAAAACTCTTCCTGATGTTCTTTAAAGATATCTTAAAGAGCATTATTAAGATCGCCTCCTAACAATGTCACAACATCAATGATTTTATCAAAAAATTCTTTTCTGGAAGCTTCACCCTTACGTATCTCATTAAAAATTTTGCCGTCCTTGATAAATATCACTCTGCCTGCGTAGCTTGCTGTAAATGCATCATGAGTTACCATTAAAATCGTTGCTGAAAGCTCAGTGTTAAGATAGTTAAAGCTCTCTAGCAGCATCCTTGCTGAACGGGAGTCAAGGGCCCCTGTAGGCTCATCAGCAAGAATAAGCTTTGGATTCGTAATAATGGCTCTTGCGCTTGCAACTCTCTGCTTCTGTCCGCCTGACATCTGATAAGGATATTTGTTTAATACCTCTTCAATGCCAAGCTCTTTAGCAGTCTGTCTTACCCTTACCTCAATCTCTCCCGCCGTAACATTCTGTATAGAGAGCGCAAGTGCAATATTTTCAAATGCTGTTAAAGTATCAAGAAGATTAAAGTCCTGAAAGATAAAGCCCAGCTCCTCTCTTCTGAACCTGTTAAGCTTATTACCCTTTAACTGGGTAATTTCATTGCCTCCGACATATATCTTACCTGTAGTAACCTTATCAAGTGTTGATATACAGTTAAGAAGTGTCGTCTTTCCAGAGCCGCTCGCTCCCATTATAGAAACGAATTCTCCCTTTCCAACCTCAAATGAAATATTGTCAATCGCTTTGGTAAGACTTGATTTGTTTCCATAATACTTTTCAATGTTATCAATCTTAAGTATTGTTTCCATAATAATAATTTCCTTTCATTTAGATTAATTATGTTTTACCACTTAACTAATCCGGTGTCGTTTGTTCAATATTACGGAACATTACAATTTTGTAACATTACGCCGGTATTTACACAATCTCCTTATAGAAATCATTTTTGTAAAATGTAATCCTCACACGTGTGTACTCACCCTTAACCGACTCTATGCTTACCTCCGAGCCTAACTTGTCACACAGCTTCTTTACAATATAAAGCCCCATTCCTGTTGCTTTGGAGTACTCATGCCCATTTTTCCCTGTAAATGACTTGTCAAATACTCTCGGTAAATCAGACGCATTTATACCAATTCCATTATCCAGTATTTCAAGAACAATACATTTCTTATCCTCTGCTGCCGAAATCTTAATATAAGACTCCGCCTTTGTCTTATCCTTGTACTTTATGCTGTTATTCACTATCTGGTTAAGCATGAATTTCATCCACTTAGCATCTGTAAGAACAATCTTGTCTGCATTGCTCACTTCAAATGTTATGTTATTCTCTAACAAATCATCCTTATTCTTTAATGCCACCGCACTTATTATCTTAGACAGCTTCGACTCGTTGATTATATAATCTTTCTCTGCATTTTCACTTCTCACATAATAAAGAATCTGCTCAATATAGTTGTTAATTCTTCGAATCTGCGTATTCATTCTGTCTGCAGATTCTTTGTCACATTTGTCCATATGATTATGAAGAATAAGCGTAAGTGAAGCTATAGGCAGCTTTATCTCATGAATCCACATTTCCACATACTCTTTAAAATTCTCCATTCCGAGCCTGTATTTTTTTACATTTTCAGACATCGACCTGTCTATATCACTAACGATATCATAAAATATTTCACCTTCGTAAAAGGATGGTCTGTAAAGTGTCTCTGTAATTAAATATTTTTCATCAAGCGCAGCCATATTTGCTTCCAGCTCATCATAGAACCTCTTTCTGCGGTAATAATCTGCCAGCACAACCGCAATATAGCATATTGTCATTATAAATGTCTCTGCAATTATCAACTGGGCAGACACCTTGAAGGCAGCCATCATAAGTACGCTTATTACAAGCATTGCCACAAATATGCACACTGAATACAGTCTGTCTTTAATATATTTCCCTAACTTCATACAAGAATATATCCCTGTCCCTTTCTAGTCTCTATAACATCCTCTAAGCCTATATCTTTAAATCTGCCTCTTAATCTGCTTATGTTTACAGTCAGAGCATTGTCATTAAGGTACTCCTCATTGTTCCACAGCTCTGTCATAAGCTCATCCCTTGAGACTATATGCTCCCTGTGGGATAACAGATACATGAATATTATCATCTCATTTTTAGTAAGAGTTATCTCTTCATCCTTATACTTAATCACACCCTTGTGCGGCAGAATTTCCATTCCGCGGTATGCTGTATAAGCTGTAGTATTGTCTGTCTTTGCATGAAGCCGCTTGAATACCGCATTAATCCTTAAAAGCAGTATTGTCGGATTATACGGCTTGGTTATGTAATCATCTGCCCCATAACTCATGGAAAGCACCTCATCAGCCTCACAATCCCTGCTTGTAACCATAATAACTGGCACATCTGATTTGCTTCTTAACTGCTGTAAAAGCATTTCCCCATTCATATACGGAATGTTAATATCAAGAAGAACAAGGTCAGGCTCTGCTGCAATAATATTGTCACACGCATTTTTAAAATCCACAAGCACCTCTGCCTTATATCCCGAATTTTCAAGAAGCTCCTTCAGCTCCCTGCTTATATCTTTATCATCTTCAACAATCAGAATTCTGTTCATTATCAGTTCCTCACCACATTTGATATAAATGTATTGTAAACTGTTTCACTAAAAAAAGACAGAGAAAACACAAAAAGGTTTCTCTGTCCTCTATACATTTCCATATCTGATAATCAGCTTCATTTCCTCTAAGAGCTGGCTCTGCTTTCCAGAACCGTAGATGCACCACAATAGCTGCAGAAATTGGCAGCCGTATTGTCGGTACTCATAATCTCACCATCACTCTGCGTACACTTAAATTATGTATTCGCTTAAATGTCTTATAAATATCTTATTGGTAGCTATTATTGATTTAAAGCTATGACAAAAACTATGACCAAAGCTATGATAAATGTATCACTTATAAATACACTTTTCAAATCTGCATTAGTATTAAATTACATACTTCAGGCACAACACTATACAGAAAAAGCAGGTCTTACGACCTGCCTGAATCCATTATATTATCAATATAAGATTGCTCTTTCAAAACTGCACATTAAAATTCTTTCATCCGATTACTCTTAAG
>CAVKBP010000168.1:0-5177 GCA_963654395.1 Ruminococcus sp. CAG:382
CCATCTACCGTAGTAGTATGTTCTCCATAATATGTTGTACTGTAAGTCAGGTCATATGCCGGACTTAATCTCCAGCCATCATTATCTTCATCATATATAAATGTAAAGTTCTTCGAATGGTCATCTCTGTTATGTGCAAACACATTAAAACACATTCTCCGGTACATATTTTCTACATCATGCTTATTATCCCTTGTTAATATCTTTGTTAATTTCATAAGCTGGTGATAATCCATATTACAAGTCTGTCATGATAAAAAACATTTATAATTCTATCTTCTCTCATTAATTACCTCCTCAATACTGTTATAAGGAATCTCTGTAAAAATGTTTCTTAAATCATCAGCAATATTAAGTGCCACTGCTATCTTAGTCAGAGACAGCAGCGAAATCTGCCCCGTTGTCTCAAATCTTTTTATCGAGCCAAGACTGACATTGCTAATCTTAGATAGCTTCTCCTGCGAAATGGAGCGTCTTTTTCTTATTAGTCTTACCCTGTCAGCTATCTTCTTATCCAGTTCTTCACATGTTTCCCATACATATTCATTCATATATTTACCTCTCTCATATACATCAACCTATATAATACATTATATATACGCAAGCCAATAGATAATATATTATCCAGTTTCTTTGAAAAAATGCATTAATAGCTAATATATTATCTATTCATATTATAGCACATAATTCAATACATTCAATCCTCACCTTGCGAACTTTCCAGAATATGTTATTATATGATAGATTATCACAGGTGCCTAAGGCACAGAAAGAGGAATACATGTTAGTTTACGACGCTAATGCCAACACTGGCAGCACTGCCGGTTTTGTATGTACTTATACGACTTTTAAATCAGACAATTCCACAGCTTCACCCGAAAACCCTATCCTTGTTCTGGATAATTCTGAAAAGCAGTGGGATGAGACATCTTATGGTTTATTCACCAACCCATATAAGAAAACCGCATTTGATTTCCAGATTGACGGTGAAGCCTTTACAAGCAACATTTTAAAGATTGATTCAAGATTTACCAGCCTTATTAAATGGCTTGGTGAGAACAGAGTCAAGGTAAAGCTCACAGGTGCCAACACATCTGACGGATACAATGTATATAAAATTCAGGAGGTTGCATTTGGCAATGGCAACAAGTTATCTGCCGAGGACGGTTTCCTCCAGTTCATGATTGAAAGATTGCTGGAAAGCAGCGCTGTAGCAGAAGAAAACAGCGATGAGCCGGATGAATCTGCTGATGACATGAAGCTCACAAGCCTTACAAGTATTTCAGATTTCCTTAACTGTGCCGGAAATACACTGCCTGAAAATATCCGCTTATGGGCAAGAAGAAATCTTGTAGTTGCGCGTTCAAGCGAGGTAACTCCAGAAGAAAAAAGACACGCACAGAGAGCCCTTTCTATTATGCTTAACATCAAGTGGAAGAGCAATTATTTTGAATCAATTGATCCTGTCGAAGCAAGAAAAATTCTTGATGATGAGCTTTTCGGAATGGAAAGCGTCAAGCAGAGAATTATTGAAACTGTTATACAGATTAACAGAACGCATACACTTCCTGCATATGGTATCCTGCTTGTAGGACCAGCCGGAACAGGTAAATCACAGATTGCCTACCTTGTTGCCAAGATTCTTAAAATGCCTTGGACAACACTTGATATGAGTTCAATTAATGACGCTGAACAGCTTACAGGAAGCTCAAGAATATACTCTAATGCAAAGCCTGGTATTATCATGGAAGCATTTAACATGGCTGGTGAATCTAATCTGGTATTCATAATCAACGAGCTTGACAAGGCTACTTCAAGCAATGGTAATGCCAACCCTGCTGATGTGCTTCTCACACTCCTTGATAATCTTGGATTCACGGATAATTACATGGAATGCCTTATACCTACCTCAGGTGTATATCCTATCGCAACAGCTAACGATAAGGATAAGATAAGTGCGCCACTGCTTTCAAGATTTGCAGTAATTGACATTCCGGATTACACAAGGGAAGAGAAAAAGACAATATTCCTTAAGTACTCACTTCCTAAGGTTCTTAAAAGAATCGGACTTCACGAGGACGAATGCATCGTTACTGATAACGGACTTGACGCTGTCCTTGATTACTGCAAGGACACTACAGGTATCAGAGATCTTGAACAGGCTGCAGAACACCTGGCTGCACATGCACTTTACATGATTGAGGTTGAGCATGCCACAAGTGTTTCCTACACAGCGGACATGGTAAATGCACTGTTCTAAATGTAAATACAACTATTCTAAATATAAACACAACTGTTCAGAGCCTGACAGAATTAAAAAATCAGATGTGATATGCATACATATCACATCTGATTTTTTTATTATATCTTACGGATTCGTCACGCTTCTGAATTCAATTTGAAGTATTTTGGTAGCTGCTTTGGATAATTACAGAATCACTTTATTCAGTTACAGGATTATTGGCAAATGACTCTAACTGGTCACGCACATTTCTGAACACTTCCATCATCTTAGGCGAGAATACTCCACATTCTCCTCCAATTATCATATGAAATGCCTTATCCTTTGAAAATGCATCCTTATAGCATCTCTCACTTACAAGTGCGTCATATACATCTGCTAACGATACAAGCTGTGCTGATATCGGAATGTCATCACCCTTAAGTCCATCCGGATATCCGTTCCCATCAAACCTTTCATGATGATGTCTTATTATATCAAGGCTTATCTGTTTGGAATCAGATTTCCAGCCTTTATCAACTGTTTCAAGTATCTCACAGCCTCTTATTGTGTGGGACTTCATATACTCATATTCATCATTAGTGAGTCTGCCCGGCTTCATAAGAATGCTGTCCGGAATAGCAATCTTTCCAAGATCATGCAGTGCACTTGACATCACAATCGTTTCAATCATCTGCTGTGTTAAGCCATATTCAGGATATAATTCGCTGAATTTCATTGCAAGTATTTTCGTATATCCCTTAACACGCTGGATATGCTCTCCACTTTCTAAGTTCCTGTACTCTACGACTGTACCAAGCATATCAATAATTTCCCGGTTACGCTTCTCCAGTCTTTCCGCCTGTCCTTTCAGGGTATTGTATGCTCTTCTTAAAACTGCGGTCTGCTCCTGAACCTTTTCCTCAAGCTTATTCTTATATGAAAAATGGCTCACCATATTCTGGATTCTTTTTTTAACAAGAATAGCGTTAAATGGTCTTCCGATAAAATCAGAAACACCATAGTCAAAGCATTTCTTCTCATTCTGTACTGTATTATCTCCGCTGATAACCAGTACTGGAATCTTATCCATAATCTTCATATCGTGAAGTCTTGTCATGAATTCAAAGCCATCCATAACAGGCATCACAATATCAAGCAGTATTGCCGATATAGCTGTTTTCTCTGCACTTACAATATCAAGTCCTGTCTGACCATTGTCTGCTTCTAATATTTCATAATCATCTTTAAGCATTTCCCTAAGTATTTCCCTGTTGATTTCGGCATCATCAACAATTAATATTTTATCACTCATAGCCAGTTCCTCTCTAAATATTTCTGTACACAAATATTCCTTCTTTAGACTTCTTTATTGTCACATTGTTAGTTTCTTTGGCATTCCACATGGCACCGTTAATATTAACCCTTACACCATGATATATTGTGCCCTGTACTACTATCTTAGCCTGTTTAATCTTATTCTCCTCTTCCTTAAGTAAGTCAGCCTCATCCTGTACCTCCTTAAGCTCAAGCTTCTTGGTATATATGGCGCTTTCAGTCTTTATAAACAATGGATTGATATTACGCACCTCAGGCTTATACTTTCTGCGTATTTCTGCATAGGCATTTTTTAAAAGGACAAGCTCTCTTTCGATAGTTTTCTTTCTTACATCAAGTGCATATATCTGCTCGTAGTAGCTCTGCTCCCTGCCAACCTTTACTGATGTGGCAATTCCTGCCTGGTTGCCTATGTAATAAGATGATACACCCTCACCTGCATATATGCTTCCTCCGGCAAGTACTCCTATCCTGCCCCATATCTCAAGCTGCTTTTCTGCATACACCTCACTGTTAAGACAGTAATTAGCCTGCACATTGCCTCCTGCTGAGACTCTGGCATTCTCAAAGAACTTTCCTAAGACATCATTGCCTGCTTTAATATAACCCTTACCACCAGGATTGTTGCCCTCTTTAAGAACAATGTCTCCGCCAGCCTCGATATTAGCTGCTTCTGTAAAGCCTTCTACAACTATATCTCTTGCCGCTTTAATTGTAACACCATCTGATACATTACCACTTATATTAATTGAACCATTGAATTCAATATTACCAACCGAACCATTGACATCTTCAAGAAACAGGACATTGCTTATCTCAAGCCTGCCATCCTTTAATTCAACCTTGCCGTCTATTCCTGCAACATAGGTCTTTTTGTCTGGCAGCACCTTAAAGCCATAGCCTCTTATAGGTGCAATCTCCCTGCCCTTAGGTGCATATATTATCTCGCCAGTTATTCTCTTTCCGTCTGTTCCCTTTGTTGCCGCATGATATCTTGCGACTACCTGTTCTTTCTTGACAAGCGCAAAATACTTAATATTCTTATAATCAACCGAACCATTATCTAAAAGCTTAGGCTTCGACTTGATATCAGTCTCAAACATAAACTCATACCAGCCATCTCTGCCTGGTTTTGCCTCTATGCCTCTTGCTACAACAACTGTCTCTGATTCTGCACCAATATCAGAAAGCTTATCTATCGCCGCATAATCAATACCTGTTGTGACATTCTCTTCCCTGAGTGCATCCAGAAGATGTACGCGGTCAATCCTTTCTCCAATCTTCGATACAAGAATAAATGCTTCCATTCCACTCTCATTGATTAGAAGCATGAAATCATTAAACCGTACTGTTTCCTTGCGTCTTGCATACTCCACATTTCTTACAGCAAGCAGTGCCTCGCGCTTAACCCGCATTTCCTTAGCTGTATACATAAGACTTGAATACTTTTCAACATCTACTCCCTGTTCAAGTCCAAGGCGAAGCTCTTTCATCTGCTGCCATGAATACAGCACCTTCTTATACACATCAATATTCAGACGCTCTTCCATGCCGATACGAAGCTCTCTTAACTGCTGCCAGTTCATATTATTCTCAATATATGAGCTCACATCAAGAT